>CACZNV010000180.1 GCA_902782645.1 uncultured Ruminococcus sp. | reverse complement strand
TTAAGAAAAGTTGTATCGAAGCACAACAGAAAGGAAAGAAAGAATGAAAGTATTAAATGGTGTGACATCTGGCCAGGAACCGCTTGAAATCGACATGGAGTCATCTCCAACTACCGTCTATGTCAGATCGAACGTGACCGAAAGACAGGTAGTGGATGATGACGGAGAAACAAGAATCGAATATGTTTACGATGAAATCCAGTATACATTTGCTGAATACGCCATCGAGTTGGCGGCACAGGCACAAGCTGATGCGGATTATGCGGTCATGATCACGGAGGGATAACAATGAGCGATAATTTCAAAAAGGTTAAGAAATACTATGACACTGGTCGGTGGAGTAAAGAACGTGTCCACAATGCGGTCGGGATTTGGATCACGGCAGATGAATATGAGTTTATTACGGGAGAACCTTATGAGCCAGATAACTAAAGAGGATTTTGAAAACATGACGTTTGGCGAAATCATAGACTTGATAAGAGATGGTGTTGATGCTCTCGAAGAAATGTATCTCGTCATTTCAGATCAATTCATCGAAAGTATTGAAGACCCGTTTGCTGAAGACCGCTATATGGAAAATCATAGACAGTAGTGCATTAAACCATGCTTTATGTAACGATCTTTTATACTTTACAGCGCTACAATCCCAAACGTCATATTTAAAAACATCAATGATCTGCCATCCTTTGTGATATATCTGTTATGGGTGTTTAAAACATGATGCAAAGTGTCCAAATACACTCTTCTCTTTTTGGATAAAAATACTCTTTTTCAATGTTGTTTAATTATCTACTTGATTATGTAATTGGACGTATGATAATATTCATATTAATAGTAGATATCGTGTAGTGATGATGGTTACGGTGTTCATTAAAATACTACGACAATCATTCACTGAGAACCTTGACAAAAGAATATTAAAACAAAAAGGAGTAAAAGAGTGTAAATGAGTAAAAGGGACGAATTCATCATTAAAGTTTTAAACACCCTCAAAGGGGAATTCAGCACGGAGGATTTAGAGTCAATTGAAAGTGCTCTTGTAGAGACGCTAAGCGACTATGAGATCACAACCAGAGTCACCGATGTCGTAGAGTACGGCAGAGAAGTGCCCGAATGGTATGCAATCTTCTTAGCTAAAAAGAGGATAGCCGGAAGGACAATGGATACTCTCAAACTCTATAACAAACAGATTATTGACTTCTTTAGGAATGCACCCGCTCCGCTTGATGATATGGATGGGACGTTAATGTTTTCTTATCTGTACAACTATCAAAAGCGTAGGGGTGTTACAAACAGGACTCTTGACCAAGTAAGAATTATGCTCAACGCATTCTTCGACTGGGCTGCTTCGGAAGGTTACATTAAAAAGAACTTCGTAGCGAGTATCGACCCGATCAAATACGTAGAGAGACCGAGACAGCCACTCACAGAAGAAGAAGTTGTCCTAGTACGTGATGCTTGCGAGACGTATCGTGAGCGTGCAATTGTAGACGTATTCTTATACACCGGCGTACGTCTATCTGAACTGGCGAACATGAAGTGGTCTGATATTGATTTGGACAAAAAGACAATTACAGTGTTCGGTAAAGGTTCAAAATACAGAACCGTACTCTTTAACAGTCAGACAAAAATCTCTTTGCTACAGTACAAGCTTGTGAGACTTGGTGACAGCGACCGAGTATTCTTGAGTGACAAATATCCATACAACCCGATTAACAAGGAGGGTGTCTCGGCAATCATTCGTAAGATAAGCAGCAGAGCTAACATCTCAGCAAGACTAACACCTCACGTGTTCCGTCATACATTCGCTACACAAGCGATTGCGAGGGGTATGGCACCTGATAAACTTCAGGAGCTTCTTGGACATGAAAATTATGCTACGACACAGATCTACGTCCAGAATGACATGGCACAGACCGCGTGCGAATACAAGAGGTGTTTTGCATGAAGAGTAAACAGGAAATTATCGGATACATAATTAAGACAGCAGTATGTACGGAGGCTAACTGCTATATTGGATCTCGCGGTGCTATCATGCCGCGACCATCACAAAATAAGAAGGTACTCTTCTCTTCCATCGAGGATGCAAGAAGGTACATTCGAACACGTCTTAGACACAAAGAAGTGGAGGTGGTACCGGTGTACAAAGCAGATCCAGTGTGTACTCCTAGAATCGAGAGAACTGAAATCTGGGTAAGAGAACCAGAAGAGCTGGAGTTTATCACAAGGAAGAGACCGCAGGTGTTACGGAAGGATAAATTCAGGAATACGAATAAAGATGGAACAGTTCACTCCTCTAAGAAGAGGGGAACGATTCGAAAATTACGATGACCGTGGTTAACTGCCACGGTCTTTTTAGATAGAGAGGAGAAGAGAACTATGGAGTCTCAATTCTGGGGATTGCTTGAAGCACATCCTTTTTTTATTGTAGTCCTCATTGTTGGAGGATTGATAGCGGTGGCGTCAATTGTCACAGCTAGAGCAAAAATACATGACGCTCTCGGTTATAAAACAAGGTATGAACTTGATCGAGAGGATTATCTCGCAAAAGAGGCTAAACGAGATCAACAAACACAAGACATATGGAAAGAGATAAAGGATATGCGGCGAGAAACGAAGGAGAGCTTTAACGAATTGAGAACAGACCTCAGAAACGTTAAAAACGCAAACATCATGGTTCTCGGAGACCGCATATCACAAAAAGCATCACACTATCTTAGTCTGGGAGCAATCCCGGCCGATGAGATGGTTGAGTTCCAAGGAATGTATGACACCTATAAATCTATAGGTGGAAATCATGGCGTAGATATTATCTATGAGAAGACACTGTCTGCGCTTACATTATCATCACAACAAAGTGCAAGTGAGGAGTAGCAATATGAATGCGTTAGACGGTGTTAAAAATTTCCTACAACTATTAAATGAAAACTGGATAACGATCTTATGTATTGTTGGTTTGATCGTAGGAATTGTTAAGAAGACAAAGGATTACTTTTCAAAAAATAACGAAGAAAGAATTGAGATTGCAAAGAAACAGATTCATGAACTGATTCTCAAAGTCATAAGTGATGCTGAGAACGAATACAGCGATTGGTCGAAAGCAGGCTCTATTAAGAGATCGCAGGCGATAAAAGAGATATATGAAAAGTATCCCATCCTCTCAAAGGCAATCGATCAGGATGCGCTCGTTGATTGGATTGATACCGAAATCAATAACGCTCTGAAGACGCTGCGAGAAATCGTAAAAGAAAACAAATAAGGAGGTGTCCTACTATGGCTTATAAGAAATTTGGTACAAGTGACATCCATCCGAATGAAGGTGAAAAGGGGACACATGTCGTAAACTATCACAGTTACATCTGTGACAACGAAAACGACGTAGCTAACCTTCCCGATAAAGAAAGCACTGCAATCGGCTCTCTCGCCTTCATTATGGAAACAGGTAATCTGTATGCATTACAGAGCGATGGCACTTGGGTGAAGGTAGGTGAGGATGAGTGAATCAAGCCGAGAATAATGATTTAACCAATTTCGCTTTCCTCTTAGCTTTAAGTGGTAGAAAAAGAAGTGGCGGTGGTGGCGGTGGAGCTATCACACCATCCGATGTAAGAGATATTGTATCCGACTATCTTAATTCACACAAGGCTACTTCCAATGCGCCGGGAATCGTGCAGATCGGAGAAGGTATCTCCGTCGATGATAACGGCGTCGCAAGTATTGACGAAGAGTTCATGGCAGAAATGATAGCAGATATTCTGAATGAACAGACAGTAGAGATTTCGGAAGACGAAATCAAAAATCTTTGGGATTAACGGGCTATCCGTTTATCTATATAAACTCATTGTATTTGGAGGTCAATCGACCTCCCATTTTTTATTTTAAGGAGGACAAATTATATGTCTATTAAGTATGCATCACTGAATACCCTGCAGCAGTTCCAGGCGGAAGTTGATTCTCGTTACCTCAAGAAGGCTGATGTACTCAGCTACACGATTAAAAAGCAGACTACTGCTGAGTCTGGTTTCTTCGCAACCTACCAGCTGTTTTCTGTAGACACGGATAGCACTGAGACAGCCGTTGGCGCTAAGATTAACATCCCGAAGGACTTCCTTGTTAAGTCTGCTACTATTGAGACTTGCGAAACCGCCGACGTTCCTGTCTCCGGCCTTGTACCTGGCGACAAGTACATTGATTTCGTTGTTAACACTGTCGACTCCAGCGAGACAGCTTCTCACATCTATCTGCCTGTTCAGGATCTGGTAGATATCTATACTTCTGGCAATGGTATCACTGTTGGCGCTGATAACGTTATCTCCGTTAACATTGATTCCAATAACGCTAACGGTCTTGCCGCTACTGCTAACGGCCTGAAGCTTGATACTGTCGTTGCTTCTACCGGTGGCACTGGCGGTTCTAACGGTGCGATGACCGCTGCTCAGGCTGAAAAGCTTGCTGGGCTTGACAACTACACTGAGGGCGATGGCATCGATATCACCAACCGTGAGATCTCCGCTGTTGTTGATAGCAACAACGCTAATGGTCTCTCTGTTGGTTCTGATGGTCTGGCTCTTGCTGTTGCTTCCAACTCCAACGCAGGTGCTCTCAGCGCTGCTGACCACACTCTGTTCAAGAAGTCTGCTGACCGTGGCATTGGTACCGCTACTGGCTCTGGTAACGTTATCACTGGCCTTAGTATTGATTCTGCTACTCTTGACGTTGTTCCGAATATGGGTATTACTGCGCTTCAGGCTTCTGACTTTGTTGAGATTTCCGCAGCAGAGGTTACCGCTCTCTGGGATGGTTCTCAGGGCGAATAATATACCCAAAACTGCAAATGGAGGGTGCCGTCTTATGGCGGCATCCTTATTTAGTTAGGAGGTAGATATTCTTGAAATGGTTTAGTATT
>CACZNV010000179.1 GCA_902782645.1 uncultured Ruminococcus sp. | reverse complement strand
TCGATGATGGTGATTATGACCATTACACGAATATCCTCACACAGGTCTTTATAGATTCCGTGAGTCGTATTAATCCCAGTAGAACGAAGGCAGAAATTGCGCTTCATCTTCAGGGATTACTCCAAGCTGCAAGAAATGACGATCTTGGCCGAGACTTTTATTATAAGATACTTGCCACAAGTAATATTCGGACTATTGATTTCACAAATCCAGCTAATAATACTTGGCACTGTACAACCGAATTCACGTGTGAAAATCCAGATGACGGGGCTAATTTTCGGCCGGATATAACCTGTTTCGTGAACGGACTTCCCTTGGCTTTCATCGAGGTCAAAAAGCCTAATAATCATGAGGGGATGCTTGCAGAACGGGAACGCATTAACATGCGCTTCCGCAACAAATCGTTTCGACCATTCCTGAATGTCACGCAATTGATGATCTTTTCAAACAACCAGGAATATGACACGGAGAATGTTGTACCCATACAGGGAGCGTTCTATGCAACGACTGCCAAGGAGCATACTTTTTTCAATGTGTTCCATGAAAAGGATGAAGACATTCTCCACCACTCTGGTTATACTGACGAGATTTCCGATGACATCCAGAAGATGATTCTAAAGCATCGCAACTGCATCCCAATCAAGGAAGATCCGGAATACCAGACCAATAAAAGTCCCTTGACTCCGACCAATAGGCTCATAACCTCATTGTTGTCCAGAGAACGTTTTTTGTTTCTGCTTCGGTACGCTTTTGCATATGTTGATAAGAAAATTGAACGTGCAGATGGGACGAAAGTCGAAATTCTGGAAAAACATATTATGCGGTATCAGCAACTTTTCGCAACATTTGCCCTGCGGAGAAAACTGGCAGAGGGAATGAAAGGCGGCGTAATCTGGCATACGCAGGGTAGTGGAAAGACTGCCCTTGCGTTCTACAATGTCAAGAGTCTGACTGATTTCTATGCGGCAAGGAACACCGTCGCCAAGTTCTTCTTCATTGTTGACCGAATCGACTTGCTTGAGCAATCAGTTGATGAATTTGTATCGCGTGGCCTTATGGTCCAGACTGCCCAAAGCAGAAATGAACTAATGGAGAAAATTAAGGACAACAAACCTTTCTACAATCCTAGTGGGAAACTTGAAATCATCGTTGTCAACATCCAGAAGTTTAAGGAAGATCATACACCTGTTGTCATAGAGGGTGGCTACTCAACGAATCTTCAGCGTGTTTTTTTCATTGATGAAGCGCATCGTGGCTACAATCCCAAAGGGTCGTTTCTTGCGAATCTTCTGAATGCGGACAAGGATGCCGTGAAAATCGCCATGACTGGAACACCCTTGCTCGCAGAGGAGCGAGCCTCCTGGCGCGTATTTGGTGATTACATTGACACCTACTACTATGACAAATCCATCGCCGATGGCTACACCCTCAAATTGATGCGCGAGGACATTGAAACCGAATATCGCGAGAAAATTGCAGATATCCTGGAGAAACTCGCAGGTGACGTTGAGGTTAAGAAATCGGACGTGAAACGCGAGAAAATCATTGAACACGAGACCTATCTGAATGGACTTCTTGACTACATCTTTGCTGATATGCGCAAATTCCGCATACAGAAAGACTGCCCCGCTGCTGGCGGAATGATTGTCTGCGAAACGAATCCGCAGGCAAGGGAGATGTTCCGCATCTTCAACGAGCGCAACAAGCCGCAGAATCTCGCCCCAGGAGAGAAGCCGTTTAAGGCATACCTCATCCTCCATGACGAAGGCGACAAGGAGGAACGCAAGGGCTCCATCAACGACTTTAAGAAGACGGAATCTATTGACTTTCTCATCGTGAACAAGATGCTCCTTACGGGATTTGATGCCCCACGATTAAAGCGGTTGTATCTTTGTCGCAAACTGGACGGCCATGACTTGCTTCAGGCACTGACACGTGTAAATCGTCCATACAAGGACTTCCGTTATGGCTATGTGGTTGATTTTGCTGACATTAAGGAAAATTTCATTGATACCAACAACCGTTATCTCAAGGAATTGCACGATGCAGTTTACGGACGGGATAGCGACGGAGACGATGACACGGCAGGCAATCCAGGTGAGGCTCTCATTGCTTCACCAGAGGAAATCACCGAGAAACTTCACCAGCTAAAGGATGTTCTTTTCATTTATGATACGGAGAACAAGGAGGAGTTTAGAAAGCAACTTGACGAAGAGACGAATAAAGAACATCTTCTGCTTCTACGCCGTACCCTGGACGAAGCGAAGGCTTTGCTCAACCAAGTACGCAGCTTTGGCGATGATGAAC
>CACZNV010000178.1 GCA_902782645.1 uncultured Ruminococcus sp. | reverse complement strand
TGCGTTGATGGTGCGTATTGTATCAAAAATACCTACGCCTTGTCAACAGGGGGGAGTCTAACGGAAACACCATCGCTGTCAAATACATCAACCAACTTCCACCCCATAAGCCCGTCCCCGATATATTCTCTCAATTGGTGGGCAGACTGCATTATGGCTTCCTTCGCCCTCTCCCGTGCTTTCTCCATCGTTTTGTCTTCTATGACAATCCGCATCTCCAAACTGGCAACATAGGGGAATTGCCATTTGCGGGTCATCTGCTCGCGGGGAATCTCCTCAATCCACCATTCACAATCAGCATATTGGTAGTGAATCCCGTTCGCAAGAGAATCGTAAATCTCCTTGGCGCAACGCCACAACGACCCCATACCGCCGTTCTCTCCGTCCCCATCGTGAAGTTCGGCATAGATATCGGACATAGCCGCATCAAGACACTCTTCGTGCGTCTCGGTACTGGCGAACAAGACAGTATGTAGCGTTGCAGAAGGGTACTTCGGGGATTTCTTGTAGAGGTTCCAACTTTCGTTATTCATTTTTGTCTCCTTTGTGTGTTTTTAGTTTTGTTTTTGATTTTTTGGGATAGTCCTGGGGGTCATATTATCTCGGGGATTTCCGCAAAGACTTTCAACGCCACTATCTTCATAACCAAGGTCTTGCGTCCGTCGGCAAAGAACCGCGCCAAGTCCTCGTAGATTTCCTCTTGGCAGTCTGCCATGTCGCATTCGCTTTTCAGAATGACAATCTTATCCAAGAATTCCTCCTTCATCCTACGCCTTGCCGTCTCAATGTCAAGGTAGCAAGTGTCGCCTACAATTTCCACCTCGGCATTCTTCGGGTCAAGAATCGTCGTTCCTTGAATGATATAGACATACTTGTTCATCGCTCTCCTCGCTTTCATTTGTTATAATTGGCTATCCTACGCGCCGTCTCACGGATGCCATAATGGTCAAGCACATACGCAAGATTAGGCGGCATTTCGCTTATCCAGTCCTCTATTTCGTCAATCCTCGGTGGTCTGGAGAACGCATCCTCAATCTCACGCTCAATAGCATTGGTGAACGCTTCTGTCATCATTGCCTCATTCCTCATCTGAACGCGCAACTGCCCCTTGTAGTCGGACGGCGGCACGGCACTGTAATCCGCGAGTATTACATCAAGAACTTTCCAAAGTTCCATATCCTGCTGTATGCGTACCATTGTCATACCTCCTTTCAGCAAAGGTCTGTCAGTTCGTTGTTCTCCACATCGTAGGCGCTCACCATGTGGCTCTCTATGAATTCCAAGTCCTTCATTTCAAAAGGCTCGTCAGAAGCCAGTCTCCCTGCTTCCAGAGCGTTCTCGGCAAACACATCAATTTCAATCCGCGTATCCACCTGTAGCGACACGGTGAACTTGCGCTTGCCTGTCTTCTTTTCATTTTCTTTATTGCTCATTGTTTTTGTCTCCTTGTCAGTTGTGAAAGGGCTTATGTCAAACTCCCTAACATCCAACATCTCTCCATCCCCATCGCATTCGGCAAGGTCATAGACCAATTCCTCATGCTTCTTTTTGGGGATGCGAAAATCCACAACGGTGTAGGCAATGCCCTTGTACATCACCTTGTCTCCGACTGCATACTTATTGTTCATTTTCATTTTCTCCTTTTTGTTGTCTCGCCTTTGGAACGCCCCTTGCGCCCTCTCTCGGCTTGATGGTGCGTATTATACCACAATCGCGGAGAGGACGCAAGAGGGGGGAGTCAGTCTTCATCCTCCAACTGGACACATCCCCATTCGGAGTAGCCCTCAAACTCCCGTGTGTCGGGGTCGTCTATGTCATAACACATCAACTTCGCCTTTTCCTCGCTCTCGGCTTCTACTATCTTGGAGCAAGTAAAAGATTCTGTCCATATTACCCGATATGCGTGTTTCTTTGCCATTGTATCACCTCGCAGTCTTCTTCGCACGGATTAGTTCTTGATTCCAAAAGTGCAACGCCTTGTTGGTTGCCCTAATGTCCGCCTTGGCTTCATCAATCTTGATGATTAGTTTTTTCTTTCGGCGCAAATAACTTTGAATACGCCGCGTGATTTCCTTTACCGTCATTTCTGTCATTTCTGTCATTTCTTGTACCTCCTGTTCTTGTTGATTGTTTTTGTTTTTGGTGGCTACCATTACCACCATTCAAGATGAACAAATCCGTTCTTCTCACCACATCTGATACACTCGGAGATAAACTCCTTCATTTCTTCGGGCGAAACATAGGCTGGCGGGTTCTCATACGCCTTGTGGTGAATACGCGCAAGATATGAAGTGTCAATGTTCCATTCCTCCGCATAGGGGTCAAGATAACAGCAATCGCTGTTTTCATTAAACCAATCCGCGAGGTCATAACTGCCGTCATTGAACCAACTGCGCTGATTAGGCGAGAACCGCACCTTGATGTCATAGCCGATGTATGCGTCGCCCTTCATCTTGCGGACATTCTCGTATTCCTCGCAGATGTGAACTCGGTATCCCATTTTTGTTTTTTTTTTTTTTTATCGTGCCTCTATTTACTC
>CACZNV010000177.1 GCA_902782645.1 uncultured Ruminococcus sp. | reverse complement strand
CTCATCGCCAACTTTAATCTGATCCACTTTGGAGATGTAGTTCTTGCCTCTGGCTGTAAGGATAAGACGGTTCTCCTGCATCTTCGGATTCTCGTCCCCTTCCTTGCAGATGGCGGTTACCTTTCCTTTAATTACCGAACCCTGCTTTATGACGTAGTCGTAGTCGCAGTCGATGACAATCTCGTAAGCATCGTCGAGAGATGCATTGTCGGTGCCTATTCTATCGGAGTAGAGCATGATGGCCTTGTCGGCGGGAAGCCTGTTGAGACCTGTAAGTTTGACCTCTTTGACGGAAGTGTCCGTAAGATCGTTCATCTTTATGACAAGAGACGGTGTTCCGAGGACTGTTCTGCCGTCGGGGGTGATGCCGAATGCATCGAAATTTCCTTCGAAGGGAGTCTCTGCGGAGGAGTGAGGGCTGGATATGATCTCTCCGTTGTACATGTCAAGTCCTCTCGGAATGGTGAGTTCATGTTTAACGACGGCATCGCTGAATCCGCCGTATTCGGTTCCTTTGCCTTCGATTCTTGCGTGGGCATAGGCAACCATCCAGAGATCTCCGTTTATTGCAGTGATCGGAACAAGACCTTTGTCCTTATTCGCTTCTTTAAAGTTCTCCATGGTGGCCTTAACGGTTCTGAGCTGTGACGTGTACTGCCCGCCGCAGGCGACCTGAATATCGAGGTTTGTGTCTCTCGGGTCAAATTCAACAACCCAGAGCTCCTGCTGCCTCAATTTTGAATCCGCTCCTATTGAGATGTGAGTGCAGGTCACACCCTCGTAAAGCGTTTCGGTGGTTCTTGAAATCTCACCGTTAAGCTTGGTATCCGGAATGGCGAATGCGTTCAAAGCACCGCAGGAAACCAGAATTCCGATGCAAATCAAAAGGATAAGTAGTTTTTTCATAATACCTTCTCTCTTTCAAAGCTGCTTTTTCGTGCAGAAAAAATCCGGAACGCCTCAGGCTCTCCCGGGCGCCGGTTTGTTGAAGCCTTGCCCGGTTCGCTGATTGCGGACAGGGCGATTCATGACTGTCCACATTCTAACACAAAACGCCGGAACAGGCAAGGTGCAAACACACAGGTAAGGCCCGCTCCCGCTGATGTTTTCAGACCTTTAAATTGACATTCTGACACCTCGCCAACCCGCACCGCCAATGGAAAACAATTGAAAAACACTTGAAAAAGAACCCATTTCCGGTAAATGCCGAAAAGATTGAAAAAAGCCGCCAGATGGTATATAATTCACACGCTGACAAGACCTGCCGGCGGGCCGGAAAAGACATAAAACAGAAGCTGTCCGGCGTGAAACCATGCGAAAAAAGTAATGACGGAGGACTCATTATGATTATAAATCCCAATTTCTACGAAAGCGACGGAGAGAAGGAGCGGGGCTACGATCTTTATTCAAGGCTTCTTAAGGACCGCATCGTTCTCATTTTCAACGAAATCAACGACGACCTTGCCTGCACAGTTATTGCACAGCTTCTTTATCTGCAGGCGATTGATCCTGATAAGGACATAACAGTTTACATTAACAGCTACGGCGGATCCGTTTCCGCGGGCCTCGGTATCTACGACACCATGAAGAGCCTTTCCTGCGACGTCAGCGTCATCTGCGTCGGCATGGCAGCCAGCATGGGTGCATTCCTTCTTGCGGCAGGTACTCCCGGAAAGAGATATGCCCTTGAAAACAGCCAGGTTATGATTCACCAGGTCCTTGGCGGCGTCGAAGGACAGGCGTCCGACATGCTCATCGAGGCGGACCAGATTATCCGCATAAAGAACAGACTCAACACGCTTCTCGCAAAGAACACAGGCAAAGATATAGCCGAGGTTGAGAGGGATACGGAGAGAAACAACTGGATGTTCCCGGAAGAGGCAAAAGAGTACGGAATCATCGATCACATCATCGCCGATAAAGCTTAAAATTTTAGCTAAATAAAGGCAAAAAAAGCCTGCGCCTTCTGTCTCGCGGACATTTGTGCGCAGGTTTGTTTTTATGCTCAATTTAACAATTGTTTAATGAATTATTTTGTTCCGAACAGTCTGTCGCCGGCGTCGCCGAGTCCCGGAACGATGTATGCGTGATCGTTGAGGTGATCGTCAAGAGCAGCGCAGTAAATCTGGATGTCGGGGTGGGTCTCTTCAACTTTTAGAACGCCTTCGGGAGCCGCAACAAGGCACATAAGTTTAATGTTTGTGGCGCCTCTTCTCTTGAGAAGGTCTATAGCGTCGCAGGAGCTGCCGCCGGTTGCGAGCATGGGGTCGCAGAGAATGACAAGTCTTTCGCCGATATCCTCAGGGAGCTTGCAGTAGTAGGGAACAGGCTTGTGGGAGACGGGGTCGCGGTAGAGACCGATGTGACCTACTTTTGCGACAGGGAGAAGGTTGAGAAGTCCGTCAACCATTCCGAGGCCGGCTCTTAAAATAGGCACGATGGCAAGCTTTTTACCGTCAATCTCCTGAGCAACTGTTTTGCAGAGAGGAGTTTCAATCTCAATATCATGGAGCGGAATGTCCCTGGTTACTTCATACCCCATGAGAAGTGAAATCTCGTTAAGGAGCTGTCTGAAATCTTTTGAACCTGTTTCGATTCTGCGCATGATTGTAAGTTTGTGACGAATGAGAGGGTGATCGATGATGTGAAGATTTTCGCTCATAACATTTTTCTCCTTTCGGAATCGGTCGGGAATTCCGTCCTGTTCTTCCAACAGGAAATCATACAACATCGGATTGAAAAGTTCAAGAAAAATTCGGTGCAAAAAAGCAGCTTTTTGCTGTTTTTAGGCGGAGACGGGGACCCTTTCCGGCGAGGGCTGCGGGGAGCGGCGGGTGCACGGGAAACACGCCAATGAAAAACTTCCCAACCGGTGAACCCGGCAAGGTTTTTATCTTGCGCGAACGGCGAATTCGTTATATAATAAAAGTGTATGTGCGCGCGCAAACCGCGCGCCCCTGCAACTTTAGCAAACCGGAGGGTTTTATGGCAATCGTTGAATTTGACATGAGCGGCGCTGAAAGTTTTATAGGCGCAGGCGTTATAGATTCTCTGAAAGACGAAATAAAAACCGCACACGAAAAGCTTGCCGGCAGGACAGGCGACGGGAACGACTTTCTCGGCTGGTATGATCTGCCTTTTCAGCTTGGCGATGAGTATGAACGGGTGAAAGCGGCCGCAAGGAAAATCAGAAGCGATTCGGAGGTGCTTGTGGTGGTGGGTATCGGCGGATCCTACCTTGGCGCCAGAGCTGTGATCGAAGCGCTGACGGACCCCTTTGCAAACGCCAATGCACTTGCCGGGAAGGGCGGAACAGCCGTTGTTTTTGCCGGCAACTCCATCAGCCCCGTCTATCTTTCGTCCGTCCTTGAACTTGTGAAGGACAGGGATTTCTCGGTAAACGTCATCTCCAAATCCGGAACCACCACGGAGCCGGCGGTCACATTCAGATTCTTTAAAGAACTCCTTGAGAAAAAGTACGGCCGCAGCGGCGCCGCAAAGCGCATTTACGCCACCACAGACAAGGCCCGGGGCGCTCTTAAGAAAATGGCTGACGCAGAGGGTTATGAAACCTTTGTGATTCCGGATGACGTTGGCGGCAGATTCAGTGTACTGACACCTGTGGGACTTCTTCCGATTGCCGTTGCCGGCATCGACACGGACGCTCTTACAGAAGGCGCCAAGGAAGCTTTCGGCGAGTACGGAGACATCTCCGTCGAAAAGAACGACTGCTACAGATATGCTGCCGCAAGAACGGCCCTTTACCGCCAAGGCAAATCCGTGGAGCTGCTGGTCAACTACGAGCCCGGCCTCCACTACGTCACCGAATGGTGGAAGCAGCTCTACGGCGAGAGCGAGGGCAAAAACGGCAAGGGCCTTTTCCCTGCAGGATGCGATTTTACGACAGACCTCCACTCCATGGGCCAGTACATCCAGGACGGCGTTAGACTCATGTTCGAGACCGCCATTGAAGTCAAAAAGCCTGCGGTTGACCTTGTTATAGGCAAAGATGAGGACGACTGCGACGGCCTTAACTACCTTGCCGGCAAGGGCATGGACTATGTTAACAAGCAGGCCGCCAAGGGCACGGCAATGGCTCACATCGACGGCGGCGTTCCCAACCTCAAAATATCGATTGAGAAGCTGGATGCGAAAAGCATTGGCGGGCTCATCTATTTCTTCGAGAGGGCATGCGCAATCAGCGGATATATGCTTGGCGTGAATCCTTTCAACCAGCCCGGCGTTGAGGCATATAAGAAGAACATGTTTAAGCTTCTCGGCAAGCCCCAATGAAAGCCTGCGCCGCGGAAAACGATACGACACAAAAAGGCGCACCGCGCCTGATACTACTGCAGTTGACTGACAATTATGAAAATTGACGTTCTGACGCTGTTTCCCGAAATGGTGAAAACTGCTCTCTCCGAAAGCATAGTGGGGAGGGCGGTGAACTCGGGCCACATAGACCTGGGTTTTTACCAAATCAGGGACTATTCGGAAAACAAGCAAAACAAGGTGGACGACACCCCCTACGGAGGCGGCCCGGGCATGCTCATGACCTGCCAGCCTCTCGCTTCATGCTGCCGCGCGGCAACCGAAAACGCCGCCGCAAAGGGCTTCGGGAAACCCTACACGGTTCTTATGTCGCCAAGGGGCACAAAACTTGACGCCAAAACCGCAAAAAGGCTTGCCGGAAACCCCTACATGATAGTTGTCTGCGGACACTACGAGGGCATCGACCAGAGGTTTATCGACGCCTTCTGCGACGAGGAGATATCCATCGGAGATTATGTGCTGACGGGAGGGGAGCTTCCCGCAGCCGTTCTTATTGACACCGTTTCAAGGTTTGTCCCGGGAGTTCTGGGGTCACCGGAGTCCGGCGGCGACGAGTCCTTCGAAAAGCTTTTGCTGGAGTACCCTCAATACACAAAGCCCGCGACCTTTGAAGGAGCGGATGTGCCGGAGGTTCTCACGGGGGGAAACCATGCGGACATCGAAGCCTGGCGGCTTAAAGAGGCCGAAAAGATAACCAAGGAGAGGCGCCCCGACCTCTACGAGCAGTACGAGGAGAGCGCTTTCTGCGAAAAGCGTGTTATTTATTTCGACAACAGCGCCACAACGAGGCAGACCCCCCGTGTGACTGCGGTTGTGGCTGAAACGGCAAGGAAATTCTACGGAAACCCCTCCTCGCTTACGAGGCTGGGAATGCTTGCCGAGAAGGAACTTACGGCTGCCCGCGGCGTCATTGCCGGAACGGTGGGCGCCGACAGAAACGAAATCACATTCACCGCCTCCGGAACGGAAGCGAACAATCTTGCAATAAAAGGTTATCTTGCCGCCAATAAACATTCCGGCAGCAAGGTTATCGTCTCAGCTGTGGAACACCCGTCGGTCCTTGAAACCGCAAAGAGCCTCGAAAGCCTTGGCTACAAGGTGGAGCTCTGCCCGGTGGACGGCAGGGGAGTGATCGACATCAAGGCCCTTTTCGAGATGATAGACAGCGACACGGCTCTCATTTCGGTCATGACCGTAAACAGCGAGACCGGCGCAATAATGCCTATAAAGGAAATTGCAGCGGTTAAAAACTCGATAAATCCCAAAATAATCCTTCACACAGATTGCGTGCAGGGCTACGGGAAACTGAAAATCGACGTAAAAGATTTGGGGTGCGACATGCTGACGGCAAGCGCCCACAAGATACACGGCCCCAGGGGCGCCGGATTCCTTTACGCAAGGCGGGGCATCAGGCTGGCTCCCGTGACCCACGGCGGCGGCCAGGAGAGCGGTCTCCGTTCAGGCACCGAAAACCTTCCTGCGATAAGGGGCTTTGCAGCGGCGGCAGAGGATGCGTTTAAAGACATTGGCGAGTCATATGAGAACGTTAAACGGGCAAGAAATCTTTTCAGGGAGCTCCTTCTTGAAAAGTACGGCGACAAAATCCATATCAATTCGGACCCGGACGCCACGCTGCCCTACATATTCAACGTATCGTTTTCGCCTATAAGAGCGGAAGTTCTGCTGCACGCCCTTGAGTCTGAAAACATGTTCGTGTCCGTGGGCTCGGCCTGCTCGTCAAAGAAGAAAAACAGGAGCCACGTGCTTACGGCCATGAATGTTCCGGTGAAAATTATTGACGGCAGCGTGAGATTCAGCTTCTCGAGATTTACAACTGAAGAGGAGATCAGAAAGGGCGCAGAGGTTCTTTTCAAGGCCGTCAAGGAGCTGAAGAGGGCCGTGAGAGGCTGAAATCAGCAGGCTTTTACAAGGTCAAAAGCCGCACTTTGAAAATTGACCCGGGGCAGGAAAGGCTCCGGACAAATAAACGGGCAGTGTCCCGGAAGCAAACATTTAGGAGAAAACTGATTTTATGAACTATGTCAAGGTGACAAAAGAAGGAACTGAGAACCGCATTATCCTCGTAAGAATAGGCGAAATTGCGCTTAAGGGGCTCAACCGCTCCACGTTTGAAAAGAATCTTTACAGGAATCTGAAGGAGAAGCTGAAGGACCTGGGCAACCCGGATATACACTGGTCCCAGTCCAGGTTCTACATTGTGCCTGTCTCGCTTCCTTTCGACTACGCAGCCGCTATGGATGCCGCGTCCAGCGTTTTCGGCGTGGTGTCCTCAAGCCTTGCAATTGCGTGCAAATCCGATTTTGAGGAGATAAAGGCGATTGCAATCAAGGCTGCTGCGGAAAAAATAGAGGCACTCAGGAAAGCGGGAGTGCAGGGAACAATAAAATTCAAAGTCGAAACCAGGCGCGGCATCAAGAGTTTTCCCATGACTTCGCCTGAGATATCCGCTGAGCTTGGCGGTGTGCTCCTTGACGAGTTCGGAGAGCTTACGGTTGACGTAAACAACCCGGATTTCATCCTCTACTGCGAGGTCAGGGAGGAGAGCTTCGTTTACACGGACATCGCCAAGGCAAAGGGCGGCATGCCCATCGGCAGCAACGGAAAGGCCTGCCTCCTCCTTTCGGGAGGCATCGACAGCCCGGTGGCAGGCTACATGGTCTCGAAGAGGGGCGTGAAAATCTGCGCGGTTCACTTCTTCAGCTACCCCTACACCAGCGAGAGGGCAAAGGAGAAAGTGCTTGAACTGGCGAAAATCATGTCCAACTACTGCGGCGAGATCAAGGTCATGGTGGTGCCCTACACCGAAGTGCAGCTTGCCATCCACGAACACTGCCGGGACGAGCTGGGAACCGTCATAATGAGGCGCTCCATGATGAGAATTGCGGAGACATTGGCGAGAAAGAACGGATGCGCAGCGCTTGTCACCGGCGAGAGCATCGGCCAGGTCGCCAGTCAGACAATGCAGGCTATGTACTGCACCGACGCTGCCGCCAATATGCCCGTCTTCAGACCCCTCATTGCCATGGACAAGGTGGACGTCATCGCAATCGCCAGGGAGATAGGCACTTTCGACACCAGCACGCTTCCCTACGAAGACTGCTGCACCGTGTTTACTCCCAAGCACCCCAAGACGAGACCGTCGCTGGAAGAAGTGATTGAGGAAGAGTCCAAGTACGACTATGAGAGGCTCGAAAGCGAGGCTGTAGAGGGCACCGAAGTGTTCACCTGCGGCTGAGTTTAGCCAAATTCAGCGTTGAATAAAGACGCTTGAATATGCTAAAATCTTAAAGTAAATTTAAAACCAGAAATTGAGAGGTCGTTACAGATGTTAAGCTTTAAATCAGCTGTCGTATACTGCCCGGGACCGGGAGACGAAAAGTTCTGCGACAATTTTTATTTCAATTCCAAGGTCATCACGCCCGCGATGAGCGAGAACAGAATCAGGCTGACGCAAAAATCCGCAAGAGGAGGGCGTCAGATGTTTGCATTGGCGACAGGGTTATATTCTCCTGCCACCGGCTCGTCATCGGTTAACGCGGTTTTCGGAAAACTGAAGAAGTACCACGCCTTTTTCCTGAAGAACACGGACACAAACGTGGACCGCCTTCTGAAAAACTACTTCGCCGACGCCGCTCTTGACGTGTCGCAGACAATTGAAAACGACGACGACATCTACACAAAGGTCTCATGCGCGCTGCTCTGCACAGACGACGACAAAGTCACTGTCGCCAATGTTGGCTGCGTCAAAATCTATTCAATCAAAGACGGAAATGTGAGAGAACTCACCGTGGAGCACACCCAGGCCATGAAAATGGTGTCAATGGGCGTGGTTCCCATGGCAAAGCTCAAGGGCCATCCCCAGAGGAAAAAGCTGGTGCGCTACCTGGGCATCAACCGCGACGCGTCGGTGCCGGACATCGAGACCGTCACCGCCACTGAGGGCGAGGTATTTGTTATCCTCGGCACATCCTTTGCGGACATCATCGACAAAAATATGCTCCTTGAGGCTGCCTCCGAGAGTGACCCCGGGGAGATTGCAGCCAGAATTCTCAACAGGTGCGTCGACACAAGCGTGGGCGATTTTTCCGCCATCGTTGTAAAGTGCTACGGCGAGAGCGACGAGAACTCCGAGACGGAAGACGCCAATGACGAACCCGCAAAACCCGCCGCAAAGAACGTTTCAGACGCGGCGGCTGAAGCTGCGGCGATAGCCGCTGCCGAATTGGCGGCCCGTGCCTCTGCCGAGGA
This sequence comes from uncultured Ruminococcus sp., assembly GCA_902782645.1. Lineage (GTDB taxonomy): Bacteria > Bacillota > Clostridia > UBA1212 > UBA1212 > UBA1212. The sequence goes on along the minus strand of CACZNV010000177.1, from coordinate 23,770 downwards.
GAGAACCAAAGCCGAATCCGAACAGAATGCCCGCGCAGAGGCCGAAAAAGCTGAACGGGAGCAGGCCGAAAAAGCTGCTGCGGAAAAAGCCGCAAATGAGGCGGAAAAACTTGCCAAGGAGCAGGCTGAAAAGGACGCCAAGGAAGCCGCAAAAGCAGCGGCCGCCCTTGCCGCCAAAGAGGCCGCTGAAAAGGCCGCGGCGGAAAAAGCGGCTGCAAAGAAAGCCGAAAAGGCAGAAGCTGAAGCCGCTAAGAAGGCAGAGAAAGAAGCCGCAAAAGCTGCTGCTGCTCTTGCCGCAAAAGAGGCAGCCGAAAAGGCCGCCGCTGAGAAAGCCGAGAAGGAAGCCGAAAAACGCGCCAAGGAGTCTGCTGAAAGAGCCGCCCGGGAAGCTGCGGAAAGATCTGCCGCCGAAAGAGCAGCCGCCGAAAGAGCAGCCGCCGAGAAAGCCGCAGCAGAGAAGGCTGCTTTGGAGAAAGCTGCCGCCGAGAAGGCTGCCGCAGAAAGAGCAGCCGCTGAAAAAGCTGCAGCTGAGAAGGCTGCCGCTGAGCGAGCCGAAGCTGAAAGGGCAGAAAAAGAGGCCCGGCGCAGCAAAAAAGTACTCACCGATGACATTGTGTTCTTTGACATGGAGGAAGAGAACATCACGGAAGATGTTCCCACCATTGAGAAAAAGCCGCAAAAGACTTCTTTCAGAGAGGCTTTAAGACAGGCCCTGAAGACGACTGTAAGGCGCGAAAACGTTCCTGAAGCGAAAAAAAGTGAAAAAACAGAGGCTGCCGATGAGGAAGCCGTTGGCGGGTCCGAAACCGCAGCAGTTATCCCGGAGAATCCTGTTGAAGACGAAGATTCCGGATTCAGGTTCGGAAGAAGACGCAAATCCGCTGTGGAAGAGGACAGAGATCTCAAAACGAACGAAAGCGAAGCCGGCACTGTGGAAGAAGCAGTCGGCGAGACTGCAGTCGGTTCCGGCACAGCGGACATTGAAGAACCCTCCGCTTCAGAAGAGGAGGAACTGGATCAGGGCTACAATGCAAGACCTTACGACGTTGACGATGAGGGCGTGACCGAACTCTATACGTCAAACGAATCCGACGGAGCCATCGAGGAGGCAGTCAACTTCTTCGAGACCGATATCGATTTAGACAACCCTGACGATGAGCCCGAAAAGGCCGATGAAGCTGCCCCTGCGCCCACCGTTTCGGAGGCAGCAAAGAGGTTTACGGGAATCTCAAAAGACACGCCAAAGGAAAGCATCTGGCCTACAATTGTCATTTTCCTGGTTTGCCTGGTGATAGTGGTTGTTCTCGCATTCTTCGCAATCGAGATGTTCAGAAAGGACAGCAAGCCTTCATCGGGAACAACGCCGGTGTACGAGACGGGAACCCCCGGCTCCACAGATTATGCGGAAGAGTCCCAGACTCCTTCAAATCATGAAGATGAGACGCCTTTAGAGACTCAGGAATCCGAGACCGGGGACCCCGAAACTTCAGCCCCGGAGCCCACGCCGACAACTGCGGAAGAGAGCGCAAGTCCTGCAACTCCGGTTCCTTCGAACACGCCGGAGGTAGCTGAGGCAACTGCAACGCCGACTTCTACGCCGACTCCTACACCCACAAATTCACCTACACCTACACCTACGCCGACCCCGACGCCCACATCAACGCCGACCCCGACGCCCACATCAACTCCGACGCCGAGTCCCACACCTGACAACGGCGAGACCCCGACTCCGAGCCCCACACCTGATAACGGCGAAACTCCGACGCCGAGTCCCACACCGGACAACGGCGAAACTCCGACGCCGAGTCCCACACCGGACAACGGCGAGACTCCGACCCCGAGCCCCACGCCGGACAACGGCGAGACTCCTACGCCGAGCCCTACGCCGGATAACGGCGAAACTCCTACTCCCACGCCAACACCGACAACACCGCCGGAGGGCTGAGGCGGCCGGCGACATTGGCGGCAAACGGAAATACAAATTAACAGACACTGCCTGGCGCGCTGAAGTTTTTGAAGCGTGTCAGGCGTCATGATTTTAAATCAATCGGCAGCGCGCCCCGGGAAACGAGACCTCCGGTGCCGTAGAAAGGCAATTTATAATTTATGGAAAAACTTGGATTAAACGAGATCCGCGAGAGATACCTCTCTTTCTTCGAAAGCAAGGGACATTTGAGACTCCCCAGCTTTTCACTTGTTCCTGAGAACGATCCCAGCATCCTTCTCATCAACGCCGGAATGACGCCCCTCAAACCGTATTTTACGGGCGCCCAGGTTCCCCCGAGAAAAAGGGTCACCACCTGCCAGAAGTGCATCAGAACACCGGACATCGACAATGTGGGCAAGACCGCAAGGCACGGCACCTTCTTCGAGATGCTCGGGAACTTTTCATTTGGCGATTACTTCAAAAAAGAAGTTATTCCGTGGGCATGGGAATTCCTCACAGAGGATATGAAGATTCCCGCAGACAGGCTCTACATCACCGTATACAAGGATGACGACGAGGCCTACGACATTTGGAACAAAGTGGTGGGAATACCCGCCGAGAGAATATACCGCTTCGGAAAAGAGGACAACTTCTGGGAGCACGGCGAAGGTCCCTGCGGCCCCTGCTCGGAGATTCATTTTGACAGAGGCGCGGAGTACAGCTGCGGAAAGCCGGACTGCAAAGTCGGCTGCAGCTGCGACCGCTATATGGAAATCTGGAACCTCGTTTTCACCCAGTTCGACAGAAAAGCCGACGGAAGCTACGAGCGCCTCGCTTTCCCCAATATCGATACGGGAATGGGTCTTGAGAGACTTGCCTGCGTCCTACAGGGAGTTGGAAACCTTTTCGAGGTTGACACAGTTAGAAGAATCCTTGACACGGTCTGCGAGATTGCCGGCAAGAAGTACGGCGAGGTCTACAAGGACGATGTGTCCATAAGAGTTATCACCGACCACATCAGAAGCACCGTTATGATGGTGTCTGACGGCGTTGTTCCGTCAAACGAGGCCAGAGGATACGTCCTCAGAAGGCTCTTGAGAGGCGCCTGCAGGCACGGAAGACAGCTGGGCATCAAAGGACCGTTCCTCATTAAGCTTGCCGAGGTGGTGATTGAAGACTCAGGCGACGCATATCCGCAGCTCAAAGAGAAGGCCGATTACATCAAAAAAGTCATTGCCGCCGAGGAGGAGAGATTCTCCGCGACACTGGATCAGGGCATGGTTATGATTGGCGATGTGATTGAAAAAGCCAAGGCTACGGGTGAGAAGGAAATCTCCGGAGAGACAGCATTCAAGCTTCACGACACATACGGCTTCCCCTTTGACCTCACAAGGGACGTCCTTTCGGAGAGCGGACTTACGGTCAACGAAGAGGCTTTCAGAGCCTGCATGAAGCAGCAGAGAGAAAAGGCCCGTGAGGCCATCAAGAACCGCGAGAGCTCCTGGAGCGGCAAGGAAGCGGTCATTCCGAAGGACATTGGCGAGACCAAATTCCTGGGATATGAGAAGCTTTCCTGCGACGGCAAGGTCATCTGCATTCTCAAAAAGAACGCCGAGGGTGCCCTTGAAACCGCCAATTCCGCAAGCCAGGGCGAAGAGGCCGTTCTCATTTTCGACAAGACTCCTTTCTACGCTGAGTCCGGCGGCCAGGAGGCTGACGGAGGCGAAATCGTCTCCGATAACGGCGCAGTGGTGGAAATCATCAATGTCACAAAAACAAACGACAAGCGCTGGATGCACTCCGTGTGCGTGGTGGACGGCGAGATAAGCGTTGGCGATGAGTGCAAGCTCAACGTGGACGCCGCCAAGAGGAAAGCCACCGCAAGAAACCACAGCGCAACCCACCTTCTCCAGAAGGCCCTCACAACGGTTCTGGGAGCCCACGTTCACCAGGCAGGTTCAAGCGTCAACGCAGAAAGGCTGCGTTTTGACTTCAACCACATGCAGGCAATGACTCCTGAAGAGATTGAAGAGACGGAGCGCCTTGTCAATGAGGCTATTTCAGCGGAATATCCCGTAACGGTCAAGGAGCTTCCCATCGACGAGGCCAGAAAGCTCGGTGCGGTGGCACTCTTCGGCGAGAAGTACGGCGACATCGTGCGGGTCGTGGATATGGGCGGCTACAGCGTTGAATTCTGCGGCGGCACCCATGTGAAGAACACCTCATCCATCGGACTGGTCAAGATACTCCACGAGTCCGCAGTAAGCGCCGGCATCAGAAGAATCGAGGCAGTCACGAGCCTTGAGGCGATAAAGTACTACAAAAACAAAGAGGAACTGCTTGGCGAGGTCTGCGATGCTGCGAGAGCGACAAGCCTTGACGTTGTGGACAAGATCAAAGCCCAGGGCGAGAAGGTCAAAGAGTTAACAAAAGAGATTGAGCGCATGAAGAGAGAAAAGGCGTCGTCAGGTGTTGACGATGTTATAAACGGCGCTGAGACCGTTAACGGAATTACCGTATTTACAGGCAGATTTGACGATCTTGCAGGAGATGCGCTCCGGGAGCTTGCGGAGAAAATCCGCGACAAGGCGGCCTGCTCCCTCTGCGTATTGGCGTCAGCTTTCGGCGGAAAAGTTTCCATCGTTGCCATGGCTTCGCCTGATTGCGTGAAGAGCGGTGTAAAGTGCGGCGACGTCATCAAGAAGGCTGCTCAGATGTGCGGCGGCGGTGGCGGCGGACGTCCCGATATGGCTCAGGCAGGCGGAAAGGATATCTCCGCGATAGACGGAATGCTTGCGGCTGTAAAAACGTTCATTTGAATGACATCGGCGTTTTGACGGAGGACAATCATGGACAATTGTATTTTTTGCAAAATCATAAAGGGCGAAATCCCGTCCGCTAAGGTTTACGAGGACGATCTTTGCTACGCATTCAAGGACATCAATCCCCAGGCGCCGGTTCACGTGCTGGTGGTGCCCAAAAAGCACGCCGCCAATGTACTGGAACTGTCCGACGGGGACAAGATGCTCCTGGGACATATCCAGCTTGTGATCGGAAAACTGGCGGAGGAGCTTGGCGTGTCCAAGACCGGCTTCAGAGTTATGACGAACTGCGGCAAGGACGCCTGTCAGAGCGTTGCGCATCTCCACTACCATCTCCTTGGCGGTGTTCAGATGACCGAAAAAATGGTTTGACAGCAAATGAGCAGTAAATTAGTGCCCGACTACACTGCGGAAACAGTGCTTGACATAGACTTCGAAAAGCTTGTGTCGGAAGGCGCAAAGTGTGTGATTTTCGACGCCGACAATACCCTCCTCTCCTACGACGAGACCATGCCGGGGGAGAAAATCGCAGACCTTTGCAAAAAGCTGAAATCCCTGGGCCTTTACGTCTGCATTCTTTCCAACGGACACTCCAAGAGAATCAAAGGCATAGCGGAGAGCCTGGGACTTGATTTCATTGGCGATGCCCTGAAGCCGAAGAAAAAAGGCTTCAGACAGTGCACACGCCAATGCGGCTGCGCCCTCAGCGAGGCCGTTGTAGTAGGCGACCAGCTGTTTACAGACATCTGGGGCGCAAGGAGAGCAGGCTGCGTGCCGGTGCTGGTGAAGCCGATCAAACTCGACAACGAGCCCGGCTTCGTGAAGTTCAAGCGCGTGCTTGAAAAGCTTTTCAAGAATTCGATTCGAAAAAAAGCTTCGGTTATGAGGAGAGAAGAACAAAATGGCTGAAAAAAGAAAGAAAGGCGCCGACATCCGGCGGATAATTGCCGTGATGCTGGGAGTGCTCGGCTCACTTTGGATATTCACAAGCAACTGGCACGAGGTGGCAAATTACTTTGCATACCTGACAAAATACACTCCCGACAAGAACTTTTTTTCCTACTTTTTCGCGGAAGCACCGCTTTTCCCTCTGTTCCCCTTCGCGGCTCTTCTCACCGCGCTGCTGTTCCTTATTATCAGCCTGAGAGACCTCTATCCCATCGCAAAAACCTTTTCGCTGGTGGCGGCAATATTCTGCGCGGCTGTTTTCCTTTTCTACGCGATATACTTCTGCACGACGATAAAGAGCGCCGATGTGTTTAAGAGCTACTCAATTTACATGAATATAGGCAGGGTGCTGCTGCTTGTTGCATACTTTCTGTTTGCGATGTACTGCCGCAACGGCGGCTCCGTAAGGAATGTGGCCTGGGTGATATCCCTTGCGGCCGTTATCGTCCTTGGCGGTGCTCTGGTGTTCGCGTTTGTAAGAAGCGCCTACAGCGTACAGGAATTCATAAGTCAGATATTCGTGCTTCTCGCAAATACCGCCGTCATGTACTGCGGTCTGAGGCAGTTCTGACATTTTACGACTAAAACAATCCCGGAGGTTATTATGGACAAAAAACTTATTGCTTGCTCCCCTTCAAAACTCAGTTCCCGAAAGCTCTACGCCGATCCGGGCGAATGGGGCGCAGTGGACGCACTGGGAAGACGCCTTCCTTCCGCCAAGGAAACGGGCCCTTCCAGGGGTAAATTTGTCGGTATATTTTACTGGACATGGCACTCCTCATCGGCGGGCAGAAACCCGGCAAGAAACGTGACCGAAATCATCTCCCGGAACCCGGACGCAATAAACGATTTCAACCATCCCTGCTGGGATCAGACAAGCTCCGGAACTCCCTATTTCTGGGGAAAACCGATATACGGATACTACGACGACCACGATGAGTTTGTGGTGAGAAAAAATGCGGAGCTGCTGGCAGACGCAGGTGTCGACGTGCTTTTCTTCGACTGCACCAACGGAGATTTTCTATGGACTCCGGAATACCTTTTCCTTGCCGATGTGTACAAGAAGGCTATGAAGCAGGGCATCAATGTTCCGAAATTTGCCTTCATGCTGAATTTCTGTGCAGTTCCCACGTCAAGGACCATGCTGAGAAACGTCTACAAGGACTTTTACTCCAAGCCCGAAAACGAGTGCCTCTTCTTCTACTGGGAGGGAAAGCCGATAATCATGGCCCATCCGGAGTGTTTGGATCCTAACGATCCCCTCGACAGGGAAATACTGGATTTCTTCACATTCCGCCACAACGAGCCCACATATTTCGCCGCAGACAGACCATATGACGCGGACGTGAAGTGGTGGGGCTGGTGCTCCGTTTATCCACAGACAAAGTACGGCGTGAAAAAGGACGGCACCGTGGAGCAGATGACTGTCAACGTTGCCCAAAACGCCAATGACCAGGGACTCCACGCCATGAACACCAACGGGGGCAAAGGCGTTTACGGAAGAAGCTACGCCAAGGGCGATTACACCTATTCCTACGATAATTACGGCGTAAAGACCACCGTGACCGAAAACACCCCGAACGTTTCTCTCTACGGCAGAAACTTCCAGCAGCAGTGGGATTATGCTCTTAAAGTGGATCCGGAATTCATTTTCGTAACCGGCTGGAACGAACTCATTGCCGGCAGGTTCGAAAACTGGGAGGGCACCGACAATGCGTTCCCCGACCAGTACGACTACGAGCACAGCAGAGACTGCGAGCCCACATCAACCGTCCTGGGTGACAACTATTACTACCAGCTTGTCGCCAACATCAGAAGGTACAAGGGCCTTGACAGCAAACCGGTGGAAATCGAAAAAAAGACGGTAAACATTGGCGGCGACACAGCCCAGTGGAAAGACGTGAAGTCCGAATTTGCGGGCTACCTTGGATCGGGCCTCGGAAGAGACGCCGCCGGATGGGTTGGCGAGTGGTTCAAAGCGGAGAAGGCGCCCAACGAGATTATTCTCACAAAGTGCGCTTACGACGACGAAAACCTCTATTTCATGTGCGAGTGCGCTGAAAACATTAAGACAGGCGGAATCGCATTCATGAAGCTTCTGATCACCACCGCCAAGGCAACTGCTGAGAGCTTTGAGGGCTTCGACTTTATGCTGAGCCCCAGCGCAAGAACCGGCAAGGCTGTTGTGGAGAAGATATCGAAAGGCTTTGCAAGAAAAGCTTCGGGCGATACGGGCGCAGTTTCCGTAAAAGGAAATGTGCTTGAAATCTCCGTCAGCAGAAAAGCCCTGGGCCTTGACGGCGCGGGCAAGCCTTCCTTCGGCTTCAAGTGGTGCGACGCCAACCTTCAGAACGGCGATATCCTTGACGTTTACATGAAGGGCAACGCAGTCCCCGCAGGAAGATTTTTCTTTGAGGTCTGATACAATACATTGCGCACTTCGCCGGCAGATTGTTTTCCGGGCCGGCAGCGCTTTGAAAAGACCGCTTTACAAAGGAGTAAGTATTAGGATATGAAAAGAACCGCACAGACGATAACACGCGGATTTTTGATACTTTCAATCGCGAACATATCGGTCAAACTCATATCTCTCGTGTTTGTACCCCTCATAAAGTCGCTCCTGGGCGGCTATGCGGGGTACAGCGTGTACAGCTCCGCATACAGTGTTTACGCATTTGTGTATGTTATCGCCACCGCCGGATTCCCGGTGGCTATTTCCAAAATAGTTTCTGAGCTCAGCGCCAAAAAGCGCAGCGACGACGCCAAGAGGGCCTTTTCAATCGCCACGAGACTTCTCGTGGCCCTTGGCTTTTTCCTGACCGTAGCGATAATGGCCTTTTCGAAGCCCCTGGCAAGACTTATGTCCAACGAGGACTCCTGGGCGGGCATCATGGTCCTCGGACCCACGGTTTTTGTGTGCGCCGTCCTGTCGGGCTTCAGAGGCTACTTCCAGGGCCGCAGAAACATGAGGCCCACGGCAGCCTCCCAGATTGTGGAACAGATAGTTCACGTTCTGTTCTCAGCTGCAGGTGTTCTTCTCTTAAGGAGTAAAGGTATTGTCTGGGCGGTGGCAGGTGCCTCTCTCGGTACTTTTGCAGGATCGCTGGTTGCCCTTGCCATATGTCTTATTGAGTACAAATCCGACAGGCGGGAGTTTGCCGACCTTATCGACCACGAAAAAGAGCTGAGGACCGCAGGCCACAGCAGTCTTACCGACAGGGACCTCATCAAGAAAATCCTTTTCTACAGTCTGCCCCTGTTTATCTCGTCCGCAGTTCAGTTTGGCGGCGACCTTATCGACAACGGAATGATCAAATCCTCGCTCCTAAGGGCAGGCTTTGACGAGAGTGCCGCCAAGATACTCCACGGCCAGTACATGGCCATGAGGCAGCTTATAAACGTGCCCGGGTCGCTGGCGACGGCCCTGTGCGTCAGCGTGCTCCCGGCGATTACATTGGCGTTTGCGGAAAACAATATGCGCGACGTGTCGAAAAAGGCTCAGAGCGCTTTTAAACTTTGCTACATTGCCGCAGTGCCGATTGCCGCTATTTACGCGGTCTTCTCGGGCCCCATATACAGGGTACTGGGCTACGGCGACAATATCATCCTGCTTTCGCTGTCGTCGTTCAGCGTTGTGTTCCTCTGCACTGTCCACCTGCAAAGCTCCATTCTTCAGGGCGTCAACAAGTTTTACACGTCATCAGCGTTTATGTGCCTTTGCGTGGTGCTGAAAGCAGTGCTGAACTATGTGCTGATAGGCATTAAAGGGCTGAATATCTACGGCGCGATAATTGCGACATATGTCTCATATCTTATCCCTCTGCTGCTTAACCTTTACGTTATGAAGAGGAGGGCGGGTATAAAATTCTCAATCATCCGGGCGTTTGCACCGCCGGTGGCCGCTTCCGCAGCGGGAGTCCTTGCGGGGTATCCCGTGTACGGGGCATTGAGACTGCTGTTGAAAATTGCTTTGAAAGGGTATGTGTCCTATCTAATTCCCATAATTCCTGCCGGAATAGTAACGCTTGTCGTTTACTACATCGCCCTGAGAAGGCTTGGCGGTCTCACATCGAAAGACCTTGGCGAGATGTCGCCAAAGATAAAATCTGCGTTGGGCAGGGCAGACAGATTTTTCAGAATCAAAAACTAACAAGAGGTACTAATAATTATGTTTACCGACAGAGCGGTTATTCACATAAAATCCGGCAGCGGCGGCCACGGCGCAGTCTCCTTCAGACGGGAGAAGTATATCGCTGCGGGCGGACCTGACGGCGGCGACGGCGGCCGGGGCGGAGATGTGGTGTTTGTTGTCGACAAGGGGCTCTCAACCCTTATCGACTTCAGATACAAGAGAAAATACACCGCCGGGAACGGCGCCAACGGAGCCGGTCAGAAGATGACGGGCAAAAACGGCGCAGATGTGACCATAAAAGTTCCGCCGGGAACTATCGTCAAGGACGTCAGAACAGGCGCGGTGCTTGCGGATCTCAAATACGAGGGCGAACGCTTTGTAGCCGCCAAGGGCGGCCGGGGCGGCAAGGGCAACAGCAACTTTGCCACCTCCACAAGGCAGGTCCCCAACTTCGCCAAGGCAGGCGAGGCGGGTTTCGAGTTTGACGTGGCCCTTGAACTGAAGCTTCTTGCTGACGTGGGCCTCGTGGGCTTCCCCAACGTGGGCAAGTCCTCCTATCTTTCCGTCACCACAGCCGCCAAGCCTGAAATTGCCGACTATCCGTTCACAACCCTTACGCCGAAGCTTGGCGTGGTAAAGACCAGGGACGGCAGGGGTTACGTCACCGCCGACATACCCGGTCTCATTGAGGGCGCATCGGAGGGAAAAGGTGCGGGTCACCGCTTCCTGAGACATATTGAGCGTACAAGGCTGATCCTCCATATAGTGGATGTTTCACCGTATTCCGGAAGAGATCCTTTTGACGACTTCCTGAAGATTAACGAAGAACTGAGACTCTACCACGAGAGACTTGCCGAAAGACCTCAGGTGGTCGCCTGCAACAAGACAGACGTCCCCGGAGCAGAAGAAAGAGTCGAGGAATTCCGCAAAAAATACGAAAAATGGCTGGCTGAGGCAATCGAAAAAGATCCTTCCGTAAAAGAGTACAGCGAGAAGGGCTGCTATAAGCTGTTTGAGATAAGCGCAGTCTCCGGCAAGGGCATTACGGAGCTGGCAGACTACTGCGGTTCGCTCCTGGATTTCATACCTCAGGAGAGCACCTTCGAGGACATTATCGACGAAGAAGAAACCGCTTTCACGGACGGAGAGGAAGAGCTCTTCACTGTGGAAATGGACGGCGATGTATACGTTATCTGCGGCAGGTTCATCGAGCATCTGCTTGATTCGGTAAACCTTGGCGACTATGAGTCCTCAGGCTATTTCCAGCGAGTCCTCAGACAGAAGGGAGTCATCGCAAAGCTTGAGGAGATGGGCATCAAAGAGGGCGACACAGTCAGAATCGCGGACACGGAGTTCGATTTCTCGTTCTGACAAAGCGCCAGGTTTTCCCGAAAAATCCGCTAAAACGAATAGTACAGGCAGACACCCGCCAATAAGAAAGGCGCAAACGGTATACCGCCCCCGTATTTCGAAAGAAGGGGGCGGCTGTTTTCTTTCAAAAAACGCCGCCGCAGGAAATCTGCGGCCTTGACGGCAACAGACGCAATGCCCGCCAGAACAAAGGCCGTCATGAAAGCGGAAAGGGCGGCGGCAAACCCGGCGCAGACGGTTATGATTGCCATAAGCTTTACGTCTGCGCCGCCGAGAACAGGCTTTTTCAATCTCGCGGCGGCGAATGACAAACCCAAAAAGACTGCCGCCGCCGCAAGGGAAATAAGCGCGGTTCCGGTTGGCTGCATGAGTGCAAGCATCAGACCGCCGTAAAACACAAGAACGTGGTTCTTGTCGGGGATAACTCCGCAGGTAAGGTCAAGAACCGCACACCAGGTGAGCGGGAAAATAAATATCAGGACAGCAGCAGTGAAATTTGCCATAGAATTGAGTGTTGAAGATGCCGCAAACAGTTTTCCTGAAGAAGCTGATATGTTGTAAGAGAATTCTACTATATTTCCGATCATTGCGGAAGTGCCGGAAATATTATTTATACGGCCGGTGAAACTGCCCGGTTTCCGTTGTTTTTTATTGGCGTGTTTGATAAAATAAACCCAGATTGAGACCGATAGGGTCACATTTATGTTTTGGAGGATAAAATGGCTGGTAATAATACTTCTTCAGACGTGAAGAAAGTCAAAGCTTTCTTTACGAACTCCGCAAATTATGTGGTTGCGGGCGTCGCACTGATCCTGATCGCGGCGATTGTTCTGTCGTCTCTTGCGATTGGCGGATGCGCCGGAAAAAACGGGGGAAAGACGGCGGTGCCTACGAGCGAGCCTAAAAAGGAGGAGGATCCTGGAGTGATTTTTTACGGGTTTACAGACAAGATTGACTATTCCGCATATACTCCGGCCGCGCTTGCCGATAAGCTTCTCAAAAATTTCAACGGAATTGCTTTTCAGGAAGGCAAACAAAAGGTTTATGTGAACGGCGAGTACAGGGATGTCTCCGGTGTTATTGGCGATAAAAGCATCTGCACCTATTCCGACAAGGTTATGACGGTGGACGCCGGACTTCTGGGCAGCGCAACGGGTCTTGACTGCGGATCGGGCAATGTGACCCTCGACGCGGTGGCTGAAAAACTCGGCAAAGAGGCCTTTATTTACGAGAAAAAGCTCTGCGTGCTCCTTGACAAAGGCAGCGGCGCCAATGTATTTGACGATTACTACACTTTCGAGATGATCAGCATGCTGATCAGGGACGCCGAACAGGAGAACCTCGACAATGCTCTCGTGAATCTTCCGGACACAGTTTCAAACAACAGCGGATACACCGTGAAATATACCGACTCGGATCTCGAACTGGGACTTTCGACGGAAATTTACGGCACTCAAGGCTACGGCAAGGGTCTGGAAACCGGTAAAACAATGCCGGTGATAATTGCGGGCGAGGGCAGAAACAGCGAAAACCACACTCTCATAAGAGTTTTCAACAGGTATTCGGCAAAGACCGCACAGTTTCTGGCATTCTCTGCGGATGTAAAGGGCGGCGTCAGGGTTGCTGCTGCAAAGGTGGACGGACGTATTGTAGTCGCGGCAAGTGCTTTTGACGGCAGATCTCCTGAAACTAAATCCGTCAAGGTTTTCGACGAGTACGGGATGCCCTACATGGTGATAACGCCCGAGTTTAAGGACAGGGCGCCCTACGTCATACTGACGGGAGATTTTGACGGCTCCTGTCAGGAAAGGCTTCTTGTGGCTGCGGAAAAAGCCGACAGCGATGGCAACATTCCCTTCGCAATCTATTCTCTCAAAGAGATTAAGCTTATCAGCACAGGAACCGCTGCGCTGGGCGCTTCGGCGGCGGGCCACGAAATCGAAATAGCCAAGAGCACCAAAGCGGGCAGTGCGGACGGCTTCATAGTGACGGACAGAAACAGCAATGAGGTCTACCGCGGAACTGTGTATGCTGTATCAGAAGGCACAGGCTCAGTCGAGTTTTTAAAGGTCAATTTCAACATTGACGGGACGGCGGCTTTTGTTGCCCAGTCCGCTTTTTCGGAGGACAGCCTCATCGTATCTATCGCCAAGGACTCAAGCGACGCCAACAGATCCTACATCAGAGTTTTTGGCGGTGAAGATGATGTATACGGCGACAAGATTGACATTGGCGTGTACGAGAACATATTCTACTGGTATACGGTAAACAGCAACATGAAGCTTGATGCGGTGAAGGGCCTCAACGTCAGCAACACCGACTACATTAAGTCTGCGGAATTCCAGCACATAAGAACTGACCTTGCCGGCAAGATCATTACGGTTCTTTCGCAAAAGAGGCTTCAGCTTCTTGCGGAGGCAAACTATTCGGACTGGAGGAGCACCGCCAAGATAAGAAACTACAGCAAGTCCTACAACGTCTGGGAACCCTGCTTTACCCACAGATTCAACATTACAAGCTCAACTCAGCTCCTCGCAAATGTTGTTGACGAGAACGGATTCAAGAGATACCTTGGCTATACCAACGCCAATGAGACCGCAAACTACGTCGAGCTGGACTCCCAGTTCTACAACGCGACTTACGCTGAGGGCATCATCGAACTGGACAAGATGAGAATCTATCCTCTCAGAACAACTCTCCAGGACCTTTATTCGAACTTCACGGGAGATCCGGAGAAGCTTGTGGGGCTTGAACCGATCCACGAGATTGAAATCAACGTGGGCGAGACCTTCGGCGACTACAACCCGAACAACATCGAGGGCTTCAGAAGCTACCTCCTGGAAAGATTCGGAAGTATTGAGAACATCAATAACAAATTCGGCACATCCTTCAAATCGAGGGAAGATATCGACGCGCCCAGAAACGGTGCACTGGGAAACAGGGGCAGCTGGGACAGGTTCAGCGGAGCTTTCTTTGAACAGTGGGCGCTGTTTACGAGAAAAATCGTCAACAAGAGGCTCACTGAGGCTTTCCGCGAGGCGCTGCTTGCCGGTTTCCCGTCAGAGATCATCTCGGGCCACTCCATCCCGGAGGGCGACGCGATTTCAGGCTTCCTCGGTCAGGCAGACACCAGAATGTCGCCTGTGGACGCCATGATGACCCTGGGCTGCCACTTCGGCGCCACAAGGTACGGAATGTGGTTCCAGGACGACACCAACTTCCTGAACCTGGCTTTCTCCGCCGGTTTTAAGAACGTTACCATGGGCGAGTACAACTCAATGACCTCATACAAGAGAGGCACGCCCCAGAAACAGCTTGAATATGTATGGTCCCACGGCGGCAAATACATCAACATACTGAACATCAGCGATGAGGGCACCGCTGCTGATATCAAGAGCGTCGCCAAGCTTATCGAACAGAACAACCCGAGGCCGGGCTATGCGGGCGGCACCGGCGCAACCCTTGCGGTAAAAGCCGGCGAGAAGTCGTATCAGCTTGTTGAACTTGGCGATGACGAGACAGGACTCCTGAAATCGGTTGACGCCAACGGAAACTGGACCGGCGACGTTTACCTCGTTCCGTTCCATTCCCATGTGGCGGTGGAAAACATTGCCCTCGGGAAAGAGGTCCGCAAAAGGAACGAATCTCCCCTCATCGGCGACCTGCAGACCGGCGATGTAATCGAACTCAACTTCCTCGGTTCCTACACCGGCAGCGGCAGTGCAAAGATGGTTGTAGAGTTCTTCGAAGACGGAATTAAGAATGAGAGAATGTCTGCTGAGTTCGAAATTGGCGGTAAGACCATGCCGATTAAATACACTCTCTCGAATCAGGTGCCCCTCGGTGCTGTCAAAATTCAGGTTTCATATGTCTGCGACGACTACGCTGCGCTTAAGATAGACGATATCAGCCTTGCAGTGGAGCGGGAGTCCATCGCCAGAAAGTACTTTGGCGATTACACCGCCGAGGCTCACAAGGGCGGCTTCACGTTCGACGTTGCGGGCGAGTCAGAAAAGTTATACTGATTCAAAAAGTAATACTGAGTTAAATTGGGAGCAGGCACGAGGTTGTCTGCTCCCGCTTTTTGAGTATTAACGTTTGCAAACGGCCGGCTGTTTATTTATGTGAGTCACAGGGAATAGACCACTGAATGTGTTAGATGTAGTTTTATGTTGATGCTTTATGCCGAGTCGGTGTCGCAACCCTTTTGAATTTACACCATTATATGGGCTTTATCTTTAAAAGTATCATCGCTCAGAGCTAATTAATGTTTAACTAAATGCACATTACATAGAATTGAACAACTAAACTATGAAACTTAGGTGTTGACAAATCGAAAACATAATAATATAATAATTATGAACATCCTGATGTGAACTAATGATTAAATAGAAAACTAAAATGAATGCATTCGACTACGCGACTTTAGTGAGTTTGCGAATTTGCCTTTGTAAAAGGAACACAACCGAATTCTTTTAAATACGAACGTAGGCGTTACTTTGTTTTAATTTTCTAAATAAATGTAGAAAATAGGAGATTATTATGAAAAATGTAACGAGACTTGTTGTCTTAGTTTTGCTTGTCACCATTGTATCAGTTGGAACATTTCCATCTTTGGCTATAACGAATTACATGGATAACACAAGCACTGGGATTGAGGAATTAGAAAATGCTGATAACACCATTTGTCGCAAAAGTGAAAACATCGAAGAGGCTTTAATAACGGAGTCTTTCTTCGATTGTAATGCTGAGTGTCGTATAAAGAACTATGTTGATCCCAATCAATTTGATTCTCAGAACTATACTTGTCGCCTTCCACAGGAGGAATCACTTAACACTTATGTTTTCCAAACAGAAGAGGGAAAACGTGCGGTGTATTACTTTGATGATAATGTCAAATTTATTGATGATTGTGGCAACGTATTGGAAAAAGATATTTCAATTAGGGCTAACAGAGAGGGTTTTTCTCCTAATTGTAATGATATAGGCCTTATTTTTCCTAAAGATGTTAAAGACCCCGTTAGGTTCAAGTATAATAAATTTGACGTTTCGATAACTCCCAATGCAATACAATCTGCTAAAGGAAAACTAGATTTTTTTTCTGTTCTGTATCCTGACTCGTTTGGCAAAGATGCGTGCTTAAGTTATAAGCCTCTGTTGTCGGGAATGATGGAGACGATTCTCTTGCTGGATAGTTCCGCCAGTAATGAGTATTCATTTAGGTTTAAAACCGATGGTCTCATTATCAATTCTGATGAAGAAGGTTTTTACTTTACTACTCAAGAAAACTTCAAGGATTGCCTCATGCTTGGTGAAGTTTTTGTATGTGATTCAGCAAACCACATTGGATTTGCTAGCATGTCTGTTGAGACAATTTCAGAGGGTGGCGAGTACATAATAACCATTTCAGTTGACCCGCTATTTTTGAAAAATGAGAGTGTTGTATTTCCTGTTACAATCGAAACATCATTGGTTGTGTCTGACAATACTCACAGTGTTAATGGAATTCAAGATGCACCTATTTTTCAAAACAAACCAGCATCTAATTTTGGATCATTCCTTTACAATCGCGTGGGAACACCAGATACAAATTATGGTGTCGGACGCACAGTTGTTAAACTCAGCGGATTAACTTCGTCCATAGAGTATACAACTATTTCAGCGTCACAGATTTCTAGCGTTCTATTTTATGCTAGAGAATCATCTGGTGGAACGGCACAAACCATCGATGTTCATCCAATTATTAATGTCAATAATTGGAATGAGAGTAATGTGTCATGGAATGATATAGGCCAGAATTTTGATGCATCAGTCAATTATGGCGCCACAATGAACAACAGCCAGTGGACTGGCTTTGATATTACAGACTTGGCTAAGAAATGGAAAAACTCAATTTACAACGCTGACTGCGGTTTTATACTAAAAAATGCAATAGAATCAAACGATAAGTGTTTTGACTCCTGTGAATGTACGACCACACAGAATAGACCCTACGTGGTGTTTACATATACGCCACAAATAAGTATCAGTTTTTCCAGCTGTTCAATTCCTGAGGGCGGAACATTCTCCCTTTCGGCATTTGTTTCTCCGGCATCTATGACACCTTTGTGGATTTCAGGTAACAGCTCAATAGCTTCAGTTTCTTCGGATGGAACGGTCACTGGTATAAAGGCAGGAACAACGGATATTTATGCATTCGTTTTTGTTGATGGGGAACCGTATTGTGCATATTGTAAAGTCTACATCTATTTGCAGAACGGAGTTTACTACTTTGATAACCTTTATAAAAACAATAGAATAGAATTCTATGATAACAGCTCATATAACGAATATGAACCCTTGACCGCTTATGAAACAGATTTTGGTGTTCCTAGCTTGCCTAATAATCGCTACCAACTATTCAAACTATCCTATTTAGGTAGTGGATTGTATAATATCCGTTCGATGCTTGACAATAGTATGGGTTGGTATTGTCAGAACTCGTCATTAGTATGTAAAACGATTGGAACGTCAAATTCATCAACTCCTTATGCGGCAAAATGGCGTATAGGCAGTAATGCCCAAGGATATTACATATACAGTCAATATGGTGATAGTAAAACAGTAACTTGTCCTGAAAATTATGAGGCAGACTGGGATATAGTACTTTCAGATTATTCGTCAACTAGTTTGCTCCAGGTTTGGTCTGCAAACAGAGTTTCGACAGATTATAGGGGCGTTGCTGTTAAATATAAGAAAACAAGTATGACGATTGGCGAGGTTGCTGATTTTTCTGCGGCGACTTATTCTACATACCATGGCGAGAATTCTTTATCAGTTGAATGGTCATCAGAAAACGAGAGAATCGCATATATTGATATAAACTCAGGCGCTGTAACTGCAATAAATCACGGGAAAATATATATTACAGTATCTTTGTTCTCTTATCCATATATCACAGATAGATGCACACTTACTGTGGGCAATCCATCTGTTGAAACAATCGGAATAAGCAGCGGTTCCGTATATATGATTAAGAACGCTTCCAAAAACTTATATTTAACTGCAACTTCAAATACAAGTTTTTCGCTTGCTTCAAAAAATACAATGGACGGGCGTCAGCTATGGTATGTTGAGTGGACTGGGAGCGGATATAAGCTATATTCGATGGGAAGAAAAAATAACAGTGGTTTGCAAGAATTAATGATTTGTGGGAATAGTTCAGGCAGTTCTCCGATACTTCAGACAGGATCTTTAAATGATAATTGGTCTATAAGCAATAACGCAGGATACTACTACTTGGTTAATGTGTCATCAATGTATAATGATTCATCAATAACTGCACAGTCCGATGATTATTCTGTCAAATGTATTGATCTTGGATCTGAAAACGAATATGCTAAATGGATTTTTGAGGAAGTTGAAACTTCTTCTTTCAACAATTACTGGAATGGCAACTATTACGGGCAAGGAAGTATTATTCACATAAAGATAATGATAGATGATTCAGGCTCTGACTCGGTATATAATAATTCCATCATTGATTCCTCCAATTTTGATGTAATCGATTACTTGAATGGAATATCAACCAAAATCGTTATTTATGGTCCAGATGACAGTGTTCCGTATGGAATTACTCCATTTGAAGTTACCTTTAAAGGCTATACTCCCACTGATGATTTTACTTATGGAGTAACAGTTCCATATGGAGCTTATTCCGAAACTGGAATAGGAAATACCTGGCACAAGGTGCATATTTATTTGAACACATCAAGTTCAGGAGCACTTAGCGGAGCGGATGATATAGTAATCCAAAAGGTAATATTGCATGAACTGGGGCATGCTTTGAAGTTGGCTCATCCAAAACAATTAACTGATTTAGCATCAGTAACAAATGGGAGAGGAGGGTATCCAAATGACGCATCAGTCTCTGCCTTGATGAACCAAGGCAATCCATATTCCTATAGTAACCTTACTTGTGCTACACCCAAGTGGCACGATATAATAAACTTGAAGAACAAGTGGTAATTTGTTTATGGAGGTGTTCATATGAAAATTAAGAAAAGTATTATTTTCCTGGCTGTCATTGGCGTTGTCCTGGCAGTGCTTTGCTCGTGCAGCGTGCAGAGCAGCAAATCAAACTTTGAAAAGGTTATGTCACTCCCCGGTACAATTGCAGATGAAGCCTATGATGCATACATATTTGCAGATTTAAACGATTATGAGAAATACTGCCGGGACCGCAATTTGGATTATTCCTTTCTTAAAGGAAAGGTTGTTAAAACCGAATATCACGTTTGCTTCGATAAAGAGGATATGCTGTTCCGCGGCTACACGCTGGTAACTTTCTCAGTGGAAAAAAGCACCGGATCTTTGCTTAAAAAGGGTGACGTTATCACTTTAGGTCAGGATTCGTATGTTCAGTTTAAAAACGACGCTGACGCTTACCGTTATCTGACCGGAAAGACTGCAGAGAGCCCGGAAGAGATGAATTCTGAACTCGGCAAGACCGATGACATTGACAAGGTGCTCGTCTTTCAGGATGGAGTGGAGTATATAAGGCGCACTCGCGGATTTGAAGTTCCGATGAAAGAGGGTGAAACCTACACTATGGCTGCGTACAAGCTTGATGGAAAAGACACATGCGGTTATAATTTTGCTCTGCCGGGTGATTCTCTTGTCTCGGAATTCAGAGACAGGTACGGAACGCCTTTCCCGGAAAGCTACTACTCAATCGCCAATGAAATCCGCTCAAAAATCAAAAATCTTGATTTTTGAACTATTTTTTCGTGCGCGACCGCGACTTGCTTAAACCTTCGATTTTTGAGTTATTTTTGCGTGCGCGATCCCGACTTGCTTAAACCTTCGATTTTCGAGTTATTTTTTCGTGCGCAAATCCGAAGCTGTACGAATGTACTGCGAGAGGTTTGCTCGCGAAAAACAAGCCGCCACTAATCCGTCGCAAGACACCGCTTGTTTCGAATTTATCTTGGCGGCTTGTGTAAAGAGTCAAAAATCCGGGATAAAGGAACTGTCTGAGGAGGAAGGGTCCTGTGTAAAGCCAAGGGTAAGGTTGGCGGCGTTTTCAAAATACTCTTTCGACTTTTTGTATTCGGCTCTGCTTATAGGACCCCGCAGCCTCTTAAAACATTCCGGAGGCTCAAACCCCGGTACCGGCAGATACTGGCTCATCAAACTGAAAACTATATCGCCGGGATTGAACATTTCGTTAAGTTCATCGATGACGCCAAGGGTATTCCTTATCTGCCCAGGCAGCACCAGGTGTCTGACAATTACACCTTTTTTCATAAGCCCGTCATCCCCGAAAACTGCGGGTCCTGTCATTTCAAAGCATTTTTTAATCGCTTCCAAGGCAACGGAAGGGTAGTCCTTAGCGTGTGAAAGAGAGCCGGCAAGGTTTTCGTCGGAATACTTTAAATCGGGCATGAAAATATCGATTTTTCCCGAAAGAAGCTCAAGCATTTCGGGTTTCATATAGCCGCCGCAGTTAAAAACGAGCGGCTTTTTTATTTCAGCCCTGACATCATCCGTAAGCGCGCCGGCAATCTGCCTTATATAGTGGTCGCCCGTAACGATGCCTATTGCCGAGGCATCCGTCTTGGCGGCAGCGAGGAGAAGGCAAGAAAAGTCCTCAACACTGTATGTTTTGTAGCGGGAAACTGCATTGGCGGCAGGGGAGGCATTGATCTTATAGTTCTGGCAGTACACGCATTTCAGGTTGCAGCCGTAGAGAAATATGTTCTCAACACCCTTTGTGCCGCCAAGGCAGGGCTCCTCCCACATGTGCCTCATCACCTTGGCGACAGTGATGCCGGAGGGTGCGCCGCAAAAACCGTTCCCCGACGATTCGCCGCGGAGGGCTCCGCAATTTCTCGGACAGTCGCTGCAAATGTAGGCCATGAAAAGCTCCTTCCTTCACAAAAAGATCGATTAACTTTTATCACTTACAGATGCGAAAATCAACCTTGAAAGGATTAATCCGGGGTGCTGAATTTGTTTGCTTTCACGGCTTTCCTGTTGTAAAATAAAAGTTGGATTCGACAATGAAGCTGTCGAAAATATACCGAAGAAAAGGGAGTATTGTATGAATCCTGTTTTGCTGGGTTTGGGTCTTGCCGCCGGATTTGCCGTCATTATTGCCGGCCTTGTACTTATGCTTATCAAAAAGCTTGTTCTGCCCGGGGCCTGCGTGGCTCTTGCGGGCGTTGCTCTTGTCGGCGGTATGGTTATGATGAAGCTCATGCCTCCCGGACAAAACAACGCAGGAAAAGAAACTCAGGGAACAGCTGCTCCTTCGGTTACTGCGACACCTGACGGAGAAAACACAACCGCAAACCCTACCGGCACCGGAACAGAAGCGACACCGGTTTCGGAGACCCCGGCGCCTTCCGAAACTGAAACAGCTGCAGCCACCGAAACCCCGTATGTCACGGCCACCCCTGAAGACAAACCTACTCCCACGCCCACCGTTGAGCCCTCAAAATACATGGAGGTTCATTACGATGCTTCAACGGTTGTCAAACCTTCAAATTGGAACGGAGCCACCGTTTATCTTACGTTTGACGACGGCCCCAGTGTTGTAACAGGCGAGATTCTTGACGAGCTCAAAAAGTACGGCGTTAAGGCAACTTTCTTTGTTGTGGGCAGAGAAATCAATGAGGATACAATCCAATACGTAAAAAGGGCTCTTGAAGAGGGCCACAGCGTGGGCATCCACACTTATTCCCACGATTATTCGGTCTGCTACAAGTCGGTGGACAGCTTCTTTGAAGATTTTTATGCAGTTGACAAGATACTGAAAGAGCAGCTGAATTACAGACCTCTAATTTCAAGATTTCCGGGAGGCGGTTCTAACTCAACGAGCAAGAAGTACTGCGAAGGCATTATGACACAGCTTACGAAGAAACTGCCGGAGCTCGGTTATTCATATTTTGACTGGAACATCTCCCCTGAGGATGCCATGGATATACTTGATGCTGACGTGATTGCCGATGCGGTTATCTCTGCATTCAGAGTGGGATACGGTGAAAACGTGGTTCTCATGCACGACTTCGACACGATGCACAACACCGCCAATGCACTGGGCAAAATCATTGAAGAGGGCCTCAAGCAGGGATACGCTTTTGACAGGCTCACCCCGGAGACGACCCCCGTAAGGCACAAAGTGTTCAACTGAAGAAAAGACCGGACGGAGAACAATTGACCGAAAAAATATGTCTGTAAAAATCATTTCCAAATCGGGTGTTAAGACCCGGAATACAGGAGAAAAGCTTGCAGGGCTTCTTAAACCGGGAAGCCTTGTACTTCTGAGCGGCGATCTGGGAGCCGGAAAGACTGTTTTTGTGCAGGGGCTTTGCAAAGGGCTTGGCGTCAGGGACCATGTGACAAGTCCCACTTTTGCGCTGATCAACACGTACAGGGGTACTTTTCCGAAGACGGGAGAAACCGCCTTCATTGTGCACTGCGACGCCTACCGCCTGGGATCGCCTGAAGATCTTTATGACGCAGGTTTTTTTGATTTCGGAGAGGATGCGGTGCTCATCTGCGAGTGGTACGAAAATGTTTTTGCAAAGAAGAACGAGCCCGGCAGCATTGTTATAAACATATTGCGCCGTGACGATATTTCCGCAAATTACCGCGAGATTACAATCTCGGCGGAAGGGGAGGAGGGCAAAGCTGTTGAAGCTGCTTTTCATTGACACGTCTGCAAAGCTTGCAAATGTCTTTGTGATAGAAGACGGAAAGCTTCTTTCCGAAGGGTTTGACAGCGGAGAAAAGACCCATGCATCGATGCTCATCCCGGTTATCGACAGGGCCCTGAAAGATGCAAACCTTAAGATAGACGATGTGGATGTCATTGGCGTCACAAACGGACCGGGCTCCTACACGGGCCTCAGAATTGCCGTGGCCTGCGCCAAAATGCTGGCATACGGTTCGAACAAGCCGCTTGTGACTGTAAATACCCTGGATTTTCTTGCCGAGTCCGCATTTCCCTGCGCCGACGCCAAGGCTTCCTTCATCCTTCCGATGATGGACGCAAGGAACACACTCTGCTTCTACGCTCTCTACAGATGCTTAGAAGACGGAACTCTCGAAAACATCACCGGGGTTCAGTCGGACTACACTGCGGACATAATCGAAAAGACATCGGATAAAAGACCGTTGGTTATATGCGGCGACGGCTGCATTAAAAACAGGGAGGCTCTGGAAAAGGGTTTTGAAGGAGCTGTATACCCCGATGAGTCCGTGATAACAGGCAGCTACATTGGCGCCTGGCGGGCTGTTTGCAAAAAAACCGGCGGGAACGGTAAGAATTTCACGGAGTTTACGCCGGAGAAGGCCTCCGCGGATTATTTCAAGGAAGTTCATATAACGCTGAGGAGTCCCGAAAATGATCGTTGAGGCGGACAACTCTTTCTACAAAAAGATTGAGGCTCTTGAAAAAAGCTGCTTCAGCGAGCCCTGGGACGAAGAGACCCTGGCGGCGCTGCACTCCTCCTTCGGTCACATTGCATGCTGCATTGGCGATGACGGGGAGATTTGCGGCTACATTTTCTACAACATAGTTTT
>CACZNV010000176.1 GCA_902782645.1 uncultured Ruminococcus sp. | reverse complement strand
TTAGGTGTTATTGTTTTTTTCGCAACTTGCGCAAAGAGCCCAAAATCACGGCTTAAGACTTGCCACGGCGCTTTTTGTCTGCGTATTTTCCGTAAATCATGATTCCGATCGTACCGGTTATGACAAGCCTTGCCGCGGAGCTCACAATCCTTAAGCCCATGATACTTCCGGGGGTGGAAATGATAATCACAGTGACTCCGAAGACTTCCGAAGCAAAAAGAAGACTGTATATGAGCCAGGTGCGCATCTTGCCGATATCCTTAAGAACAACAAGCAGCAGAAGAATGATTGCTTTAACGGCGAGAGTGACTGTGACAAGAATCTGAATCAATCCCTTTTGAGCAAAGATCAGCTCAATGACTGCCAGAAAAACAGTTTCCACCACCTGCGAAAGCAGGAACGCCTTGTAGAATATTGCAGCCTGTTTTCTGTACCCGTCAAGAATGTACCAGATTCCGGTGAACAGCGCCATGACCGTCAGCAGATTGAAGATGCCTCTCAGCATCAGTTCGGCTTTGCCCATGCCTCCCGGAGCAACTCCGAAATCGCCAATGGCCAGCACCGCAAGCACTCCGTTGTACAGGAGCATAAGGATCATCAGTATCAGATGCGCAATCGTGACAGGACTGTTTCTGTTCATAAAATGCCTCCGTTTGAAATTGGCTTTATCTGGTTTTTGTATAACACAACAGACCTCTTCTGTCAATGACAAATAATATCTTTTGGATGTCTTTTGACCGCAACACTTGGGTTGGCGTGTTTTTAGTGGTATACTTTTTGTCAGAAACAAACAGGAGGAATGCTGTTTTGAAAAAACGCAACATAGTGAATATCATCAATTTTATCCGGGACGTGGAACCGAGGGGCCCGGTGGACCTTGCCGAGTCTGTCCTCAGACAGATTGACCTGATGAAGGAGCATGGCCTGAAAGGAACATTCCTTCTTCAATATGACGCTCTGGTGGACCCCATGTACACGGATCTGCTGAAGACTCTTGATCCGGAGCAGTTTGAGCTTGGCGTCTGGTTTGAAATTGTGGAGCCCCAGTGCAAAGCTGCAAACATCCCCTGGACCGGCCGTTTCCCCTGGGACTGGCACGTCCATTGCGGATTTTCCGTGGGCTATACGAAACCTCAGCGGGAGACACTCGCCAATGTCCTCTTCGAAAAATTCCGGGACATTTTCGGATACTATCCCCGCATCTTCGGCTCCTGGCTTTTTGACTCCCACACTGTCCGCTATATCTCGGAAAAATATGACATAGATGCAATGCTCATTTGCAAAGAGCAGTACGGCACGGACGGCTACACCCTCTGGGGCGGCTACTACGGCCAGGCCTACTACCCCAGCCGCGAGAACATATTTATGCCCGCACAGACCAAAAAAGAGCAGATTGGCGTGCCCCTGTTCCGGATGCTGGGCTCGGATCCGGTCTACCAATACGATTTCGGCATGTCAGCGGAGAGCGGCGCTTCGAGAGTGCAGGGCGTTATAACCCTCGAACCCGTGTATTTCGGAGCGGGCGGCGGTGCACCGGCCTGGGTGGACTGGTTTATGAAAGAAAACTACAACGGCGACTGCCTTACCTTCGGCTATGCCCAGGCAGGCCAGGAGAACAGCTTCGGCTGGCCGAGAATGCGTGAGGGCATCGAATACCAGTTTGCGCTTTTCAAAAAGCTTGCCGATGAGGGCAAGATAACCGTTGAACGTGTTGGCGACACAGGGCGCTGGTTCAAGAAGACCTGGACCTCCACCCCGGCATCTGCCATCACCGCCCACACCTCTTTTGACGACAAGGACAAAAACTCCGTCTGGTACTCGTCAAAGAACTACCGCATCAATCTATTCTCCGACCACGGCAGCTTCCGCATCCGGGACATCCATGTTTTTGACGAGCATTTCACGGACCCATTTGAGGACAAGGTTTGCCCGGCAAACGAGGCAGCCTACGAAACACTGCCGGTGGTTGACGGCAACCGCCACAGCGGAAACGGTGTCATTGGCGGTGTCCGAATTCTGAGAGCCGGCAAGCCCGTTGACGCCGGTGAAATGAAATTCACTGAAATACGGGAGGGCGAGGCTCTTGTCGACTACGGAAACTTCTCCGTGACCCTAAGGGAGGAGGGCTTTACCTTCGCTTCAGATGATGAATTTGAACTGAAGTACATGTTCGGAAGAGATGACGACCACATGGAGGAGATAGTAAAGGTCTCCGAAAAGGAACTTGTGATGAGTTTCGAGGGAAGGACGTATGGGCTTAAGCTCGAAAAGGGCGCTTTCGTTTCGGCCTCTGAAATTCGTTCCGAAAAGGGAACCGTTGACTGTGTTATAAAAAGATATTGACGCCAATAGGCGCACCTGACCTGCATAAAGGCCAAAAATGGCCCCGGGGATGGCTAAAAGTCGTCTCGAGAGGCCATTTTTAGTGCAAAAAATGGAAACCGGTCGTCGTAAATGCCGCCAATGATCTTGCCCCGGCAATAAACAATAAACTCCCCCATCATTGCCCTGTAGGAGATCTCGTCCGGCGCGGAAAGCTGATCAAGTATGTATTCCAAATAACCGTAACTCGAAGCCATTACCGGTCATCCTTTTCTGTTGTTTTTGAGATAATCGCGCCGCGCAGGGCCCTGAACCGTTCGCGCAGTTCTTTTATCAGTTCCATGTCTTTGCCGGTGAACTCCTTGTACTGGTTAAAACTGAAATATGTCGCAGGAAAGTATCCTTCATTTGAATCGCTTTCGAAAACAAGCGTGACCGACCACGGGTGGTAATCGCGGGCGAAAAGATCGCTCTCTTTGCGGTCCGCAAGGGCCGGAATGTTATTGGCGTTTATAAATTCTTCGAATTCCGCCGCTGCCTCGGGGGAGGTCGCGTAGACTGTGGAGATCATTGGCGAGTCGTGGCTGTCCCGGTCGCTGCACACGATGACCCAGAAGCCTTGATCGTTTTTCTTGAGCCTTTCGCTGTGGCTGGCGCCGCGCATGTCGCTGTAGCCGGGGCTGTATCTGAATTCACGCAGTTTCATTTTTCTTCTCCTTTTTTCGATATATGCAATAAATTGGCGGTCTGCCTTGTTCAAATGTGCCGCGCACTTCTCAGGCGCAATGATACACTATCAAGCCGTGATTTTCAACGCCAACGGGTCCCGGGGACGACCGGAGATCCTTTCTACAAATCTGTTGCATCACTGCGGCTCCTTTTCCCCAC
>CACZNV010000175.1 GCA_902782645.1 uncultured Ruminococcus sp. | reverse complement strand
TGAGAATGAATAGATCTTTGCCGCGGACCGTCTCATTGATGATGCCCTTGCCCTCGCCGTTGGCGAAACGCTTGGTGGAAGCATCGATGATGAAGTTGGGATCCGAAACTCCCATGCTTTCGATTCTCAGCTGTACAATCCAGTCGTTGACCTTCTTGGTGAAGTCCTCGAATCCTCTCATCCCGATAAGAGCCAGCGGACCTATCGGAAATGAAACATTGCTCTGTGTTGATCTAACAGTTTCCATATTTAAAGCCTCCGAAACTTTTATTTAAACGCATTGCTGCGATATAAATCAATTATTGGGCTCCAGGGCGTGACCCCATGAAGTCTTCCAGAGTATGCCGCTCTTACCCTTAACGAAAGTGCCGTTGGAATCAAACTTGAACCAGCAGCAGGAGACGCCGTCAGGGTTCTCCACAACGCAGCACTCTGTGGCGGGAGTGGTTCCCTCGATGAAAAGGTAAACCTTTTCACCCTTTTCGTTAACAGCCATATCGGCAACAAGGATGGCATGCCCGTAGCTGATGCTGTCGGCAGCCTCTTTCCCTATCAGCATGGCCTGACCCTTAAGGTCCCTGGCAGTACCGATTATGACATCGCCAATCTTAAGCTCCGACTCGCTCACAAAGGGGAACTGCATGGCGAGGGAATCGGTGTTGGCGTAAACATATACTTCTTTTATGTAGCGGATAAAATTGTCGTAAGAATAGTCATCCGCCACAACTCCGGCCTTGTCGGTTGAAAGTACCCATTCAACTTTACTGCCGTCGACCTTGTCCCTGTAGCCTTTTGCCCAAGTTCTGAAGTCGCACTTAAAGCCGCTTGAGAAATTGAATGTTATATCGTCGATTCTGCCCTTGGAATAGAGATATTCCGCATAGAGCATAATCACGGTGTCAGCGCACTGTTGATTCTTATTAAGAGGCGCAACCTGTTTGAACACGCCAAGGGTTGAAGCGTCATCGCTTTCAGCCCCGGAGAAAAGAAGTGCTTTTTCCCCGTAGTTTTTGAGAGGATAGGTCCTCAGGTAATCTGCGAAGCTTCCTTTTTCAACATCGACCCTGGTGTAACCGTTGGGAGGGTTGAACCTTGTTTCTATGGTATTCTTGTCCTCATTTACAGCGATCCAGGGCTCCGGAGTAGCTGTAGGTTCGGGTGTAATCTCAGGAGCAGCCGTGGAGCTTGCAGCCTCTGTGGGAGTGACGATACCGGTCTGACCGGACCTTCCGCTTTCTCCCCCGTCATGTCTGAATAAAATCACAAGTTCAAACGCTATAAATAAAGATAAAGCGAGAACTGCAAAAATAAACAGCGCAAGTATCAGTATACCGTTTCTTTTCTGCTTCAGCGTTTCAAAGGCCATAATTATTCGTTATCTCCGGTTTCTTCTTTTGTGTCAGAGGAAGCGTCAGCATCCTCACTGTTTTCATTTGTAAATTTATTTGCCGCGTCATCATAGCTTATCCACATTCCGTTTTCAAAGCGACCTGCATGTTTAGCTGTTTCAGCGGGGATTTCTTCCGGTTCGTCAACCTTTTCGGATTTGTCTGCTGCAGGGTTGTCAATCATGAACTTCTTAAAGATGGGATATACGAAGAACATGTTTATGAGCCCTATGAAAGAAGGAAGTATTGCCGCATATAAAATCAATCCGAACACAAACACAATATAGTTTTGTGTGGGAAGGAGCAATATCGGCACCGCTATGAGCAAAATGTCAAGAATAATAATACCGAGAGCCGGCAGCCACCTGATCATGCAGAGAACAAACGTGTTTTTTATCATCTGCCTGAAGGTCAGGTTGAAGGTCACCATCATCGGATACATAAAGAGGTTCATCATAATTAACAGCACAAGGAAAAAGATGTCCACAAGTGCTATGAAGAAAAGTATGATGAAGGGAACCGAACCCGCATATCTTGGATTATTGGGATTTGATATGACCATATAGGCCACAAATGCCAGGATAATCAATGTGCCGCAGATAAGGTTGAAAAACATTGTCTTTACGGCAAGTGATCTGTTGGTTCTGGCTTTAGTTTTAAAGTCATGCCAAAGGAAAACGGGTTCCTCTTTGTAAAAGCTTTTCAAGATATAGGTAAAGCCGGCGTATGAGGGACCGAATGCAAATATAGGTATGCACGTAAGGAACATGGCCACAAGCATCATCATTCTGAAATAGAATTCAGACTGTATGGAGCCTTGTGCGGCAATCATTTCGCTGATATTCACAGACTGATCGAATACGTCATAGAGAGCGACAGCGCCGCCAAAGAGAAAAACCGCCAGTATGAACGCGGGGATGCCGAAAAGAAAGTTCAAGAAATTAATGCCTACAAGCTTGTTGAACTTGTTGGCAACAACAATGAAAAAACGGATAAAACCGGGCTTGGGCTTGGCGTTTTTGTCAACGCCCTTTCCGGGTTTTGTGTATCTGTCCGAACTGAATAATTTCATTGAGCCGACCCCGATTTAGTTTCAGAAAAATCCTAAAGGCATACGCCCTTAATCATAAAATATTTTAACACTACGGGAACAAAATTACAATATTAATAAAAACCTTTAAACTCCTGTTAAGAGTATTTTAACTATTGAAAAAAAACCGCATTTTATCTAAGATATAGGCGCGCCTGAATTGAATTGGCGTGTAAAAAGAAAGGTTTCAAAACATGGAAGGCAAAAAACCGGAAAAGAAGATTTCAATGATTTCGGACAAAAAGTTTTTGAAATTCTTCGACATAGAATACGAAGAAGGCAAACACTACTTTGCGGTTACAAGAAGAGATGCGGATAAAAGCTTTGCTGTACTTTCGGAAAAGGAAGCTGAAATATCTCTTCCCGATGCCGTGACAATAGTTCTTGTGATAAGGAACAGCCGCAAAGAAGAGTTTCTCTATCTCAATTACGAATACAGGTATGCAGCAGGAATGTTTCTTCTGAGCCCTCCCGCAGGTCTCATAGATAAAGACGAGAAAATGCTTTGCGGGCAAAAGCTTTCAAAACTCCTTTCAGAAAACATCTCAAAGGATGAGATGATAAAAAAGTATGAAGAAACCGTAAAGGATGTATTCCTTTCAGCTTCGGTCAGGGAGATAAAAGAAGAGACCGGATACGATGCCGGGAACGGAAGCTTTGAGATACTTTCAAACCTTATGTTTTCAACGCCGGGGATGACAGATGAGTCAAATGCTTTAATAAAATGCGTAATTGATGTTGACGACGAAAGAATTCGCGGCAAGAACGCTCCTGACGGTTCGGAGCTGTTCGGAGGCTGCGAGCTATTAACAAAGGAAGCCGCCAATGAAACTCTGAAAAAGGGGCGGGACAGGTACGGAAACTTCTATTCGATTTACACTTACTGCGCATTGCAGGAATTCTTAAAAGCTTAAGCAGGTATTAATACAACGGGCCGCGCATTTTAAACAGCGCGGCCCGATAAATTTTCACTTATATTCAATTCATCTTCTCATCCTGCAGATGTCAACAAGCTCTGTATTTGAAAAATCAAAGCCGCTCTCCACAACATCCGCGAAGGCCCCTGCGGTGTCAGGGGACGTGAAGCATGGAATTCCCAGCTGAACTGCCCTTCTGTGAAGCAGAATATAGTCGCCAATGGTTCCGTCTTTGACTGCTCCCGTATATATAAGAAGGCCAATCTTTCCGTTTTCCATGAGCTTTATAATGTCGTCGCTCTCTGTGGAGTTGGGAACAACGGTCACAGGTGTGCCGCGCTTGCCGATGACCTCCGCAGTTCCTTTGGTGGCATATATATGCATACCCACTCTTGAGAACCTTGAAGCAAGAATAGCGGCGTCGCTGTAGTCGCTGTCTTCAACAGAAAGGAGCACGCCAAGATTTGAAAGATCGCTGCCGGAAGGAACTCTCATGCCTGCGGCAGAAATACCTTTGAACAAAGCTTCCGACTGGGACACGCCAATGCCCAAAACCTCGCCGGTAGACTTCATTTCGGGGCCAAGCATTGAATTGGCGTCAGACAGCTTTTCGAAGGAGAAGACAGGCACTTTTACCGCAAAATAAGGCGGATTCTTTACAAGTCCCACACCGCAGCCTATGTCTTTCAGCTTCTCGCCAAGCATAACTCTCACTGCGATGTCAACCATCTGGCAGCCGGTAACCTTGCTGATATAAGGAATGGTTCTTGACGCCCTGGGGTTAACCTCTATTACAAAAAGCTCGCCTCCGAAAATGAGATACTGGATGTTGACCAGTCCCTTTGTGCCGAGAAGAAGCGCCAGCCGCTCTGAAACATCGCAGATTCTTCTTAACATCGAAGGGATAAGGTTATAAGGAGGATAGACGGCAATTGAATCGCCGCTGTGAATTCCGGCCCTCTCGATGTGCTCCATTATACCCGGTATCAAAACGTCGGTGCCGTCAGAAATAACGTCTACTTCAAGCTCTGTTCCGGGCATGTACTTGTCGATAAGCACAGGATTTTCAATGCCGCCGGAAAGAATAAGCTCCATGTAGGACCTGGTGGTTTTCTCATCTCTGGAGATAGTCATGTTGGCGCCGCCAATGACATAAGAAGGCCTGAGAAGCACCGGGTAGCCCAGCTCTTCGGCAGCTTTAACCGCTTCATCAACAGTCAAAACGCTGTGGCCTTTGGGGCGCCTGATGTTAAACTGTTCAAGAAGGCTGTCAAAGCGGGACCTGTCCTCAGCCAAATTTATACCTTCCGCTGAAGTTCCAAGTATGTTGTAGCCCTTTTCGTCAAGGAAATTGGCGAGTTTGATTGCCGTCTGTCCGCCGAAAGCCACAACCACTCCCTGAGGATTTTCCACATGGAGAATATTGAGAACATCTTCTTTGGTGAGAGGTTCAAAGTAAAGCCTGTCGGAGATGTCGTAATCTGTGGAAACGGTTTCGGGGTTGTTGTTTATTATCACAACATCGTAGCCAAGTTTTCTCAAAGTGTAAACGCAATGGACGGAGCTGTAGTCAAACTCAATGCCCTGACCGATACGTATAGGCCCGGAGCCAAGAACAACTATGACGGGCTTGCCGGAGCGTTTGAAGTTTCTCGCTTCGCAGCCGTTTACATCGCAGTCCGTGACGGAATAATAGTAAGGCTTTTCAACGCCGAATATCTTTTCGCATGTCCTTACTATCTTATAGCATACAGGTTTCTTTCCTACAGAGTTAAGAAGGTGCTTAGGTGTGGTTTTTTGGGCAAAAGACCTGATTTTTAAATCTGTAAAACCCTTTTCAAGAGCCTTTTTATAAAGTTCCTCCGTTAACGGTTCGTTTTTAAGCCTTGTCTCAACATCAAGAATCGATCTGATTTTGTCAAGGAACCAATAGTCGATCTTTGTAATCTCGTTTATTTTTTCGTCTGATACGCCCTTCTTCATTGCCTCGTAGACAGTGAAAATGCGTCTGTCGTCGCAGTCGGCAAGTCTTTCCAGCACATCCCTGTCATCAAGCGGAGGAGCTTCAAGAGTGTCAAAGCCAATCTCTGCACCCCTGACAGCCTTCATTAAGCCCTGTTCAAAGTTGCTGCCGATTGCCATAACTTCACCGGTGGCTTTCATCTGAGTTCCGAGACGCCTGCTGGAACCGGCAAATTTATCAAATGGCCAGCGCGGAAACTTAACCACAATATAATCAACAGCAGGCTCAAAACCCTTGAGGGAGCAGCCTGTTGCAGGATGCTTGATTTCTTCGAGGAGATAGCCAAGGGCAAGCTTTGCGGTTATCTTGGCGATGGGATAGCCCGTGGCTTTTGAAGCAAGGGCAGATGACCTGGAAACTCTGGGATTAACTTCGATTACAGCAAATTCAGAGGAACCGGGTTTCAACGCAAACTGACAGTTGCAGCCGCCAATGATTCCAATCTCCGCAACAAT
>CACZNV010000174.1 GCA_902782645.1 uncultured Ruminococcus sp. | reverse complement strand
GTATTGAGCAGATGGAGGTAAACGCGGGCAGCGCATCCACTGTGATGGTTTTAAGGGCCACCAGGAACTACGGTTCCGGATCATCAAAATGCCTTGCCGGCGACTGGATTGGTCTGCTTGTTTCCGGTGATATAAAGGCTTCATCCAAGGACGATGCGGTTGACGTTGCAGTGAGAAGCATCGGGGCTCTTAAAGGCGTAGACGAGAAAGAGACCGCAGTGATATTTGCGGGTGAAGATATTGGCGATGACCTTTCGGAAGAAATGGCAGAAAAGCTCTCGGAGGCATTTCCGGACATTGAATTTACATTGCTTCCCGGAGACCAGAAGGCCCAGAGCTTCATTATAGGCCTTATTTGATATATCGGGGGACATTATGGGTGCTTTCGGAATTGTATTGGCGGTGCTTATATTCCTTGTTGTCTCGGGACTGATTTTTTCGGTTGCCTTCACCTTTTATGTGGCCTGGCGGGTCTACTTAAGAACACTTATAAGACCGGAAAACGAAAAACGGGAAAGAAAATGCTCCGACAACGAAAACCCTCAGCACGTTCTTATGTTCGAAAAGGGCCTCGAGTGGGCATCTCTTTACACCGCCAATAAAACAGACGTCAGCATCGAAAACGACGGCCTTAAGCTTTTAGGCGAGTATTATGATTTCGGTTTTGAAAGGGCAGTCATCATACTCCCCGGCCGCACTGAATCCCTGGCATATTCCTACTACTACGCCGAACCCTACAGAAAAGCAGAATTTAACGTCCTTGTCATCGACAGCAGGGCCACCGGTCTCTCCGACGGTGTGTATTTTTCCATGGGCGAGCTGGAAAAACGGGACGTAATAAAGTGGGGATACCTTCTCAAGGAAAAATTCGGCGTGAAAACAGTTTTCCTTCACGGCATATGCATCGGTTCATCTACGGCTGTATATACGCTTATCTCAAAAGACTGCCCGGACTTTTTCACGGGAATGTGCGCCGACGGAATGTACAAGAACTTCTTTGAAATATTCAGGCTCCACATGAAAGAATGGAACAGACCCGCTTTCCCGGTTGCTTATGAAGTCATGGCCATACTTCGAATAAAAACAGGCGCAAACTGTCTGACCTACGGCCCGTACAAGGCTGTTAAAAAGCTTGACAAGCCAATCCTTTTCATATACACCGACAAAGACCAATATGCTCTTCCAAAAGAGAGCAGAAAGGTTTTCGCAAACTGCGCTTCACACGACAAGGAAATCCGTTGGTTCAGCACCGGCTCCCACTCCCATATCAGGATAAGCGACGAGGAGGGCTATGACAGCACTATTCTCGAGTGGACCGCAAAACGAAGTGATATTTTATAAGTCAGGTGCTTTTAGAAGTAAAGTCGGTTTTTGTCAGTTTTCTTTTGCGACTTGCGTAAAGAACCAAAAATCATATTAACAAGCCGTGCCTCAGTTAATAGCTTCCGAGGCACGGCTTGTTTTTATTGATATAGAGTTATCACTCGGTCGCTTTTTTGAAAGTGTCTTTCAGACCCACGATGGAGTTGAATACATTGGCGTTTTTGGTGTCGACGCAATAGTATCCTGTTCTTGTGAACTGGAATTTGTCGCCGGGCTTTGCGCCCTTGAGAGACTCCTCGCCAAAGGCATTGAAAGCTTTCACCGAATCCGGGTTCAGATAGTCGTTGTAGGTCTTACCCTCAGGTAAATCCATGAGGTTGGGCTCTGTGAAGAGCTTGTCGTACTGCATTACGGTGGTTTTGAAGTTTATGTCGGCACTGACCCAGTGAATTGTGCCCTTGATTTTACGGCCGTCCTGAGGCATTCCGTTCCCTGTTTCAAGGTCGGCAACGCAGGTGATTTCTTTGATGTTGCCGTCTCCGTCTTTCTCAAAGCCTGTGCATTTAACTATGTATGCGCCGGCAAGTCTCACCTCTCCGTCGGGCTTCAGCCTGAAGAATTTCGGAACAGGCTCCTCCATGAAGTCCGCTCTGTCAATGTAGACCGTTCTTGTGAAGGGTACTTTCCTTGTGCCTGCATCCGGATCGGCGGGGTTGTTTGAAACTTCGAAGTATTCAACTTTGCCTTCGGGAATGTTTGTGATTGTGACCTTGACGGGGTCGAGAACGCACATCCTTCTCGGTGCCTTGGCGTTAAGCTCATCCCTTATGCAATGCTCAAGAGCCTCGATGTCAACTAGGGAATTGGCTTTGGCGATACCGGCGTTCTTGACGAACCTGAAGATGGAGGAGGGTGTGTAGCCCCGGCGCCTCAGTCCGCAAAGTGTGGGCATTCTCGGATCGTCCCAGCCGTCAACGGCTCCTGTCTCCACAAGGTGTCTCAAATACCTTTTGCTCATGACGGTGTATGTCACGTTAAGACGGGCAAATTCCCTCTGTTTAGGCTTTTTCTCAAAGTCTATATTGTTGATGACCCAGTCGTATAAGGGTCTGTGGTTCTCAAATTCAAGGGAGCAGAGAGAGTGGGTGATGCCTTCGATTGCGTCCTGGATGGGGTGGGCGTAATCGTAGAGGGGGTAGATGCACCACTTGTTGCCTTGGCGGTGGTGAGCCTGTTTGCAGATGCGGTAGATGATAGGATCCCTCATGTTGAAGTTGCTGGAGGACATATCAATCTTTGCACGAAGGGTGTGGCTCTCGTCCGGAAACTCGCCGTTCTTCATGCGCTCGAAGAGGTCAAGGTTTTCTTCCACGGAGCGGTCCCTGTAAGGACTGTTCTTTCCGGGCTCTGTGAGTGTTCCGCGGTACTCCCTGATCTCGTCGGGGGAGAGGTCGCAGACGTAGGCCTTGCCTTCTTTTATAAGCTTAACTGCAAACTCGTAGCACTTGTCAAAGTAGTCGGAGCCGTAATAGACGCCTCCCGTGGGCTCTGCACCCAGCCAGAGAAGGTCCTCTATGATTGAGTCAACGTATTCCGTGTCCTCTTTCTCCGGGTTTGTGTCGTCGTATCTAAGGTTGAACTTGCCGCCGTACTTCTTTGCAATGGAGGAGTTGATGAATATGGCCTTGGCGCTTCCGATGTGAAGGTAGCCGTTGGGCTCCGGCGGAAATCTTGTGTGAATCTCCCGGTCAAAACCTTCCGCAATATCCTGATCTATAATATCCGTGAGGAAGTTTGCGGTCTCAAGTTCAAGCTCCGGATTCTCTTTTACTTTAAATTCAGACATTTTGTTTCGCCTTTCTTAACAAAATGATTAAGACGCCGTCCTTTATAACGCGCCTGATTACAAATTGTTAGTCTATCACAAACCGCCAATGCAATTCAAGCATCACAAAGCCACCGAAGAGCACTGTTTCTGCGTCAAAACGGCGGAAGCGGCAGCCCGTCGACAAAAGCATTCGCCTCAGGTAAAACCGCCAATGCGTCCTCTACTTCTTCATCCGTTGCCGCAACCGCGTCATAACCTGATAACACATACAAACCGTTTTCGTGAACACACTCTACGACCTGGTAAATTCCGCTTCTGCTTTCTTTCTCTCCGCTTTGGATATAGAGTCCTGCCGGTTCGTCTTTGCTTTCTAAAAAGTAAACTTTCGAAAGCTCAAATGATGCATCGTATTCCAAAGCGAGCATACCCGAAAGGGTGATTGTGTAAGATACGGCATCATCTTCCGACATATTTGTTTTGCTTTCCGTTTTTTCAAAACTGTATTGCTTTACTTTACTGACGGCCACACCTGTTTCTTCCGGTCCGACGTAAAACTTGTTGTTTACTTTATATGCTTCGAGTTTTCCTTCGGTTTCATCACAGAAAGTAACGGTTTTGCCGCCAATTGAATATTCCGCGCTTAAACCGCCGTTGTACCCTTCGACAATAACTTCTGCATCCGAACCGGCTCTCGTGTATTTTGCAGCGTAATCAGAACCGAGTTCTTCCGAAATGCTCAGTGTTTCGGCATCAAATGAAGGATTGTCAGAAAGCTTCACGGTATAACCGTCCTTCTCGTAAAAACGGGTTCTTGACGCGACATCGCCTATAAAAAGTCTTTCGGAGCCGAGCGTGAGGTCATTGACCTTCGCACTTCCGGTATATCTCTGATAACACGCCGATGCGTAGTCAAAACTGTTAATTCCGGAATATCCGAAAAGACTTGCGGCAACAGATTCGGATAAAGGACCTCTGCCGCCGGCAGCGATGTAGTCTTTACTGCCAACGGTATACGTGCCGTCGGATATGGTTGTATTGTCCGGCGAAAAGTAATAGGTGACAGCACTGCTTTTATCATTGCCGCCGATAACGCTCACGCCTTCGATTGCGGTGATCTTGCTAATCCCCGGCGCATAACCATTATTAATTATGAAGCTTGAGGCGCCGTTTGAAAATCTTCCTGTCAACTCTTCCACGGGAATCCTGATAAGGTCGAAATTGAATGTCCTTAAGTCAACGGACGGTTTTGACGGATATGCAATCTCGCAGACATAAGCTGTGGAGCCGCTGCGTTGCTGTATGACAGTGAATAAGACGGCGCCGTCTTTAAACTCGATATCATTGTCAAGCGCTTTGCATGTGACGGTTCTCATGAGCTTTCTGTCGCCGCCGTTTTTCGTCTGATAAATATTAAGCAGATTCTCTCCGTATTCGAACTCGGTTGTGGCATAATCGTATTTTCCCGTGAATTTGTCGAAGCGGCTGTCAGATTGGCGTATGTCGGTTCGCGTGTAGACCGATTTTAAGTAGTCGTCTTCGTCGTACTCAAATTCAAACATCGTCGCAAGGACATCCCGCATATTATAGCTTACTGACTGAATAAGCAGTCCTTTCTCGTTAAATGATCTGCTTTCGTAAAGCTTGCCGTTTGAATAATCGGAAATCGAACCGAGCTGACCGTTTTCGTGGTAAGTTAAAACTCTTTCTTTCCCGTCTCCGTAGTCGGTGTAATACTTGTTGTCCTTGATATAGTAGGTGCAGTAGGTTTTTCCGTCAGCCTGTTTGCTTATGACCTTGATGAGCTTTCCGCTGCTGTCGTACTCGGGGAAGTTCTGCAGAAGAATTTCAAGGCTGTTTTCGGGATTTACCGCATCTATGCAGGACGAGATAAGAATTGAGTGAAGAGGCATGTCGGGAGTCAGAAACATGATATTTGCGTAAGCGTTTAAATGTGAGCCCTGATAATCGGCACAAAAGGCATAATAGTCGGCCCGCACGGCGCGTCCGCCTTCGTAGATATACTCGACTCTTCCCACTTCAAGACTGTTAAACAGAGTCGAAATCTGCCTTATTGTCTTTAAGTTTCCTGCTTCGTCGTACTCGCATATGTGCGTCAGAACCTCGTCGAAGCCGTATATGCCTGAAGTGAAGGTTGCCTTGGCGATGTTGCCTCTTTTATCTTTTTCGAGTGTGACGGGCAGCCCGTCGAACATATCGCCGATGTTCATCAGCGAAAGCCCGGGGCCTTTTCCGGAAAACGTTTTGATCTTTACGGGCGAAGGCTTGCA
This sequence comes from uncultured Ruminococcus sp., assembly GCA_902782645.1. Classification (GTDB taxonomy): domain Bacteria; phylum Bacillota; class Clostridia; order UBA1212; family UBA1212; genus UBA1212. Next base: position 14,413 of record CACZNV010000174.1, on the reverse strand, counting down.
GGATACAAGCAGAATGCAAAGCAGCAGTACCGAAATCACTGCAGCCAATACCAAAAACTTTCTTTTCATAATACCCTCCGATGGCACAAAAAAAATAATCAGACACGCTCCCGAAACCGGCAATTTTGCCTTAACGAACGTGCAATCCTTATTTAGAATTATACCAGACGCCAAGGCAATTCATCAAGCGGTTTAAAATCGCTTCAAGAGTTGAATTCGGGCCCCCGAAAATTGTATAATGAATCCGTATAAGCTTTCATGATTTGGGAGGAACGGAGATGTCTTTTAAGATGAATCTCCCCGGTATTCCCGAATGTGACATGCCTTATGAAAAACTGGAATTGCACGGCGCTTCTTCACTCTCTGATTCAGAACTTCTGGCTGTCATTCTTCGGTCGGGGACGAAACAAACCAATGTGATTGACCTGGGAAGAAAACTGCTTCTTTCCTTTGGCGGCAGCCTGAAAAATGTATGCTGCGCAGGTCTCGGAGAACTGCTTGCCGTACGGGGTATCGGAAAGGTCAAAGCGATACAGCTGAAGGCCGCAGGGGAACTGGCCCTCCGCATAGAGCGGGATTTGAGAACACAGTCCCTGAGGGGCGGCGACTCGAAGAGCATTGCCGATTTCGTTGTGGAGATGCTCTGGAGCGAGCAGACCGAGGTCTTCATCGTTGTGATGCTGAATGTAAAGCTGAAGATTATTGGCGTCAGGACAGTCTCGAAGGGGACTTTGGACAGGACCCCTGTCCACCCGAGGGAGGTATTTGCTCCGGCCATTAAAGAGATGGCTCATTCCGTTGTGGTGGCCCACAACCACCCCTCAGGCAGCACGGAGCCCAGCACAGACGATATAAATCTTACAAAAAGACTGAAGCAGGCCGGCGAGATTATCGGCATAAGGCTTCTTGACCATATAATAGTAGGCAGAAAGAACTATTCAAGCTTTAAAACGCTTGGACTTATGGACGAACCGCTTCAAAACAGATTCGGCTTGGCGGTTTGAATACTTCGCGGGTGCCCGGAACAAGGCGCCGGGCAGAGTGATTTAAAGGGCAAAAGAGTTATGGCGAAAGACATCGGAATCGATCTGGGCACATCGACGACAAACATCTATGTAAAGGACAAAGGCATCGTTCTATCGGAGCCCTCTGTGGTTGCGGTCAACACAAGTACCGGGAAACCCATTGCCGTAGGAACGGCCGCAGAGCGCATGGTGGGGAGAACTCCTCCGTCAATAACAACGGTGAGACCCGTCAGAAAGGGTGCCATTGCAGATTTTGAAACAGCCGAGTTCATGCTCAGGTATTTCCTTTCAAAGGCCTGCGGCATGTCTGTGAAGTTCGGCTCCACGAGGATGATTCTCAGCGTTCCCACCAAGATCTCCGAGGTGGAGCAGCTTGCGGTGCTGGAAGCCGCCAAGTCCTCCTGCAGAAAACCCGCCAAGGCTCTTCCCCGCCTTATCGAGGAACCCCTCGCTTCTGCAATAGGTGCAGGCCTTCCAATCACATCCGAAAGCGCGGAAGGTTCGATGATAATAGACATAGGCGGCGGCACCACGGAGATTGCCGTTATTTCAATGGGAAGCATACTGGTCTGTGACTCTGTGGCAGTGGGCGGCGAGGATTTTGACGCCCAGGTCGTAAACTATATGAGAAACGAGCACAACCTTCTCATTGGCGAGGAGACCGCCGAAAACGTGAAGATTAAAGCAGGCTGCGTATTCCCTCAGGCGCAGGACAAAAGCATTGACGTCTACGGAAGAGACCTTCTTACAGGTCTTCCCGGAAACATCCGTGTGTTCTCCCGCGAGCTCATCGATCCTTTCAAGGACACTGCAATTCAAATCGTTGAGTGCGTGAAGGGGGTCCTGGACGGACTCCCGCCGGAGATAAGCGCCGACATCGTAAGAAACGGTATAACCATGGCCGGAGGCGGATCCCTCCTTACAGGGCTGGCTGAGTTTATGAGGACAGAGACCAACGTTCCCGTAAAAGTGGCGGAGGGCGCCCAGTACGCAACCGCCAACGGTATCGGCCGCTGTCTCTCTGACCTTGCCCTGAGACAGCTCATAAATTCGGGAAGGTCGTAAACTTTTCACAGCTTTCACAGCTAATGTGAAAAAATAGGTGTGTTATGAACAAAAGAACCCGCATAACTCTTTTCGCACTGGTCGTAGTAACCATCCTGCTGATTGTGACTATCGCCGTTTCGGCGAGTCCCAACGGGAACTTTAACGCTGTCTACCGGGTGGCCGGAACACCTATAACATTTATCGCAAACGGGTTCAAAAAGGCTGCGTCAGGCATTTCGGACTGGTTCAGCTATGTGACATCGTATAAGAGCGTCAAGGCGGAGCTTTCTGACCTCCGTGAAAAGAACGCTGAGCTGCCTGTTCTTGAGGACGAAAAAGAAAGGCTGATACTTGAAAACAACGAGCTGAGAAGACTTCTCGGATTTGACGACTATAAGTCCGAATACAGTTTTATTTCCGCTGAGATAGTTGCGGAGGACGTGACGGACTGGTTCAACACTTTTACCATCGACAGGGGAGCCGGTGACGGGGTGAAGCGCGGTGCTGCCGTGATTTCTCCCGACGGACTTGTGGGCATCATCACTGAAGCAGGCTTAGGCACATCCAAAATACTCACTATTGTGGACGAGGATAACGCCTTCATGTGCAGGGTTTCAAGGACCAACGAACTGGTGAGGGTCAGAGGCGTCTCAAACGAGACCATGACCTATGAACTGAGAATTGACAGGCTCTCATCTTCGTCATCGATTGAAGTGGGCGACCGAATCGTGACTGCTGACAGCGGAGGCGTATACCCTTCGGGCATCATGGTGGGAACGGTTAAATCCGTAAGCATTGACAGGACCAGCGGCATCGCCACGGCTCTTGTTGAGCCGGCTGTAGACCTTACACTTCTCAGCAAAGTATTTGTTATGACCGAAAAGTGACGGGCAGGTTTACCCGTTGTTTTTGCGGTTTATCACTCCCCGGAGGTAGCGGATGTTTCTTAACACAAAAGCTATAAAACGCTTTTTCAAAAAAGGGAAAAACGGTATGTCCGCATCTGCCGCTAAGGGGAGCTTCAGACTCTATACGAGAAGCGTGTTCCTTGGCGGCGAGGGCGATTTTGACTCCTCATTCACGCAGAGAAAGCTTGTTTTCTCTGCGATACTCGCATTTACAGCGCTTATACTCCAGGAGTCAATATTCAATGACTTGCGGATAATGGGGACGAAGCCCAACCTGGTCCTTGCAGTTATCGTGCTCATCTCCATGAGCAGCGAGCCCAGGTTTGCAATGTTCCTTGGCCTTTTCAGCGGACTTGCCTCTGACGTGGCTTTCGGGCGCTATCTGGGCTTTTATGCGCTGATTCACATGTATATCTGCTTCCTGACGGCCCTTGCCGTGAGACCCTTCCTGAAGGGCAGAATCGTGTTTTACATGGTTTCGGGGCCGGTATTCATTTTTACATACACTTTGGGCCTTGGCTTCTGTGCCAGGTTTTTGGCGCTTTACGCTTCAAGGGCTCCCGTGCTTTACGAGGACTTTGCGGGTCATATCCTTAAAAAGGTAATCCCGTCAGCCCTTTACACTTACTTCTTTTTCCTTGTTCTTGCCGTGCCTGTGACTCTTGCGTTGAGAAAACTCGGCCGGGACAAACGGAAAGGAATCGACTTTGACTGATTTAGAATTGGCGTGTTCCCGAATACGCCAATGAGAAGGCGCTTTTTATGAACGGATTCAAAAAGCTTCTTACGAACAGGATGACATACCTCGGACTGATCCTCATTGCGGTGATGACCGCTCTGGGAGTGCGCCTTTTCATGCTCCAGATTATTAGAGGTGAGGAACTTTCCGCAGATGCAAAAAAGTATACCGAATACAGCCTGCCGCTGGATGCACCCAGGGGGAATATCTACGATAGGAACGGGGTGCTGCTTGCCGGAAACAGATTGGCGTATAAGGTTTATATGATAAACACCGATGACGACCAGACCTACCGGGACAGAATGTACCTTGACCTGGTCACCATATTCGAAAAGAACGGAGATATCTACCAAAACTACCTTGCGGATTATCTCCTCTATCCCCTTGAGTGGGGCCCTATGATTGATGAGGCCTCGGAACTCGCCAATAAACAGGCTTTCATGAACGATATTGTGACTTCGAAAGCCGAAAAAGCCTATTTTGAAACTCCGGCATCCGCCTTTGATTATTTAAGAACCAAGGTTTTCAACATACCCGACGAGTACACTGACGCAGAGGCCTACAAGATAATGTCGATCCGCTACACCACCTACATGTACGGACTCGATACGATTGTGCCTACGGCCATCGGCCTTGACGTATGCAAGGAGACTGTTGACGAGATCACATCTAAATCCATCGATTTCCACGGCGTGACCACGGAAGAGACTTATTACAGGTACTATGTCAGCAGCGCCTCCATGGGTCCCGTTATCGGATATGTGAGAGCCATCGACAAAGATGAGTACAAGGAGAAGAAGGACGAGGGTTACTTCAGGGACGATGTAATAGGGAAAATTGGCATTGAGCTCATATGCGAGGACTATCTCCGGGGCAAAAGAGGTGCCAGGTATTACGAGAAACTCCCTGACGGCACTGTTACGGAGACCGGCTGCACTGCACCTGTTCCCGGAAACGATGTCTATCTCACCATCGACATAAAACTTCAGGAGAGGCTTTACAGCTCAATGGAGGCCTGCGTCAAGAACACTGTGGCAAGATCCGCCAATGAAGCCGACAACTTCGGCGACTGCGACTCCGGCGCCGCTCTTGTGTCAGACGTAAACTCAGGCGAGCTTCTCGCAATGGTTTCCTATCCGGGCTACGACAGCAATCTCTTTGTAGCTCCTCTTTCAGACTACAAGGCCCAGGAAAAGATAAAGACTATTCTTGACAGCAATGACTCGCCAAGCGTCAACCGCTGCACCATGGGCGCCTATCCTATAGGTTCTATGATAAAACCCCTCATAGCAATCGCCTCCCTGGAGGCGGGCGTCACGGACAGTGAGAGAATCATAAACTGCCCTGGGTATATCATTGCCGGCGGCAGAAAAATGAAGTGTCTGTCGGTCCACAACGACCAGGACCTGGTGTCGGCCCTCGGCAGATCCTGCAACGTTTATTTCGCGACTGTAGGCATTGAAACGGGCATTGACAAGATTGACTTCTGGGCAAGGCAGTTCGGCCTTGGCGAGTTCTCAGGCATCGAGATTCCTGAGAAGAAGGGCTTCAGAAGCAATCCTGAGACAATGGATATCAAGGAGGCAGGCCACTACCACAAGTGGACGGACGCATCAACCGCCGCCACTTGCATAGGACAGCTCTACACGACTTTCACACCTATACAGGTTAACCGCTACACAGGAGCCATCGCAAACGGAGGCACCCTCTACGATATGCATCTTCTTAAATGTGTCACGGACTGCAGCGGAAGCGTTATATACGAGAAAGAAATCAAAGGTCAGGAGACCGGCGTCTCATCGGATACCATCGACCTTGTGAGGCTTGCCATGACAAAGATGATTGAAGCCTATCCGGCAATAAGAGCCCAGGCATCTCTTTACCCGAAATATTTTATTGCCGGAAAGACGGGAACCGCTCAGACAGGTACTAACGAGCAGTCCTCCCACGGCTTTTATACGGGTTTTGCGCCTTACAACGATCCCCAGATAGCTCTCACCCTTATGCTCGAACACGGAGTGTACAGCGGCAACACATTCCCTATGATCGGCGACATCCTTGACTGCTGGTTCGAGGGAAGCTACGAAGAGGGCGACAAAACGGGTGTCCACGCATACGACAGGTACACGGGAACCATTGGCAGCGGCCAAAGGCTCGGCAAGTGGTTTGACCGGGACTGCCGCACCAACTAAGATTTGACTTTAAACAATTCTCTGAAAACGAAAGAGAGGAGCAGAACGATGAAATTAAGAATACTGTTTTCCTGCATCATCGGCATTCTCTGCCTGGCCACTGTTTTCCCAATGGCAGGCTGCAAGCCGAATAAGACAGATAATAACGGGAGCAACTCCGACACCACTCCTTCACCCACCGAGGTGCCTGAGCCCACTCCGGAGCCGAGGAGCATTGACGGTGAGACGAGCCTTGCCCCGAGTATCGTATACGCTGCGGACCTCCTGAACGGTATACAGGGCTTCTACAACAGTCCGGACCGGGAAGGCTTCACCGTTCAGAATCTTAACTCAAGGTTCGGCATCACTTTGAAAGGCGGTGCTGACAGAGGTCTCTCTTCAATTATGAACGCCAACGGTGCAGCTCTTCTTTCGGGAGGTATCACAGGGTATGTCAAAACCGCCGACGGATTTGTTTTCGGAACCACATCCTCCGGCACCGCAAGGGTTAACACCAACAAGATGGGCATCTACTACTACGAGGTGAACATCAGGGAGCTCGGTTTTGACACCCTGGGCCGCGAGGGCGATGTGTATGAGACAGTAAGTCCCCTGAACCTGGGCTCCATGGATGTTTACGGAAATAATATTTCCGACATCTCGGTGCGGAACGGCACAGTCACTTTTAAAACTATTACCGGCAATGACCCCTATCTTGTCTGCAACGGAAAGCAGGCTTTAAACGGCGCCAATTCCATCGTGTTTGACCTTACGGTTACCGGCAATGCCTCATCCGGCGAGATTTTCTACATCTACGACGGCGGCACAAGCTACACCCAGGAGCAGAAACGGGGCTTTAAAATCAACACCGGCAACGCCACCCAGACAATCAGCGTCTATATCCCGGATTTTGACGGATACAAGGGCAATTTGAGAGGCATCAGGGTTGACATTGACGGGGCAGGCGACGAAGACACAGTTGTAATTTCCAATATCAAACTCGCCAAGGCTCCCTCCGTTCCCGCCGTCAAATACGGCTTTGAACAGACTCTCCATTCTTACTCAGACAAGATTCAGATGGAAAACCGTATTCTCTACGATGTGGAGATTAACGACCTTGCTGAATTCGGAGAAAGGTATGCAATCCCCAAAAACACGGTGGATAAGCTGATTGTTGGTCTTCCGGGAGGCACATTGGCGGATTCCATTGGCGATAAAACAGAGGATTTTGAATACATAGGCTTTGACATAAAGAACGCGGGCGTGTTCGGAGTAATAGCTGCAAGCGACGGCAGCACCCGCACAAGGGTCTACACCGAGGGCGACAGTTACATTGTCGAGATATACATAGATATTTCCGGCAAGCACAAAAAAGGAACTGACAGCTCCTTCGGACACAGAGTATATGCCGACGGAAAGCATTCCTTTGACGAACTCAAACAGGAGGCGTATTATGAGCGCAATCCTCTCGCAATAGAGGTTGTGGAGGCGTATACAAAGAATTCTAAACTCAAAGCGGTCGGATATGACTCGAAAACCGGCTCCTACTCCCTGACCCTTTCAGGAACTGATTTCTCAACCGCCTACCAGAAAAAGAACAGAAACAGTTATTACGGCGGAACCGTCAAGGTTTCGGCTTCCGGGGACGACAGAAAGATATACTTCCTCACCACGGGAAACAACGGCTGTCTCGAGGCCGCTGCCATACTTGACGATAATATGATGCTGGTTCCAATTCAGCCTGAGGTGTGCAAAAACTTTGCCGGAGAATATGAAGAAAGGTATTATGATCCCCTTGACACCCAGTACGGCGTCACTGTTTACCCCCTTGTGGTAAAGGCAGGCAAAGACCTTACATATACGATGCTGAACCTCTATCAGAACTGGGGCGCCAACGCTCTCAAGCAGGTATCATCCATCAGTTTCCATATAGGCTACTATCACCTCTCTACAGGCGTAACCGAGTCTAACTGCATTGCACCTTATTTCGTCTACGGAAGAGACGGCTGGACGCTGCCTGATTTCCGCGGCTGCAGCGGCATCATGTGGTCATCCCAGCCCCAGTTCAACTCAGTGGGACGCCCGGGGTTCATTTCCTACAAGGACGGTAAAAATGTATATCAGTCTGAGTACACTGACTCCGAGATCCGTTCGGTGGGCCCCGTCTATTCCGACCTGGATTATTCCTATGTGACCTATGACGGCGCCATCGAATACTCCCTGAGACACGTGGAGTTCCCTTCAAACGATGAGAACAGAACCTTCTATTCGGTTACCATGACAGTCCTTAAGGATGTCACATATACCGACGCCCGGGAGAATTTCACACTGTTCTATTTTGACCCCAGATTCCAGTGCATGGAAACCACCAAGTACAAATCCGAGGACGGAACGGTTGTTGAACTCAAAAACAGCACTACAAAGACTCAAAAAGAAGTCATCTACAAACTCGCCAAGGAAAATCCCTACTTCAGCCTCTACAACTACCATGTGTCAGGCGGTTCCAACGACATTGAAAACTTCGGCTTTATCGTCAAGTCGTTTGAGATGACCGTTGGCGGCAAACCCTTTGGCGGCTGCCTTGTAATGAGAAACTCGGTGATAAAGGACGGAGCTCTCCTCAATAAGGTTGAAATCGGAGTTGACGCGGACACATTGGCGTTTAAGAAGGGCGACACCGTGAAGTTTGTTTTCATCCTTCTGCCTTTCGGTGTTGCGGACCAGACAGACGATCACAATGTGGATTACGTTATCGAAGATTCGATTCTTCACCCCTTCACGGTTTCGTCGGTGACAACGGGGGAGGTAATTCCTGATGACTACATTCCCATTGTAAGGTGCGAAAACAATGTGGCGGAGTTTACGGTGACAGGCGGACGGAATGCATGCGCAGTTCGCGTAAACGGCTTTACGAAGCTTACGAGACCGAAAATCCAGGAGTATGTGAACGGCGAGTGGGTTGACTGCGTATACAACGTCAAGGATTTTGACGGCTACCAGGTGAACTATTCGGTTGACGGGTTCTTCGACTACAGCTTTATCGTAAACCAGGAAAACTTTACGGATTCACGCACTTTCAGAGTGACTGCCGAATAAGATTCCTTATAATTGAAAACTTAACTTATGCCGCAGGGTCATCCGGTCCTGCGGCATGTGATGAAACATACTTAACATAAAATGATCTGGACCGTATTTATTACAACCGCTTCGCTGTGCCTCCTTCTTATCCCCGGCTTTCTGTTTAACAAACTTAAACTCACCAAGGGCAGGGGTATGGCAAAAGGCGTCTCACACTATATTCTCTACATTGCCCAGCCGGCAATGCTTATATCTCCTTACATCAGAGACTTTGACGCAGTTATACTGAAAAACGCCGGTTTTGCAGTTCTTTTTTCCCTCATCTGCCACGCTCTTTTCACTCTCTCGGCAATGTTTATCATCCGCGGAAGAGTCAAAGCTTCCCCCGCAGGAACCGAGAGCAGCGACAGGGAAGAGGCAAAGAGAAAAAATCTTGGAACCGTAAGGATTGCCGCAATCTTCGGAAACTGCGGGTACATGGGCATACCGCTTATAAAGAGTATCCTTGGCAACTCCGCAGCCATCTATGCCACCGTGTTCAACATCGGTTTCCAGCTTTTCCTCTGGACCGTGGGATGCTATCTTGCCACCGGAGACATAAATTATTATGTATCGCCAAAGAAGATACTCCTGAACCCGGCAACAATCTCAATCTTCATCGGACTTATCATCTTCTTTGCCCCCATAAACGGTTATGTGCCTGAATTCATCGTCAAGGCAATCAATCTGCTTGACGGCACAGTGGTACCCCTTTCAATGTTTGTGGTTGGCTTCCATATGGCTGAAAACAGCTTCCGCGGTCTTTTCAGGGGAGGCCGGATGTGGATATCCATCCTCCTCAAGCAGTTTCTCGCGCCGCTGCTCTCCTTCGGAATACTTTACTTATTTAAGGTTACGGGTCTTTTTTACAGCTACGATGTGTCAGTGGTTGTGCTGCTCTGCAGCGCCGCTCCCTGCGCAACTGTGACTTCAATATTTGCGGAGAAGTTTGACCTTGACCGGGAAACTGCAGGCAGAATGGTCCCTATATCCACAATCCTGTCTATGGCCACGATGCCTCTTGCCGCATTGCTTCTTAAACTCTTCTGACAATCTTTCCGCTGTATGCATCAAGGCTTATTTTTATAAAAATCTTGACAAATATGCGGCAGGATTGTTATACTTCACACTGCCGCCGGCGTGGCGAAATTGGCAGACGCAAGGGACTTAAAATCCCTCGGAGCGAGAGCTCCGTACCGGTTCGAGTCCGGTCGCCGGCACCAGGAAAAAAGCGTGATTTGTTTTGCACAAGTCGCGCTTTTTTTGAATTCAATAATAATCTCAAACAAAATGATTGACAGGTGTTTTGGTTAGTACTATACTTGTTAGCTGTAGCTAACAATATAGGCTGCCTAATGGGGTATAAAGCCCTTGAATTTTTGAAGCGCTTGTTAGCTACAGCTAACAAAAATCTTAAGGAGGTTCATATGACTAAATATACAGTAAAAATAGACGGCATGGCTTGCGGCATGTGCGAAGCTCATATCCGGGACACGATTGCAAGAGCTTTCCCGAGTGCGAAAAAAGTTTCAGCCTCCAGAAAATCCCGCGAGGCGACTTTTGTATATGACGGAACAATTGAGGAAAGTGCGATAAGAAAGGTTATTGACGTTACAGGTTATACTTTTGTTTCCTTGTCTATGGAACAATACATAAAACACGGACTGTTCGGTTGAAACTGTTCGTGTTCCGATAATAAGATTTTGACTGTTTCATTGTTGGCGGAAAGGAGATTGACAAATGAAACAAACCAAGCAAAAGAAACCCAATGAAATCAAGGAACTGCTGGGATATGCAGGAAAGTTTAAGTCCCTGACTTTTTTGGGTATGTTCCTGTCAGCCGCAGCCATGATTATGGGGATGATTCCCTATATCTGTATCTGGCTTGCAGCAAGAGATCTAATAAAGGTAGCGCCTAACTGGACTGAGGCTTCCGGAATTGAGAAATACGGATGGATGGCCTTCGGATTTGCATTTGGCGGTATCATAGTTTATTTCTGTGCTCTTATGTGCACCCATATCGCAGCCTTCCGGACTGCCGCGAATATACGCAAGCAGGGAATGGCACATATGATGAAGGCGCCACTTGGATTTTTTGACAACAACGGGTCTGGACTTCTCCGCAACAGGCTTGACGGAGGAGCCGCTGAGACGGAGACGCTTCTTGCCCATAACCTTGCGGACATTGTAGGTACAATCGCAATGTTCGTTTCTATGATTGTACTTATGTTTGTGTTTGATTGGCGGATGGGCCTTTCCTGCCTCCTGGCTGCGGTGGCTTCAGTTGCGGCCATGTTTTTCATGATGGGCGGACAAAACGCCAAGCTCATGATGGAGTATCAGTCTGCGCAGGATACGATGAGCAAAGCGGGCACTGAATACGTGAGGGGCATACCCGTTGTCAAGGTTTTCCAGCAAACCGTTTACTCATTCAAAGCATTCAAATCAGCCATTGAAGATTACAGCAATAAGGCCGAAAAGTACACAGGCGGTGTTTGCCGTGTACCTCAATCGGTCAATCTCACCTGCACCGAGGGCGTGTTTATTTTTCTTGTGCCTGCGGTTCTTCTGATAGCGCCTTCCGCACTTTCGAGCGGTTCCTTTGGCGATTTCATAACCAATTTTGCATTTTACGCGGTATTCTCGGCAATCGTTTCAACGGCTCTTGCGCGTATCATGTTTGCGGCTTCGGGTTTGATGCTCGCCAAGACCGCTCTTGCCCGTATTGATACCGTCATGAATGCTCCTGTTCTTAAAGTGACCGACAATCCGAAAATGCCAGCGGACAACGGTATAGAGTTTAAAAACGTGACTTTTTCGTATGACGGATCAAACACTCCTGCACTTGAAAATGTTTCGTTGAAGGTTTTGCCTGGTCAAACTGTTGCTCTTGTAGGTCCGTCAGGAGGCGGCAAGACCACAGCGGCAAGCCTTATTCCCCGCTTCTGGGATGTCACATCGGGAGCCCTTGAAGTTGGCGGTGTTAATGTAAAGGATATTGATCCCCATGTACTCATGGAGAGGGTGGCTTTTGTTTTTCAGAATACGAGGCTGTTTAAAACGTCAATTCTTGAAAATGTTCGCGCCTCAAGGCCGGATGCATCAAGGGAGGAAGTTCTCTCTGCGCTTCATGCAGCTCAGTGCGACGATATCATTGAAAAACTTCCTGAGGGAATAGATACAATGATCGGATCGAAAGGAACTTATCTCTCAGGCGGCGAGCAGCAACGTATAGCTCTTGCACGCGCCATTCTTAAAAACTCGCCAATAATAGTGCTTGATGAGGCCACAGCATTTGCGGATCCGGAAAATGAAGCCATGATACAAAAGGCGCTTAAAACACTAATGGTTGGGCGTACGGTGGTCATGATTGCCCACAGGCTTTCGACGGTCGTGGGGGCCGACAAAATAGCGGTGCTTGATAACGGAAGGCTTGTGGAAGAAGGAACACACGAGCAGCTTTCGTCCTCGGACGGTTTATATTCACGCATGTGGAATGAATACAATCAGGCAGTCAACTGGAAAATATCTTCTGCAAAGGAGGGCGCTTGAAATGATTGGCGAAAGGCTTAAAAGAAAATACGCTTTAACAGATAAGGGACTCAAAAACACTAAAAAAGGCGCCGCCTGGACCGTGGTTGTCAACCTGCTCATGATGGCGGGCATGGGAATACTGTATTTCCTCATGCAGAAATACATGGATACTTTGACAAACGGCTCGCCGCTTCCCAACGCATGGATATTCCTGGCTCTTGTAATAGCGTTTTTTGTCCTGTCGTTCGTAACACATTTGCAGCAGTACCGCGCGACGTACGGGCTTGTTTACCGGGAAATCAAAGATACCAGAATAGGCCTTGCTGAAAGGATGCGCAAACTTCCTCTTGGGTATTTCGGAAAGCGCGATCTTGCGGATCTTACGGAAACAATCATGGGAGACGTGAACCGCCTTGAACACGTCTGGTCTCACTGCCTTGGGTATCTTTACGGCGCATTTATATCGACGGCAATCATTGCCGTGGTCCTTTTTATCTACGACTGGAGAATGGCTATTGCATGTCTCTGGGGCGTGCCTGTTGCATTTATCCTTCTTTTCGGCAGCAGGAAAGTTCAAAAGAAGTATTCGCAAAAGCTTAAGGCGGATGCATTGGCGATGTCTGACAACATTCAGGAATCTCTTGAGAACGTTCGCGAAATCAGGGCAACAAACCGTGAGGAAAAATACCTCAAGAGGCTTTACAATAAGGTTGATAAGTTCGAAAAGACCAATCGAAAGAGCGAACTTGTGGTTGGTGTATTTGTTAACGCCGCTTCGGTTATCATGCGCCTTGGCGTCGCAACAACCATCCTTGCAGGTGCCTCTCTAATCCTTTCGGGCAATATAAACTTCATGATGCTGTTTATGTTCCTCATGGTCATAACACGTATCTATGCGCCGTTTGACCAGTCTCTTGCTCTGATTGCAGAGATGTTTGTTTCTCAGGTGTCGGCAAACCGCCTTAACGAGATAAATGAGACTCCTACAGCTGAAGGTGCAGAAGAGTTCAAACCTAAAGGACATGACATTGTATTTGAGAATGTCAGCTTTGCTTATGACAGCCAAAACGTACTTGACAATGTAAGCTTTACAGCAAAAGAGGGTGAAATCACTGCTTTAGTCGGCCCCTCCGGCTCAGGCAAGAGTACCTGCGCACGCCTTGCGGCAAGGCTCTGGGATGTGAGCAGCGGTTCGATTAAAGTTGGCGGTGTAGATATATCATCGGTGGATCCCGAAGTGCTTCTTACCGACTATTCCATGGTGTTCCAGGATGTAGTGCTGTTTGACGATACAGTTATGGAAAACATCAGGCTCGGAAAACACGGCGCCTCCGATGAGGAGGTTCTTGCAGCCGCCAACGCCGCAAACTGCAGCGAATTTGTGGATAAGCTTCCTGAAGGATACAAGACTGTAATCGGTGAGAACGGAGCCAAACTGTCAGGCGGAGAGCGCCAGCGCATCTCCATCGCGAGGGCTTTGCTTAAAGACTCGCCAATAGTACTTCTTGACGAGGCAACAGCGTCCCTTGACGTTGAAAACGAAACCAAGGTTCAGGGTGCACTGTCAAGGCTGCTTGCCGGCAAGACGGTTCTGGTCATTGCCCACAGAATGCGCACGGTTGAAGCCGCAGATAAGATCGTTGTATTGAAAGACGGCAAGGTAGCCGAAGAGGGCTCGCCAAAAGACCTTTACAACGATGAAAACAGTATTTTCCGTCACATGGCGGAGCTCCAGTCAAAGAGCGCCTCATGGACAGTATAAATTGAGAATGGAAAAATAATATGAAATGCAGGGAATCAGCGGTATTGTGGGAACAGGTTTTGACCTGATTTCAGACTGCTCAGCCACTGCGGATATAACTGTTATGGGTG
>CACZNV010000173.1 GCA_902782645.1 uncultured Ruminococcus sp. | reverse complement strand
CTGAAATTCTGAGCGCCGAGACCCGGGAACAGATGGAAAAACTTGTGGCGGATTCCTACGGTATGGATATGGAAGTTATCCGCCAATACCTTTCTGCCTACTCCGATGAAGAGCTTGAACGCATGCTCCGTGAGACCGCGGAGAAGAATCTTAGGGAGATGTACGCAAAGGAGGCGGAGGAGAAGATTCTTGAAGCAATTTTGACTCCTTCTGCCGACGAGCTTGCCGCAGCAAAAGCTCTCCTTGTCAAGATGATCACAACCGACGACCCGGAGACCACCTATAACAATAAAATTCTGGCAATAGCTTCGGGCTGGCAGGAGCTTGGCGTCATGACTGCGGAAGAGGCTGCAAACTATCTCTACACTTTGGCCCCGGAGGCGGTCGAATCGATCCTTGACAACCTGTTTGAGAAGACTGCTTTAAGAATGTATGCCGAAAATGCGGCTTCCGATCCCGACAGGGTGACGGCAAAGCTTTCAATGGCCTTTGACGAATACGTTAATGCTGCGGACGATGAGACTGCCGTTAAAGGTTATGAAATTGTCACCGTCAGAACCGTTTCCGAAAACACATTTGCCGACAACAAAAAGATGGTGGGCTATGTGGAGAAGAACTCGCCGAAGACAATAAATCTTTATCCGGAGACATTTGAAAACAAAGAAAGAATTGCCGATATCATCACAAAATACAACGACAGTAAAGATAACGAAGACGACAAGATATTCTACACCGATGTGGTGGCAATTATAATGTCGGGCATCACGACAATTATAAACGCCATATCCTACGTGCTCATAGCTTTCGTTTCGGTATCCCTTGTGGTATCGTCCATAATGATCGGCATAATCACTTATATTTCTGTTCTTGAAAGGACCAAGGAAATCGGTATTCTCAGATCCATCGGCGCTTCCAAGAAGGATATATCCAGGGTGTTTACCGCTGAAACTCTCATCATAGGATTTACGGCGGGTATATTGGGCATGGGGATTTCATACATTCTTACTTGGCCTATCAATTCGATCGTTCACCACTATACGAAGATCAACACCATAAATGCGGTGATACCCGTTCAATATGCGGCTATTCTCGTGGGCATCAGCGTTGTGCTGACGATTCTTGCAGGTCTTTTCCCGTCGGTCATTGCTGCGAAAAAGGATCCTGTAGAGGCGCTCAGAACAGAGTGATTTTTAGGCTAAAGGAAGGAGCATTGACTCTTTGGATAATATAATTGAAGATCTGAATAAGATTGCAGAGAGGGCGGGCATCGATTCCCTCGTCAAGACCGGGGAGGCGGCCATAAACCTCCAGTATGAAAATCTTCTCAGGACTCTCGATGCGAAGACATCGGGCCTTGACACTTTCTTCGGCGTTATTTTTGTGGCCGGTCCGTCAGCAAGCGGAAAGACTACCTTCTCTCTGCGCCTTGCCGATAAGATACGCAGCACCGGTATATCCGTCAACGTGATTTCACTTGACGATTTCTACCACAACACTGAGTACACATTGGCGAGGCAGAAAAGGCTGGGCATCATTCCCGAAGACGCCAAGGAGGCCGACTTCGAAAGAATCGACGCCTTCGATATAAGCAAGTTTAAGAAAGTTGTGAAATCCTTCATCTCCGGCGCCCCCACAAGGCTGCCTAAATTTGATTTTATGGTGGGCAGGCATTCCGAAACCGGCCCGGTGATAACACGGGAGGGAAGGGATGTTCTCATCGTTGAAGGCATTCAGGGGATGAATCCAAAGGTTTTTGGCGGCTTTAAAGCGGCTTTTAAATTCAAGGTATACATCTGCCCCTTCAACTCCTACACATCAAAAACCTCCAATAAACTGAGACTGACTCCTCAAATGATCAGGTTCATGAGGAGGGCGAACAGGGATATTGTAGCCAGAAACGCTTCTATCTTAAGAACCTGCGAGATGTGGCCCAGCGTCAGGAACGGCGAGGAGAAATACATCAAACCCGCCAAGAAATACGCCGACGTGTTCATAAACACATCCTATTCCTATGAGCCTTTCTATCTTTGCGGAAGAATGCGTCAGATTCTCTCGGAGCTCAGTCCCGAAGAGGTGAAGACCGTAGCCAAAAATCTTAACATAGATGCGGCTGAGATGTTTTATACGTTCAGAGAGTATGACATCCCCGCGGACTCGGTTTTTACGGAGTTTTACTACTGAGATTTAAAAACAGAAACCATGTATGAAGAGGCTTTTATGCCCTTTATGTGCAATGATGCCGGAGCGGTTTTTGCTCCGGTTTTTTGCTGCCTTGGCGGTTCAGTTTTTTCTTAGTCGCCCTTGAAATGGACAGGCTTTTTTTATATAATAAAAATATCGGTTTTTCCGGTGCATAACAATTCAACGGAGGTTTGAAAATGCGTTTTTCAACTAAACTGTTTTCGCTTTTTCTGGTCCTGATTATTGCATTTGGCGCAATGTCGGGATGTATTTCAAAAAAGGAAGGTGAACCCATGACAACAGATGAGCCTAAAGCAACAGCAGAGGCTCCCACAGAGGAACCTACACCCGCAGGACCTGACCCGAGAGAGTTTCAGGATGAACTCCCGAGAGTCACTCCCGTTTCAGATACCCATTTTCACATGGAAGCTGCCGACACAGGCTTTAACGTATTTGCACCTGTGAAGGGTCAGTGGGGCTACAGATACGCTCCCAGCATCATATACTATCCCGACGGAACCATGGATGCATGGTTCGCCACACCCGGAACGACCGGCGAATGGGACTGGTTCACCTACAAACATTCCGATGACCGCGGACAGACCTGGTCCAAGGAGAAGATAGTTCTTCAGCCTACACCGGATTCATATGACCATTATTCTGTATGCGACCCCGGTGTTATCTACTTCGGCGGTTACTACTACCTCGGCTATACATCCACCATCGTTTCCACCAACGGCGGTATCAACAATAACGTTTTCGTCTCCAGATCAAAGAATCCGGACGGCCCTTACGAAAAGTGGAACGGCTCCGGCTGGGGCGGAGGTCCGATGCCTATAATTTACTACAACGAGTCTGACGACAAGTGGGGCGCAGGCGAACCGAGCTTCGTTGAGCTTGACGGCACGCTCTACATCTACTACACATGGGCATGCGACACGGGCGACTTCAAATACGTTGCCACGGCTGACTCAACAAACCCCAACTGGCCCGCTACGATCGTTGAGCGCGGCAGAGCTTTCACAAGCAGCGGCGGTGACCAGGTTGACGTTGTTTACGTTGAAGACTCGGGACTCTTCCTCGGCGTTCAGACTGCGCAGCGTTTCACGGCACAAAGCGGCATCCAGATTTGGGAATCCAAGGACGGCATCCACTTTGTAAAGGGCGAGTTCATCAAGAATAACATTGCCCAGTTCTGCCACAACATGGGTATCTCAAAGAGAACCAACGGACACATCCAACTCAAGGACAACCTCATGGTGGGCTATGCCTTCTGCGACGGCGCAGATGACAACTGGGGCAAGTGGGCCACAAGGTTCAACTTCGTAACCATCACAACCTACGTTGATGAAAAAGTGCATGCAACTGCCAAATCAGACAAGAACGTCCTTATCACCGACGGCTTCTGGCCTAAGGAGTCGAATCCTGAGCCGGAGGGAATCACAACCATTGACCATCTGGTGAAGATGCACGTTGGCGATGTGAACAGCGACTTTAAGGTTTACTGGATTGACGCAAACATCAGCAGGCACCTTATAGAAGGCGACGATATCGACAATGTAACCTTCACCGATTACGACACATCCCTGATCAAATTTGAAGGCACCAAGATCACGGCGCTGAAAGAGGGCAAAACCACCGTTACTGCAAAATACAAGGGTTTCCAGGTGATATTCAAGGTCTACGTTTACGAAAAAGGCTTTAACTATTCCGCTTCAAAACCCAAGATTGTATCTGCAGAGCCTGTTCAGAGCGAGCTCACAATCTACAAAGGCAAGACCAACGGTGCAACCCACAAGTTCCAGATCAGAGTACTTGTGAAGTTTGAAAACGATACATGGGGCGAGTGCTACAACGACAAGCTTTCTGCACACGAGAAATACCCGCCCATGGTTCCTGCAGAGGATTATCCGGTAACATATACCTCCAGCAACGACAGCATAGCAACTGTCAATAAAGAGGGTATGATCACCGCCAAGGGCATCGGCGACTGCACAATCACCGCAACCATCGGACCCGACAACAACGTTGTTAACATGACAATTCACGTTGTGGAGGCTCCGGAGGAACTTAACTGGAAGAATGAAGAAGTTAAGTGGTGATATTTACTTTCCGACCCGTTTTTGACCGCATTGACAAGGCGGCGGCAGCAGGCATACTGCTGCTGCCCCTTTTCGGGTATTGAGGACCGGCTTTTGAACCGGCAATTCATTTCACGGAGATAACATGGAACAGCAAAAGATTTCAGAATTTGTATCGGGAGATCACATCCGCAACTATTTTATTGTCGACAGCGTAACTGCAAAGAGCCGCAAATCCGGCGATCAGTATCTGTATTTCCAATTTAAGGACAAATCCGGCAGGATATCCGGAAATTTCTGGTCTCCGGGAAAGGCTGATTTTGATTCTTTTAACGTTGGCGATATAGTATTCGTTGAGGCGGCGGTGGAAACCTATAATGACAAGCTGATGCTGAACATCGGCAAGGTACGCCGCACATCTCCGGACGAGAATATATCCCCCAGAGACCTGGTTAAGTCGAGCCCCAAGGACGGGGAAACCATGTACGGCGAGATTGTCAGCACACTTGAAAAATATGTTGAAAACGTGGATATGAAGAAGCTGACACTTGCAATCTATGAGGCTTATAAAGACAAGCTCACTGTTTATCCTGCGGCCATATCTTTTCACCATGCCGAGGTGGGCGGACTTTTGCACCATACCCTTGGCGTCATTAAGGGCGTTTTTTATATCTCCCAGGCCTACAGGTTTTTAAACCGGGACCTTCTTATATGCGGCGCTGCACTTCACGACATCGGAAAGTTATTCGAGTATTCCATCAACGACACGGGCCTTATAAAAGAGGTCACTGTTGACGGAAACCTTGTGACGCATATTATCAGGGGAGCCATGATAATCGAAGAATTCGGAAAGAACCTGGGAACGGACCCTGAGGTCGTCATGCTTCTTTCACACATGATACTTTCCCATCACGGCAAGCCTGAGTTCGGCAGTTCTGTCGTTCCCAAGTTCCCGGAGGCGCTTATTCTCCACGAGATGGACGATATTGACGCCAAGCTTTACGAGATGGAAGAGGCTCTTTCGGGTGTTCCCGACGGCGCCATGTCCGACAGACAGAGAGCATTTGACGATGTTAGACTTTACAGGAGTCCTCTGTTTAAAATCAGCGACGAGATTTGAGAGACAGACCGGGAATCATCAATGGCAAAGGTTAAGATAGTATACGGGCCTGCGGGAAGCGGCAAGACATACAGGGCGGTCGATGATTTCTATAACACGGCCAAAAAATGCGATCCTCTTTTTAACGAGAAGAATTGCTTTCTTGTGGTGCCCGAACAGCTGGCTGTCGAAACCGAAAAGAAGTTTTTTGAAAAAGAATCCAAAGGACTCATAGGCAGTGAGGTTATAAGCTTTGCCCGTCTTGTTCACAGAATTCTTTCCGACGCAGGTGTTTCAAACGGACTGCCTCTAACTAACACAATGAGGACCATGCTCCTCGTTAAAACCCTCAGCGGCATTGAAGATAATCTTGCTTTCTTTAAGACGGTTTCCGAAAGACCGTCTGCCGTATCGAGACTTTCCGCCACTCTTTCCGAGCTTGAAAAGTACGGCGTCACACCTGAAAGACTTGACAATGCTTCAAATCTTTTTGCCGAAATTAAACCTGATGACCGTCTTACTGCAGGAAAACTGTCTGATCTTTCAAAAATATTAAATGCTTACGTTGAGGTGACACGGGAATATAACGATTCGTCAGCACTCGCTTTAAGAGCAATAGAGACTATTAATTCCGGAAAGTCATGCATTGAGGGCGCTTCCGTATTCTTTGACAGCTTCAGCGGCTTTACCGACGTTGAACTGAGCCTGGTAAAAGCTATGGCCAATCATGCGTCGGAAGTTACTTTCTACGTTTTCAAAGACGCGGACAGCCCTGTTTTTTCAATACCGAACAGAACCTTCGATACCCTTTATGAATTGTTTGACATTGGCGATGTCATTGATGAGAAAATCAAACCTGACATCAAACTGTCAAGGTATAAGGATTCGGAGATGCTCTATATTTTGAGCCGAAATTACGCAACTCAAAGGCCCGCATCTCTTCCTGAAAGCGCCTATGACGGGGCTGTAAGAATTGTGGCTGCGGCGGATTTTTACCATGAACTGGAAAAGTGCGCAAGGACTATTGCCGAGACTGTTTCCGGCGACAGCGGTATAACATATTCCGACATTGCCGTTGCTCTTCCGTCCGTCTCCGACAATTATTACATCATAGACGCCGTGTTTAAGGATTTCGGCATTCCTTGCTTTATTGACGCCAAGGCCGAATATTCGGGGCACAGAATCGTCAGGCTTTTTGACTCTCTGTTTAAAGTCCTTGCCGGTGAAAACATCATCGACAATCTTCTTCTGATGCTTAAGACGGGCCTTTACAGGAGAGACATTTTCAATGCAGACGATGTTGACAGCCTTGAAAATTACTTTTTGAAGTATGCCTGCGTAAAAAAACAGTCCTTCAAATCCCTGAAAACGCTTATTGATTCTCTCTCGAAGGGCAAAGACGAAAATGGCGGGGAGCCGGGATACCTGATACTTGCAAAAGATATTTACGGTGTCTTTGCAGGAGAGCAGGGTCTTTGCAAACAGGCATCCTCCGCAAAAACCGTAAACGACGTCCTGAACATCGCAGCTGCATTTGCGGGAATTTGCGGCCTTAGAGAAGTATCCCAGCTGAATGATGCTTCCGCGGCCGGCAGCCGTGACGACAGGGATTTTATAAGAGTCAGGAACTCATTTATCGATCTTCTCAATGAGTGTTCCTTTGCCATTGGAAATATCAGGAAGAACGGCTACAAAAAACTTATAAAGTTTACCGGCGACGTGCTCATGTCCGCCGCTGCATCCATAAAAGCTGCATCAATTCCTTTCTCCGGCGACTACGTGCAGGTTGGAGACCTGGAGAGATCGGGCTATGTTGACAAGAAGATTATGATGGTGCTTGGCGCCAATGCGGGCTCCTTCCCCGGCAATGTTCCTGATTCAAGTTTCCTTGGCGACGAGGAGAGGAAGGCCATCGAGGAAGCCGGGGGCAGGACTGCCTACAACTCCTACGACAGAGCGCTTCTCCTGCAGTTTAATGTTTACAGGGTCCTTACCTGCCCTGAAAAGCAGTTGTACCTCAGCTATTCCATTGCCGACAGCAAGGGCGAAGAACAGGCTCCAGCATCGGCGGTGCTTGCGGTAAAGAAGATTTTCAGGAACATTAAGACTGAGTTTTATATCCCGGATTACGCAGCAGGAGAGAATGTGAAGGCTGCAGCAGGCGGTGAGGGGGCATTTGTGGACGCCGACACTGTCAGAAAGCTGCTTAGGATTGAAAAATGCTTCAATATAAAAGTTACGGCCCTTGACGACATCTTAAAATGCCCTTATGCCTATTTCTTAAAGAAGTGTCTTAACATCACCGAGAGGGACCTTGGCGAGTATCAGGCAAATGTTTCCGGAACATATGTTCATGCTCTGCTTGAGGGTGCCGTAAAAAAGGCGATTGACGACGGAAATTTAGAAAAAGAGGACCCTGATGTCTGGAGCCGTTACATTGAGTCTGCAGACGAGGATTTTAAAAACAATCCTGACAACGAGGCTGCCAAAAGAGCCATCGAAAACTCTGACAAGAGCATTTTCCTGGCATATCTGACCCGTCAGTCCGTCAAGAGAGAGCTTGTTAACCTTTCAAAGCTCTGCAAGGAGGATTCGAAGGAGCCGCTGTTCCTTGAGGTCGGCTTCGGCAGGCATGACAGCCTGATACCTCCCGTTACCGTGAATGTGGACGGTGTTGACGTTAGGATAAGAGGCATCATCGACAGAGTTGACGCAAGAGTTGACGAGGATGGCGTAAAGCTTGCCGTCACCGACTATAAGACAGCTTCCTATGACATCGCCAAGGTCAAAGAGGGCAAAAGCATCCAGCTTCCCGTCTACTCCCTTGCGATCTTAAACGACAAAGCCAAGGCTTTGATCCGTGAAAAGCTGATGAAGGAAAAGGGCGTTGACGCCAAAGATATTCCCGTTGACACATTGAGATATTACATTTACGGCGGTGAGCTTGGCGACAATAACAAACTGCACATATATTCCTCCATAGGTCCGGACGGGTTTGCTGAGCTTTTCGGCCCCGACAACGGTAAGTCATTTACCGAAAACATTATTTCAGACAGTGTGCGTCAGATTCTTGGCGGAAGTTTTCCTGCCGAACCTGACAGCAGACATACAAATTGCAGTTATTGTTCCTGTAAAAATATTTGCAGAATCAGGAACGGAGAGGACGAAACAAATGAAAACTGAAACTATTTGCGTACAGGCGGGGTGGACCCCCAAGAGCGGCGAACCGAGAGTGCTCCCGATTTACCAGAGCACCACTTTCAAGTATGATTCATCGCAGGAAATGGGAGATCTCTTTGATCTTAAAGCCGACGGATATTTTTACACAAGGCTTGCCAACCCTTCCGCTGAAGCCCCTGAGAAGAAACTTGCGGCCCTTGAGGGCGGCGTGGGATGCATGCTCACATCTTCCGGCCAGGCAGCTTCCATGATATCCGTTTTAAATATTGCGGGAGCCGGAGACCATATAATCTCCTCGTCATCTGTTTACGGCGGAACCTACAATCTTTTCTACAAGACCCTTGCGCAGATGGGCATCGAGACGACTTTCGTACCCTGCACATCAAAGGCTTCCGACCTTGAGAAGTATTTCAAGCCAAACACCAAGGCTGTTTTCGGCGAGACTCTCTCAAACCCGTCCCTTGACATCCTTGACATTGAGGAATTCGCCAAGGCGGCCCACGCCCACAACGTGCCCCTTATCGTTGACAACACATTCCCCACACCCGTCAACTGCAGACCCTTCGAGTTCGGCGCAGACATAGTGGTTCACTCTACATCAAAGTATCTTGACGGCCACGCGGTTGCCCTTGGCG
>CACZNV010000172.1 GCA_902782645.1 uncultured Ruminococcus sp. | reverse complement strand
TGTAAGCAGGAACAATAACCTCATCGCCCGGTCCCACACCTATGCCTATAAGGCCGGATACCAGGGCCGCGTGACCGGAAGTCATGAGAAGCGCATAGTCCGTTCCTATAAACTGTCTCCATTCGTTTTCAAAATTATAAACCTCTTTTCCGCTGCCGTTGATTTTGAAAAAATCTCTTGTTTTAATCGCTCTTGCGACAGCGTCAATTTCCTCCTGACCTATGCGGTACATAACTTTTTCCTCCCCTTAAGTTTATGCGCCTAAAATGCGCAGATATTCTTTAACAATATTGATTTCGGCTTCGTTTGTGAAATTGAAAACGTGGCCGTAAAGGAAACATTCCACTTCATAACCGCCGTTTAAGATTTCTCCCCTTGGCGGCAGATAGAGATTTGTTCCGTTTGAATTTGAAAGCGTGAGAACGTGGCCATAGCCGTTTGCAAAGCGTTTCAGCTTAAGACCTGTCTCAGAGAAAACCTCAAAAGGTAAAGGCATAAAGGCGATATCGCCAATGACAGGAATCGAAGTCTCAAAAGTAAACCTGTCGCCGTAATCTTTGCCCTCCTTGAGCGCCTCAGCCACACAGACCAGATGGTTGTAGCGGAGCCTGTCTATATTTACAAGGCTTTCAGGGTTCTCGCAGCTCTTAATTCTCTCTTCGATCTCGTCAAGAGGCGGAAGCGGCGAAAGAGGAAGAGCCACGGTTCCCGTAAAAAGTTTTATTTCAGGGCTGATGTAGCTTTTAATCTGAGAATAAGCTCTCACAGCGTCCATTCCGGCAGCAGCGCCCAACTCCTCGGCGTATTTTATATCGCCAAGGCCAACCGTGAGACCGTTTGTAAGCCTGGGACCTGTGTCTCCGCAGCAGCCCTGCCAGTAAGCCGTAAGGACTCCTGTTTCCTTTTCCATGCGGTCCACCATCACGCCTGACCAGTCGCGGCTGATTTCAAGATTCATTCCCGCTGCAGTACAGTGGCAGCCGTAGTGTATTAGATTTATGATACCCTTGGCGTCTTCCTCGCCTTTAACTGCGATAACGGTCATCTCCGGATCAAAAACACCCCAGGGGTTCTGACCCAGCGCCACGTAGCCCTCTCTTTTGATTTCCCTGCGGTTGACGCCTATCCTGCTCTCAGTGGAGGAAACTCCCACCACAGCTTTTTTCATAGAACGGAATGCGTCACAGGAAGCTTTTTTTATTGCCGGCAGGAAAACGCTTAAAGAGTATTCCTCGTCAATACCTCCCCAGCCCTCAAGCCCGGCCACATTCGGTGCCGAATGGGTGTGTATGGCAGAGATAATAACGGCGCTTTTCGGAATGCCGCAGAGAGCTGCGGTTTCTTCCCGGATTCTGTCGGCAAGGTCACAGTCTATCTCGCACACATCGCAGGTGACAAGCACAAAACTTTCCTTGCCGTCGGAAAACGCGGCTGCAGTAACAAATATATGATCGTGAATTCCTTCGCAATAAAGCTCAGGTCTGTAGCCGAAAAGGCAGGTTCCTACCTTCGGGGTTATATCTTCTCTTCCTGTGCCGCAATAAAAGTATCCCATAGTAAAAAGCTCCGATCAGGGTTTAATTCAAATTACTCGTCTGCGTTGAGCTCCGCAAGGACATAGTTTACGTCCATACCGTGTACAAGGCAGGCCTCTTCAAGGGTCTCCATTGCAGCAGAGGGGCAGTAAACGCAATGCATACCGCACTCTGTGAGTATGTCAGCAGCATTCTCTTTCATGGCAAGGATATCGCCGATTCTGTCGTTCTTTGTAATTTCCATAGGATTTCCCTCCTCTTATAATTTTTATTATCAGAAGGTCTTTGAGGACCTTAATCTATTCATTTTAAAAGTAGGGGCCGCAATCACCGCAGCGGCGGATGCAGCCCCAATCTTTTCGCGGCACATACCGCAAATTATTACTTTAATCAGTTCTCAGCATCTGCTGCGTTTGCGCTTTTAGCAAGTCTTGATTTTTTTCTTGCAGCCGCATTCTTGTGGATCAATCCCTTTGAAGCAGCTTTGTCAAGGCTGATGCTTGCAGCTTTTACGAGCTCATCTTTGTTCTCCGCATTCTCGGCGATTGCAACGCGAGCTTTTTTAACGGTCTTTCTGAGAGCTGATTTATCCTGAGAATTACGCTGGCGTCTTGTCTCAGAAGTAATAACTCTTTTCTTAGCTGATTTGATATTAGGCAATTCTGTCACCTCCATAATCCGCTTTCGCGGACTGTTATACAATTTTGATTTTTAAAACAAAGTAATTAAAGCGCGATATAACAAATCATTCCGCTGATTCATTGATTTTACGTCTCAGAGCTGAGCCGACTCGGAAATAAGCCTTTTTAGCCGCAGGGACTTCGATCATGTTTTTAGTGCGCTTGTCATTCTTTAAACCTGTGATGTCAACGCTTTTTCTTGCAGCGCGGGCTTTGGATCCGAATGCGCCGAAACCGTTGATCTGGACCTCTTCTCCGGAAGCTACGAGATCGCCAATGGTATCAAAGATGCAATCCAACATAATCTCCGTGTCCTTCTTTGTGAAGCCGCTTTTTTTCGCGAGACACGCAATTAATTCTTTCTTTTTCATCATCTGTTTCAATTTCCTTCCTGATATATACTAACGAAAACCCAGCGCCTGAAGACAGGCGCGTTTAACGGGTTTCGTCATTATTTTATTTTGGATTATTCGTCGAAAGTCAGATCGCCAATGAGGTCGCCGATTGAAGTTCCGGACGGTGTAACGTCATCATGGAATTCTTCCTCTTTCGGCTTCTTGGGAGCCCTGGGCTTCTTCTCAGAATTTCTGGAGCCCTCAGAATCCTTATCGGCATTGGCACGTTCTTTTCTTGCAGGTCTCTCTTTCTTCTCGGGAGCTTCGTCGTCAGCTTCGCCTTCCTTTGCAGGCGGATCGTAAGCCTTAACTTCTTTGATGCCGAGGCTGAGCTTCTTCTCTTCAGCGTTAACTGCAAGAACCTGAGCTTCAACCTGCTGTCCTATGGCGAGGCACTCCTCTGCGCTCTGGATGCGCTTGTTGGAAATGTGAGAGATGTGAACAAGAGCCGTAACTCCGGGTACCACGTCAACAAATACACCGTAATGTTTGCCCTCTTTTGATACGGCGTATCTTGCAACAGTAACCGTCAGGATGTCGCCAACCTGATAAACGTTCTCTGCATCATACCAAGGATCATCCTCTTCGAACTTAGCAGAAAGGTTGATTCTGTTCTTTTCGCGATTGAAGTCAAGAACCTTGACTCTGATAACATCGCCTTTTTTAACAACTTCGCTGATTTCCTTAACGCGGAGCCAAGATGCTTCTCTTGCAGGAAGGAATCCGTCATAGCCTTTCTCAAGCTCAATAAAAGCACCTGTGCCGGTCTTTGTAAGACCTTTAACAGTTCCGTTGTAAGTCTTTCCGACTTCGATGGAACCCCAGAATGCGTCGTCAGCTTCCTGCTTCTTCTGAAGAAGAATTGTTTTAGCCGAACCGCTGATTCTGAGTCTGCCTTTGTCGTCGGTCTCGTAGCGGGTGATAAGAACCTCAAGCTCCTGTCCGACTTTTTCTTCGGTCTTCTTTACGTAGAAAAGACCGAGCTGTGAAGCGGAAATATAAAGCTGAGCTGTGCCGTAGGAAGCGATAACGCCTCTCTCTGTAGCTCTGATGACCTTAACAGTAACGGGGGTTTTGTTCTTGTAAGCTTCTTCGAGTGCGATAAGGTCAACATTTTTATCAACTTTTGATTTGGATAGCTTTACCTCGCAGTCTCTGTCGCTGACATGAACAACGTATGCTTTTACCATTGCACCGATTTCCGGTGTTTCATCAAATTCATTGATATCAACATAGCCCTCATACTTAAACCCAAGGTCAAGATATACGCGGGTAGCGTCAACCTTGATGATAGGTTTCTCAACAACTTCTCCGCTTTTAACAGTTGTAAGGCTTTCATTGAGCAAATCCTCAAAGCTTTCGCTCTCGTTCTCAGCAGCAGCTTCAGCTACGGGAGCTTCTTTTGTTTCTGCGTTCTCAAGAGCCTCATTCACTGTCTCAGCAGATTCCACAGCTTCATCGGTCACATTTTCGTTCACGATCGATTTCACTTCATCCATAATTACCAAAACCTCCTCGATGATCCAACCGGGTGTCGATGCTCCGGCCGTCACACCTATATGAAAAAAATTACTTCCGCCAAAATCCAAATCCCCCGGATTTTCAATAAGCTGAACGCGAGGGCAATTCGCGCTGCATATATCGCAAAGCTTCAGCGTATTGGAGCTCGTTTTGCTTCCGATAACGATCATAAGGTCGCTTTCTTTGGCAAGTTGAGCCGCTTCTTCCTGCCTTTGGACAGTGGCATAGCATATGGTATCATAAATAAAAATTTCGTCAAGCGTTTCTTTTAGAATTTTTTTAATTTTAGAGAAATTTTGAACATTGAACGTGGTCTGGACAACGCAGGACCAGGGAGAAAGAGATTTATCGATTTTTGAGCATTCGGTTTCATTGGCGATAATGGTTGCTTTATTGTCGCAGCACCCGTTGATTCCGATAACTTCCGGATGGTCTTTATCGCCAATTATGATAATATTTCTGCCCGCTTTGAAGTCCTCAGCCACCCTTCTGTGTATTTTTTCAACGAAAGGACATGTGGCGTCAATAACAGTCACATTCTTTTCGCGAAGGGATTCGATAACAGCCGGAGGTACACCGTGGGCTCTTATGATGACTACATCGCCGGGGTTGGCGTCCTCGGGACTTTCGATAACGCTGACGCCCTCCTCCTCAAGTTTTTCCACCACACTCCTGTTATGGATGATAGGTCCGAGGGTGACGATGCGCCTGCCTTTGAAGGCGGGGTCGTTTGCGGCGCTCTTGGCGATGTTTACGGCCTTATTCACGCCGAAACAAAATCCGGCTGTCTTGGCGAGTTTAACTGTCATCTGTTTAAGCTTTAACTCCGGTCTTTTTCTCTACGATAGCTACTGCAGCGTCTATGGATTCCTCAAGACTCAAATCGGATGTGTCGAGAAGCACCGCATCCTCCGCCTGACGCAGGGGGGAAGACGCCCTGTGGGTGTCTCCGTAGTCACGGTCGATAATATCTTTAAGAACCTCATCGAAGGACACGGTGCTGCCCTTTTCGATAAGCTCCTTATACCTTCTTTTCGCTCTCTCTTCAGGGGAAGCGGTGAGGTATATTTTTACGGAAGCGTCCTTAAGCACATGGGTGCCGATGTCGCGGCCGTCCATTACAATACTGTTTAGTGAGCCGATTTTACGCTGCATATCAACAAGATATACTCTCACTTCGGGAATTGCGGAAACCTTTGATGCCTCCATCGATATGAGAGGCGTTCTGATTAGTCCCGATACGTCTTCATCGCCAAGGTACATGTGCTGAACATTGTTTCCGTCGTATCTCACCTCTATGCCCGTATTCTCAAGAAGCCCGATTATTTTTTGAACTGTTGCTTCTTTGACGGCGCCGGCGTTAACTTCATCCGCAAGCTCCGGGATGTTTCTGTCCATATACAGAGCCACGGTGCGGTACATTGCGCCTGTATCGAGGTAGCCGATGTTAAATCTTTTGGAGATTGCCTTGGCGATTGTGCTCTTTCCGGCTCCGCTGGGTCCGTCGATTGCCACGGTGATGATCTTATTTCCCATGTTCAGTCCTTTCCTTTAACCGCCTTCACGATAAAAGGCAGCGCATCTTTGTATAAGTAAAGCGATCCCGTGATAAGAATCATGTCATCTTCTTTTGCTCCGCTTATTATATCATATATCTCGTGTATATTTGCGGGTAAAGCGTCAATTCCCAGTTCTTTAGCCTCTGCCGCAAGCTCTTCTGCGGAAAGCGCCCTTTTGTTTCCGGGCTTTACCGTATAAAGTTTTGATATGTAAGGCTTCAGCATCGAAAGTATCTCTTTGCGGTCCTTGTCCGACATGACGCCAATGACAGCCGTTGCCTTTCTGCCTTCACAGTAAAGGTTCAGATTTTCCGTGAGGGCCCTTACGGAGTCTATGTTGTGGGCGCCGTCGTAAATAACGGTAGGTTTAAGACAAAAGACATTGAACCTGCCCGGGAGCCTGACTCTCTTCAATCCGGACCTTACCGCCTCATCGGGTATATCAAAACCTTTTTGTTTTAAAACATTCAGCGCTTCGACGGCTATGCAGGCGTTCCTCACCTGGGCGGTACCAGCCATGCCAAGTTCCAGCGAACCTAAAGATTTATAGTCAAGTTTAGTACTTTCAACATCCGCGAAGTCTGCCTTGGCGGCTTTGAAATCGGGGACCGTAAGTTTTGAGTTTCTCTTTTCGCAAATATTCTTTATAAGTTTAAGGGCGGCTTCGCTGTTGCCGCTGTAGACAACGTCGGTATTCCGTTTTATGATGCCGGCCTTGTTTGATGCAATTTTTTCAACGGTCTCGCCAAGGTATTTTTTGTGGTCGATTCCGATATCTGTTATGACGCAGAGAAGCGGATTTTCAAATACATTTGTAGCGTCAAGCTCGCCTCCCATACCGCACTCCACAACACAAACGTCGCACTTTTCGGTGTAAAACCACAGGAGAGCGCAGGCCGTCATGATTTCAAAGGACGTTGGCGAGTCGCCTTTTTTGGAGAGTTTTTTTGCATAGGGAGCAATCTTTAACATCAAAGCTTCCAGGGCGTCGCCTGTAATCAGTTTTCCGTCTATGGAAAGACCTTCGAAGGGCTTTGACACATCGGGAGACATGTAAAGGCCCGTTTTGTATCCGGCATCGGTGAGGGAGGCGGCTATCATGCTTGAGCAGGAGCCCTTGCCGTTTGTTCCGGCCACATGTACGCATTTTAAGCTGTTTTGGGGAGAGCCCACACCTGCCAGCATGAATTTGATTCTTGAAAGGCCGGGCTTTGTGAAAACACGTTCCGCGGAATTCAGAAATGACATATAGTCAAAACGCCTTGTCCCGGCTGCGGGAATGAATGCGTTGTTTCTGTTGAGGCCCCCGCAGGCCATCCTATACACTGCCTTATTAGTATAGAGCACATATATGGCGGCTCCTTCGATAAGAGCTTCCGAAACGGTGATTATGTTTCTTGTTACAAGAAGAGCGCTGAAAGCAGGAAACATATTGTACAAAATCGCCAGGAGCACTGTCATAAGAAGTCCCTGGGTGATTACTTTGGTAAAAATTGCCGTCAGCATTATGCCCGGGAATGAACGGAGGGAGTTTTTCTCGCCCTGTCCTCCTCTTCCGACCCTGAAAAGCTTCATGAAAAGGTAGGGGAGAAGTCCCGCAAGAGCCGCAGGGACAGTAAGCGGCGGCGTCCATCCGGTGAAAAGAATTGCGCCAAGAAAATCGGCAATGCCGCCCACAAGAAATCCCACGAAGGGACCGTAAAAAATGCCTGCAAGCATCACCGGAAATCTGCCGAATCCGATTCTGATACTGGATCCTATGTTAATGGAGAAGAACCTTGTAAGGACAAACGACATGGCGATAAGGACCGCCGAAAACACAAAAACCTTCCAGGAATTATTTCTTTTATTGATTCCTCCCATAAACAGCACCCGCCTTCCGCTCAAAATATACCGGTAATTTTAAAAACCGGAGCGCCGCGAGCGCTCCGGCATAAGGCTGTAGAGTTAAACTCAGCCGAAAATGATTCTTTTCGTCTCTCTTGCGATGGCAAGCTCCTCGTTTGTGGGGATTACGAGAACTTTGACCTTGGAGTCAGCAGCCGAAAGATCGGCAACCTCGCCGCGGATATTGTTCTTTGACACATCCATCTTGATTCCCAGGAAGTCCATCTCCTCGCAGACCTTCTCCCTGGTGTACTTGTCGTTTTCGCCAACGCCTGCAGTGAAAACGATGGCGTCGCAGCCGTTCATGGCAGCCATGTACTCGCCAATGTAAGCCTTGATTCTGTAGATGAACATATCCCTCGCCAGCATGGATCTTCTGTCGCCCATGTCTGCTGCAGCCCAGACGTCACGGGTGTCAGCGCCAACGCCGGACACGCCAAGGATACCTGACTTCTTGTTCATTATCATGCTGAGCTCTTTACCGTTGTAACCGTACTTCATAAGGTATGTGAGAACGGCGGGATCCAGCTTGCCGCAGCGGGTGCCCATCACGAGACCGTCAAGAGGAGTGAAGCCCATTGACGTGTCAACGCACTTGCCGTATTTGACGGCGGCGATGGAGGCGCCGCTTCCGATGTGGAGCGTGATAATTTTAAGCTCTTCCAGGGGCTTTCCCAGGAGCTCAGCGGCGCTCTCGGCAACAAACTTGTGGGATGTGCCGTGGAAGCCGTACTTTCTGATTCTGTACTTATCGTAGAACTCGTAAGGGAGAGCATACATGTATGCCTTTTCGGGCATTGTCTGATGGAAGGCGGTGTCGAAAACGCCAACCTGGGGAATGCCGGGCATTGCGGCGGTTACCGCGTTGATACCGATAATGTTTGGCGGATTGTGGAGAGGAGCAAGAGGCGTGCACTCGTCAAGGGCCTTCATGACCTCATCTGTGATTGGCACGGAGCCTGCAAATTTCTCGCCGCCGTGTACAACCCTGTGGCCAACTGCGGAGATCTCGGAGAGATTTTTAATCACGCCGATTTCTTTATCCAGGAGCGCCTTGATGACTTCGCGGATGGCGACCTCGTGGTTGGGAAGGTCAACTTTGATAACAACCTTGGACTTTCCTGCAGGAGTGTGGTTCAGAACTGAGTCGTTGATGCCGATGCGCTCGCAGAGACCCTTGGCGATGACCTGCTCGGTCTCCATGTCGATGAGCTGGTACTTGAGCGACGAGCTGCCGCAGTTGATGACTAATATCTTCATTTGGGTTCCCCTTCCTAAAAATTATTGTTCCTGAGCCTGTACCGAAGTGATAGCTACGACGCCGACGATATCTTCAGCTGCGCAGCCTCTTGAAAGATCGTTGACAGGTTTTGCGATGCCCTGAAGGATAGGTCCGTAAGCTTCTGCTTTTGCAAGTCTCTGAGTGAGTTTGTATGCGATATTTCCGCAGTTAAGGTCAGGGAAGATGAGAACGTTTGCCTTGCCGGCAACGGGGCTGCCGGGAGCCTTTGAAGCACCCACCTTCGGAACGAGAGCTGCGTCGCCCTGGAGTTCTCCGTCGAGAACCAGTTCGGGAGCTTTTTCCTTGGCGAGTTT
>CACZNV010000171.1 GCA_902782645.1 uncultured Ruminococcus sp. | reverse complement strand
GAATGGGCAAAGGTCGAAGTCGATAAGCACACCATGTACTTCATGGCCGACGACCTCAAGTTCTTCAAGCACAGCGGCCGTGTCAGCGGCATTGCCGGCACCATGGGCAACCTGTTAGGCATCAGGCCCATCATCTACATGAGCACCGAAGGCAAAATGGTCTCCATCGGCAAGGAAAAGGGACGCGCCAAGGCCATTGCCCGCCTCATTGCCTACATGGATGAGCTTGGCGATGATGTGAAGAACCACCGTATCTTCATCGGCCACACGGACGCCATGCCCCTGGTTGAGGAGCTCATCGCGGCCCTCAAGGCAAAGCTGGGCGACGACGTCAAGTACGAGATTGTAAACGTGAACCCCACCGCCGGAAGCCACTGCGGCCCCAACGCCATCGGCCTCTGCTTCCACGCGACGCACAGATAAAAAAAAAATGATTGAAATAAGACCGGTAAAAACTCCCCGTGAAATCAAGGAGTTTATAGAGTTTCCTTTAAAACTTTACAAGGGCAACCCCTGCTTCGTGCCGCCCCTCTACGGCGACGAAAAGAAGATGTTCAAGGAGGGGTTCGTGTACGAGGACACCTGCGAATCCGTATTTTTCAACGCCTACAGGGACGGAAAGATCTGCGGCAGGATTCAGGGCATCATACAGCGGGCCGCCAATGAAAAAAACAACGAAAAGCGTGTACGCTTCACCCGTTTTGACTCGATTGACGACAGCGAAGTCGCCGGAAAGCTTTTCAAAGCAGTGGAGGACTGGGCACTCGCCAAGGGCATGGACACTATGGTGGGTCCCCTCGGCTACTCGGACCTTGAGCGTGAGGGCCTTCTCATTGAGGGCTTCGATCAGCTTTCCACCTTCGAGGAGCAGTACAACGCGGAATACTACGCAAAGCTGATTGAGGAACTGGGCTACGAAAAAGAGGTGGACTGGGTGGAAAGCCGACTGCGCTACCCCAAAGAGGGTTTTGACGAGCGCATTTTTGTTCTTGAGGAGAAGCTCCTCAAGCGCTTCAAGCTCCATTTCAGCACCGCAAAAAACGTCAACGAATTCCTCGACAAATACGTTGACATGTTCTTCGAGCTTCTGGACCGTTCCTACGCCAATATCTACGGCACCGTCCCCTTCACCGCCCGGATGAAGAAGATGATGGTGGATAACTTCAAGCTTATCGTGGATCTGCGGTTCGTCACCGTTCTCCTTGACGAGAACGAGAAGGTGGTGGCCCTCGGGCTGTGCTTCCCTTCCATCGGCAAGGCGGTTCAAAAATCCGGCGGCAGGCTCACCATACCCACTCTTCTGAGGCTCCTCAAGGCGATTAAAAAGCCAAAGTCCATCGATCTGGGACTCATTGGCGTGGAGCCGGAGCTCATGAACCTGGGCCTTGGCACGGCGATAGTCGCAGAGGTAGCGAAAATTCTCAAAAACACCGGCGTGGAGTATGCGGAGACGAACCTGAATCTGGAAGACAACACGGCGATACGGTCAATGTGGAAATACTTTGATTCAGTCGAACATAAAAAGCGCCGCTCGTATGTGAAAAAACTGGTTTAAACGGAGAAATCTATGAAACTGATTATTGACTGCATGGGCGGGGACAAGAGCCCCGGCGCAAATGTGGAAGGCGGGCTGCTTGCCCTTGAAAGATATGAGGATTTGTACCTCATTTTCAGCGGCGACGAGACCTCGGTGAAGGCCGAAATTGACAGGCTTGGCGGTGATTTTTCCAGATGCGAGATACTGCACGCGCCCGACGTTATAACGGGTGAGGACAAGCCCACAGATGCGATAAGGCTGAAGCGGGAGAGCTCAATGATGAAGGGCATCAAGCTCCTTAGGGAGAGCCAGGACATTGAAGGCATAGTGTCAACAGGCGCCACAGGATCCCTTGTTGCGGCGGCCACACTCAGAATAGGACGGCTGGAGGGTGTGTTCAGACCTGCGTTTTGCCCTATTCTTCCCACAATGAGCGGGGGTATCGTTGGCGTGTGCGACAGCGGTGCCAACGTGGACTGTCTGCCGCTGCAGCTGGTTCAGTTTGGCGTCATGGCAAGCGCCTACATGGAGAAGGCTTTCGGAATTGAGAATCCCAGGGTGGCGCTCCTTAACATCGGCACCGAATCGGAAAAAGGCGACGACCTGAGAAAAGAGGTTTACAAGAGGTTGCGGGATCTTCCCGGCATCAACTTTGTGGGCAATATGGAAAGCCGGGACCTGCTTTCCGGCAAGTATGACGTGGTGGTGTGCGACGGTTTTTCCGGAAATGTTCTCATCAAGACCACCGAGGGCACGGCACTCCAGCTGCTGAAGAAAATCAAAACAGACATCTACTCCAGGACCAAGTACAAGATCGGCGCCCTCTTCATGAAGAAAATGTTTGCGGAGGAAAAGGAGTTCATGAACTACCAGCGCTACGGCGGAAGCGTGCTCCTCGGAACTGAGAAGATCATCGTCAAGGGGCACGGGGCAAGCGACAAGGTTGCCGTGGCAAAGTGCATCGAACAGGCCAGGAGCATGGCGGGGAGCAATCTGAACGGCATCATTGCCGAAAGAATCGCCTCGATTCCGGAGGAAGCTCAATAAACCGCAATAAACCGCTGTAAGAGACCGCAAAACGGTACTTAAAGCCAAAATGACAAAAACCGAATTTGATATTCGAAAATAAACTACCAACAAAGGGGAAAAACTATGTTTGAAGACGTTAAAAATCTACTTATCAAAGAGCTCAGACTGAAGGACGTGGAAGTCACGCCGGAGTCAAGAATCAAAGAAGACCTCCACGCGGACTCGCTGTCGGTTTTGACAATGCTCATGACCATCGAAGAAGAGTACGACATTACCATTCCGGACGAGGAACTGGCAAGGTTCAATACCGTAGGCGATATCGTCAAGTTCCTTGAGGGGCTTAAAAAATAATAAGGCTTTTTGCTTAAACGTGAGGGAGCCGGGGCAATTCGCCCCGGCTCCCTCACGTTTAACCGTTAACAGGTTAACAAGCGTCAGAGGTATATTTCCCGCAGCCCTTTAGGCAGCTTGACCGTGATGATCTCTGCCTCGATATCCACCGAGAGCAGCACGTCCTCAAGCACGGGGATCAGTATGTTTTTCCCGTTGCCGCAGTCCACGTCATAGATGTCGCTGCCTGCGCCGGGAATCACGTCCGTAAGGATTCCAAGCTCTTCGCCGTTGTCCTCAAGGACACGGCAGCCGATGAGGTCGCCGATGAAATACCGGCCCTCCGGCAGCTTGATCGCGTCCTTGCGCTCCACCTGAAGCTCTATGCCTCTCATTCTGTCGGCGGTGTCGCGGTCATCGATGCCTTCAAGCTTCAAAATCACGAATTTATTCGAGAATTTTACGCCTTTGACCTCTGCTTCCCTGCGAACGCCTCCGGAGAGGAGCAGCACCTTTTTGAGCTTGCGGAAGCGGGTCACGTCGTCGGTGTCGGGGATGACCTTCACCTCGCCGTGAACGCCGTGGACATTGACTATTGTTCCGATGGTCAGATAGTCGAGCATGCGGGACACTCCTTGGGATTATTCAATATCGATGTAGACCTGCTTGCCGCGGTTCTTTGCACCGGATCTGATGATGGTGCGGATTGCCTTGGCGATTCTGCCGTCCTTGCCGATAACTCTGCCGGTTTCTTCCTCAGCTACGGAGAGTCTGAGGTAGATGCCCTCGTCGGTCTCTTCTTCAGTGACTTTGACTGCATCCTTGTTGTCGACGAGCATCTTGGCGATGCTTTCAAGAAACTCTTTCATAATTTAAATCCTTTCAAAGACCGATCTTAGACCGACATTATTCAGCTTTAGCTTTTTCGATGATAGCTTTAACTTTGTCAGTGGGCTGAGCGCCTTTTTTGATCCAGTCTTCTGCTTTTGCGAGGTCGATGGTGAACTCTGCGGGATCCTTAAGAGGATTGTAGGTTCCGATTTCCTCTACAAAACGGCCGTCTCTTGCAAATCTTGACTCTGCTACAACTATTCTGTAAAAAGGAGCCTTCTTAGCGCCGATTCTTCTTAATCTGATTTTAAGCATTTGTTTTTACCTCCAAATTTAATTGAGCTTTTTTATTTGATAAAGCGTGGTGCGGATTATCTCGCGTCGCCGCTCTTTTCAACTGTTTTGATTTTCCGGTCACCGGTGTCTTCAGAAATTGAAGCCGCCCTTGCCGAAACCGCCAAGCTTTCCAAGGCCCTTGGGACCCTTGCCGCCCGACATCTTCTTCATCATGTCGCGCATCATTTCAAACTGGCGCATTAGTTTATTGACGTCCTGTACCGTGGTTCCGCTGCCATCCGCGATTCTCTTTCTCCTGCTGGCGTTGAGAAGGTTGGGATTTCTGCGTTCCTTCATGGTCATTGAGCAGATTATCGCCTCGGTTTTGACCATGCCCTTTTCGTCAATGTCCTCCTCCCGGATTCTGCCTGCGACCCCCGGCATCATGCCGAGAAGCTTTGTGATACCGCCAAGCTTTTTGATCTGCCTCAGCTGCTGGAGGAAGTCGTCAAGGGTGAATGTCTGCTGCCTGATTTTCTTCTCAAGCTCCCGGGCCTCTTTTTCGGAGTACATTTGCTCCGCCTGCTCTATAAGTGAGAGCACGTCGCCCATGCCGAGGATACGGCTTGCCATGCGGTCAGGTTTGAAGGACTCAAACTCGTTCATTTTCTCGCCGACAGAGGCAAATTTGATTGGCTTGTTCGTCATCTGGGCGACGGAGAGCGCCGCACCGCCCCTGGTGTCGGAGTCAAGCTTTGAAAGGATGACTCCCGTGATATCCAGTCTCTCGTTGAAGGCCACGGCCACATTGGCGGCATTCTGGCCCGTCATGGAGTCCACAACCAAAAGTATTTCGGAGGGATTGGTGGCTTTTTTGATTTCCTCCAGCTCCTCCATGAGCTTTTCGTCGATTTCAAGGCGACCCGCGGTATCGATGATTATAACGTCGTTGAGCTGCCTCACGGCTTTTTCCTTGGCGTTTTTTGCAATCTGAACAGGCTTTGTGCCCTCGGGCATGGAGAAAACAGGAACCTGAATCTGCCCGCCCAGAACCTCCAGCTGTTTGATAGCCGCCGGTCTGTAGATGTCCGCCGCCACCAGCATGGGGTTCTTGCCCTGCTTCTTAAGCATGAGAGCAAGTTTTGCGGAAGCTGTGGTCTTACCGGCACCCTGAAGGCCCGCCATCATGATGACATTGGGGGGTGTCTTTCCCAAATCCAGTTTAGCTTCCTTGCCGCCAAGGAGCTGGATGAGCTCTTCGTTCACGATCTTTACAACCTGCTGTCCGGGGTTCAGTCCCTCCAGCACGCGAGCGCCCACCGCCTTCTCCGAAACCGACTTGGTGAAGTCCTTGACCACTTTATAGTTTACGTCCGCCTCAAGAAGCGCAAGCCTGACCTCCCGCATAAGTTCCTTTACGTCACTCTCTGTGACTTTGGACTTGCCGCGGAATTTGCGCATCACTTCCGAAAGCTTTGACGCCAGATTTCCAAAAATCATAATTTTTCTCCGATAATAGGTTTTTCAGATGGTATCGCCAAGGTCATCCGCCGCCCCGCTGAGCTTCTCGCAAAGCTCCGCAAGCTCGCCCGGCCCTGCGGTCTCCCTGATCTTTTCCGCAAGTCTCTTGACTTCGGCAATTTTCTTTTCAGCCGCCCCGAAACGTCCGCAAAGTCCCAGCTTTTGCTCAAACTTCTCCAGGTTTTCCCGTCCCTTGGCGACGCTCTGCTGAACCGCCTGTCTCGACACGCCAAGCTCCTCCGCAATCTCGCTGAGGGTCATGTCGTCGGCAAAATACATCTCAACAGTCTGTCTGTGCCTGCTGTCCAGCAGCGGTCCGTAGAAGTCCAGCAGCAGATTGATATCGATTTTTCCTTCCACCGCAATCACTCTCCCGTGCTCTGTCTAAGCAGTAATATCGATTTTTGAACTATTTTTGCGTGCGCGACCCCGAAGATGTACGAAGGTACTTCGAGCGGGGAGCTCGCGCAAAGCAAGCCGTGAGTAATTGTCGTCAGACCCCTTATGCGCTTTACAAAGATTGTTTCTGTCGTGAATTTTGTTCACGGCTTGCGCAAAGAGTCAAAAATCGTCGCCTGTCAAGCGAATCGGTTGACAGTATACATGAACCCGATTGGTTTGTCAACAGCTATTTATTTTTTTCCCGCAAGAACTTTAAGGAACTTTTCAACGCTCTCAATGATTTCCGCGTGCTTGTAAAGCGAAACCCTCTCGGGAATCGAATACTGGGCGTAAATTCTCTTTTCGGAGGCCATCACGTTGAACCTGCCCCTGTAGTTTTCTACAATCATCTTGTAGTTTTCCTTTATCTTTGTGTCGAAAAGGTGCTCGTCGCAGATGTCCATCTCCACCTTGTTCTTAAGCTGCACCACGGTCTTGATGCCGCACTCGGCGGCAAGGGCCTTGATGTGGGAAAGGTGCATCAGGTTCACGATGTTCTGAGGGATGTCGCCGGGGAACCGCTCCAGAAGCTCCTCCTCGAGGTCCAGAATGTCGTTGTCGCAGGAGACGGCAGCGATCTTTCTGTGAATCTCCATTCTTGCGTCAGGCAGAGAAATGTAGTCTCCGGGGATGTATGAACTTACGGTGAAATCGATGGTGACGGTCACGTCCTCCTTGGCGGGTCCGCCGGTCA
The DNA here is from genome assembly GCA_902782645.1 of uncultured Ruminococcus sp. Taxonomy (GTDB): domain Bacteria; phylum Bacillota; class Clostridia; order UBA1212; family UBA1212; genus UBA1212. The sequence continues at coordinate 27,120 of CACZNV010000171.1, read as the reverse complement.
CCTCGGTTATCATGTCGCTCAGCATGCGGTTGTAAAGGTCATAGCCAATGGTAACCACGTCTCCGGACTGCCGCTCGCCGAACACCGCCCCTGCGCCTCTTATTTCAAGGTCCCGCATGGCGACTTTGATGCCTGAGCCGAATTCGGTGAATTCCTTTATCGCCTTCAGCCTCTGCCAGGCGTCGCTCGTGAGGGTCTCCTCGTCGGGGTAGGTTATGTAAGCGTAGGCCCTCACGTCGGAGCGGCCCACCCTGCCTCTTATCTGGTACATCTGGGCAAGTCCCAGGCGCTCGCCGTGCTCGACTATGATGGTGTTTGCATTGGCGATATCAAGACCGGACTCGATGATGGTGGAGCAGAGCATCACGTCGTACTTTTTCGCAATGAAGTCCCGCATCACCCGCTCCAGTTCGTGCTCCGGCATCTGGCCGTGGGCAACGCAAATTCTCGCCTCGGGCACCAGCTTTCCAAGCCACTCCAGCCTGTCGCCAATGCTTTTCACCCTGTTGTAGAGGTAGAACACCTGGCCGTTGCGGGCCATCTCCCTCAGGATTGCGTTCCTGATGACGTCGTCGCTTATCTTGATGACATATGTCTGGACCGGGTTGCGGTTCCTTGGCGCCTCGGTGATGACGCTGATATCCCTGATCTTTGAGAGGGACATATTGAGGGTGCGTGGAATCGGCGTGGCGCTCATATAAAGGGTATCCGCCAACGGGTAAAGCAGGTTCAACTTTTCCTTCTGCATGACGCCAAAGCGCTGCTCTTCGTCAACAATCACGAGCCCCAGGTCGTTGAAAGTCACGTCCTTGCCCTTAACCAGTGCATGGGTTCCGATAATTATGTCAATGCTGCCGTCCGCCAGCCCCTCCTTGATCTTTTTGACGTCAGAGCCGCTTCTGAACCTGCAGAGATAGTCTATATTTACGGGAAAATCTGCAAAGCGTTCAACCGCCGTGAAGTAGTGCTGCTGGCAGAGGACCGTGGTGGGGACCAGTATTGCCACCTGCTTTCCCGCAGCCACCGCCTTGAATGCGGCCCTGAAAGCCACCTCTGTCTTGCCGAATCCCACGTCGCCGCAGAGCAGCCTGTCCATGGGTTTTGTCATCTCCATGTCGGTCTTAATCTCTTCCGTGCAGACAAGCTGATCGGAGGTGGGCTCAAACCCGAATTTGCTCTCAAACTCAGCCTGCAGCTCGTCGTCCTTCGGGAAGGCAAAGCCCTTCAGTTCCCGGCGCTTCGCATAGAGCGCCGCAAGCTCTTCCACGTATTCCCGCAGGGATTTCTTGACCCGCTCCTTTTCCCGCTGCCAGTCCTTGTTTCCCAGGGTGCTGATGCGGGGCAGATTGTCGTCGCTGCCCACGTACCTGTGAACGGTGCCCAGCTCCAGCGAAGGCAGAAAAAGCTTTCCGCCCCCGGCGTATTCAATCACCACATAGTCCTTGGTGACGCCGGAGACCTCTCTCGCCTCGATGCCCCTGAACACGCCAATGCCGTGGATGTCGTGCACAATATAGTCCCCGGGGTGGATGTCGTTGAAGAAGTCCTCGTCCTTTGTTTTTTTGGACTTCTTGGCGGTGCCGCCGGAAGCCATGGCAAAGAATGTTTTTTCCGAAACCAGGGCAAAACCCGCGTCAAAAAGTTCAAACCCGTCCTCTATTCCGGGCATGTTGACGCACTCGATCTCAGGGATGTCCCGGGTTATCTTTTCAAGCTCGCCCACCAGGCGTTTGAACCTGTCGTTTTTGTTTGACGCAACATATATGTTTACGCCCTTTTCGAACCACTCGCCAAGGTAGTTTTTTATCGTGATCTCATTGCCGGCGGCGCTTGTGATCTTTCTGCTTTTGAGTATGAATGTGTACGCGCCGGACTCGTCCGGGTATTCGGGGGGCGCCTCCTCGGGTCTCAGCCCCTTCGGCACCAGTTTTTTCGAGAAAGTTCTCTGAGTCAGCCCCGCCTCGGCCAGTTTTCTCTCCGCAAGCATGGCCTCGGCTTCCTCGTCGAAGGTTTCGAGCTTGATTGCCTTGGCGTCAATAATTGCGGCGACCTCGTTTGTCGAGAGGAACCAGCCGTAAAGCTCGTCCGGCGTGAAATTCACCCGGGAGACGGTCTCGCAGACCCGGCGGTGCTCGTCAAGCATAACATCCGCAGTCTTCAGAACCGAAAGCCTGTCCTCGCAGAAAAACAGTGCCCCCTTGCAGTAGTCAAGCACGGTGTGATCCCTGCCGATAATGAAAGGGATGTACCTGTCCATGCCCTGAAACTCCGCGCCCTCTTTAATAAGGCTGGCGGCGCTCTTTGCCTCGCTTCTGAATTTTGACGCCAAGGACCCTTCCGCAATCAGCCTGCCGCATGTCTCGCCAAGGGACCTTTCAATCAAATATTTGATTTCCTCCGGAGTCCTCTCCGAAAGCCTGATTTCGCTCTCCGGCGAAACCTCTATTCTTCCCACACGCTCCATGCCTCTCTGGGACACCGGATCGAAGCTGTTGATCACATCGATGGTATCGCCGAAAAAATAGGCCCTGTAAGGGGTTTCAGAGGATGTGGGGAATATGTCGAAAATATCTCCGCGTATGGAGAACTGTCTCGGTCCGTCAACCATACCCACCCGCACGTAGCCCATTTGGGAGAGCTTGTCGGCAAGGGACAAGAGATCGTAGTCCTCACCTTCTTCAAGGCAAAAATCACAGTTTTTGAACCTTTCGGGAGCCACGGTGGGCTGCATCAAGGCCGCAGGCGAAAGCACAAGGCAGCTCCAGTCACCGGAGGCAAGCCTCTTCAGGGTCTGAACCCTTTTGTACTCCCTGTCCCTGTTTCTCGCAAAGGCGTTAAAAAACATAAAGTCCGAGGGCTCAAGGAGCAGAGCGCCGTCGCCAATGAAGCAGTCAAAATCTTCCGCGGCTCTTTTTGCCGCAAACTCGTTGGGTGCGATATATACTATCCGTTTTACCCTTGAAGACGCAGCAAAAGCGGCTGCGAAGTACCTTGCCGCGCAGCCCGAAACGCCTTCAATCCTGCAGGGCTCCCCGAAGTCGACGCGGTGCGCCAGCCGGGGGTAACCCTCCCAGTTCTTTATTAAATTCAGAAAATCTTTTAAGTCCGTCAATGTCTCTCTATTTTACTGTCTAAAACCGGCTTATCAGTCTTTGTCCCCGTTGTTATCCGGCTTTGCCTGCTTTGAGTTGAACTCGGTCATTGCCTTCTCGATGCCTTTTTTGATGACGGCAAGGGATGCATTGGCGGCAAACACGAGAGCCTCCTTCACAAGCTTTTCCTTGTCCTCGGAAAAGCCCGAGAGCACAAACTTGACCATGTCCTCGTTTGGCATGCGCCTGCCGATGCCCACCCTGATGCGGGGGAATTTTTCGGTACCCAGGTGGGACACCACCGACTCCATACCGTTGTGGGTGCCTGCGCTGCCGAAGCCTCTCACCCGGATGCGGCCGGGCTCCACGTCGCAGTCGTCGTATATAACGATGATGTTCTCCGCGGGCACCTTGTAGAAGGATGCAGCCTCCTCAATGGCTTCGCCGCTGTTGTTCATATAAGTTTCAGGCTTCATGAGGATTACTCTGACCTCATCTCCGCCCTTCTTTATCTTGCAGTCGCAATACAGGGAATTGAACTTGCGCTTTGTAAAGCTTATCCCCAGCTTCTCGGCAACAATATCAACGGTCCTGTAGCCGCAGTTGTGCTTCGTCATCTCGTACTCGGGCCCCGGATTTCCGAGACCGGCAATGATATAGGTTTCAATTCCGCCGTCCTTGCGAAACAGCTTGTCAAAAATCGACATAATATAATCTCCAATAAAACTTGTTATTCTGCGTAAAGAGCCTCAACCGTAAAAAGCCTCAAATAAGCTTCGTGCCAAAACAAGTGTGGTGTGTCGAGCAGGTCAGTCCCTTTGAGAAGATCAGCGAGTACTTGGCGTCGCCGCTCAGTCTCGTTAGTCTAAGAACTATCCTGTTTTCGCCCTTCCGCAGCCTTACACCCTCAAAATGGGCGTTCTCCGCATCAAAAGTCGTTGCCTCGTGCCTCTCGCCAATGAGATCGCCGTTCACAAAGAACTTGAAGGGACCGGTGCATCCCAGCATGGCAAATACTGTCATGTCCTCCGGCGAAACAAGTATCTGCGAAAGGTAAACGACGCAGGGGCCCTTGAAGCCGAAAAAGTCGCTGAATTCAAAGGAGTCCTCCCTTGTCTCCACGTCGGAAACCCTGTAAGGCCTTGAGATGACCCCGGTGCCTCCGCTCATGTAGTTCACACCCCGGGGCAGCTCCTCGAAAAGCTCCCTCATGGTGAATATGTCCGTTCTTGTGTCTCTTGCGAAATTCAGGTGGAACTCTCTCACATTGTCGATGCTCTCCGCCTCGGTCTTCGCCTGAGGGAAAACGTGCCAATAGCCCTTGCCCCGCGACAGTATTTCGTCGTCCGTGGGAGGTGTGGTGCTCCAGACGGGGCCCGTGAGGCGCCAAATCTTGTTCCCGGAAATACCGAACGTGAAATTTGCGCTGACGTCGCCGCCAACATTTACCTTGACAATGTTTTTCTCATAGAGCACGCCGGATAAATCCTTCATTCCCAGCACGAAAACCTCCTCTGTGGTGTCGCCGGGCAGAATGGTGCGGCCGTAGCTTGAAAGGGTCTCGTCCCGCTTTTTTATTGCCGTGTTGGCGGGCATGTCCAGGGCGTAGTCTATGTAGACCGCCCTTTCCGTGGTGTTCTTAAATGAAAGTTTTACGGTCACGTCCTTGGCGGTGCCGAAGGAGGGGTCCCCGTTTTCGTACTCGACGCCGAACAGAATCGGGTCCTCTTCCGCAAATTTTCTGACGCCGGCAAGTGGCGCCTCCGCGATATCAACCTCGCTGTCTCCGCTCCTGGAAAGGGCCACGGCAAGCATTGCAATGTCGTCCGCAAGGTCGATAACGCTGTCACTGCGCCTTGAGGCCTTGACGCCAAGGACATATTTGATGTCTTTCCAGCCGTAAGCCTCGTCCAGCTTCGCCGCGCCTATAATTGCGCCAAGAATTGCTCCTGCGGTGGCGCAGGTGCAGTCAGTGTCAAAGCCGCAGTTGAGGGCCAGCATGCCTGTTTTAATAATATCGCCCCCGCCAAGGAGAAGCGCAGCAACCGTTATGGCAAAGTTCTGAAGCATGTTGGTGCAGTCGAGGTGGCCGTACCTTGTCAATATCTCGCAAAGCACCTCTTTTATGTCGCTGTGCTTTCTGCAGAGATCCGCGGTGAAAAGGACCGCTTCCTTGATGACAGAATCCCTGGGCACAAAGCCGATGCCCTCAGAAAAGAGTCTGAAAAGGTCCTCAAAGCTGCCGGTTCCTCCCTTTCCGCAAAGAGCAAGGGACTCCACAGCCGCAAAGAACAGCTCCCCGTCGATACTTATACCCGCGTGGTCTATCACGCCGTCCCTGCCGGCAAGGGTTGCGGCCTGAACAGGGTTTCCGGGGCTCAGGCAGGCCCAAATCTCAGACCTTATGGGGCAGCCGTTGCCGTTTATGTAAAAGTCGTTGCAGAAGGAGCCCGAGTAAGGAGGCATGATGCCCTTCTCGTGGTTTTTGCGCATTACAGCGTACTCGCCGGGGGAATAGTCGCAGTTCTCGCAGAAGGAGTCCAGAAGGTCCTTTGAAGTGAATCGGAATCCCTTTTTCTCAACCACCTCAAGCCAGAGTATCTGAAGATCCAGGTCGTCGTTGGGCAGCATGGTGTCTATCATTTCAGGCTTAAACTGAAGATTCATAGGCATTTTCACGCCTTCGTAGGGAGCCCCAAGTGTGCCGATGACTGTCTTGCCGAGGAAGCAGCCCCTGACTCTGTCAACAAATTCTTTGTAGTTAACTTGCATCTTTTTTCTCCTTTGTGAGAACTCTTTTATCCTGCGGCAACAATCTGCCCGTCAATATGCGGGAGCGTCGTCTGCCATTCTCTCGCAGATATGGTCTTCGGAGAGACGGCTGTTGTCCGCAAAATCCTTGTGGGCAGTGAATTTTTCCCGGATGCCGCCAACGCTGCCCGTGGTGATAAGATAGCTGTACTCGATGGGCTTCATGGATATGATTCTGACCCTGGCAAGAGGCGCCACATAGTTCGTGGAGCCGTCCTCCGGGCGCTTGGAGCCGTCGTAGGAAAACTTGCCGGCCTTCAAAACGTCTATATTCGGAACGTAAATGCCGATGCCGTAGTCGTCCTCGGGGCTCACCCAGGCGCACCAGGTTTCCTTGGCGGATTTTCTGATGCGGAAGGTGCAGGACTCGGAGTATTCCGGAAGGCCCCAGAAGTTAAGGTCGTCCCTGATTGCAAGGGGTTTCCCCTGCCAGGATTCCACCCCGTCGTACCAGGTGAATCTTCTTAAATAGCTCACTGTGTAGAAAGCGGGCAGCTCCTGGGTGTTGCAGCCGTGGGTCCAGCAGGAAAAATCCACGAACCTGTTGTCGACCCTTATCATCTCGCCGCCAAGGATATACGTGTTCTCCATGTAGCTTGGCGTGTCCCATCCGATCTTGCCCCAGTCCTTGGGCTGAGCCTTTATGTAAATACTGTCGTCAGTCTTTTTGAAGTCGATCAGTCTGGAGCGCTGATTGCCCCTGTCGCCGCCCTGTACAGGATTGTAGCACCAGTTGTGACCCATGAACTCGCCAAAGCGAAAATCCGGATTCTCGGCGCACTCGCCTGTGCCGTAGTAGGACTGCTGGATGAGACGGCCGGTGTCTGCCTGGTTCACCAGGTTTCCCAGCCCCTCCACAGGGCACTTTTTGTCCTCAATGCAGTTTATTCCGCCGCCCCAGATGAGCCTGACGCCCACCTTAAGGAAGTCGTTTTCAATAAACGATGTGTCGCCTGAAGGCGCCGGCACCTTTTCAAAATCCACGGAAAGAATCTTAAGCTCCGCCGGCGCTTCCTCCAGGGTTACATATTTAACCGTCGAAATACCGGTCCTTGAGGCGCCGTCAACGTATCCCGGCACGAACCACCTGAACTCGTTTTTCCCTTTTTCAAGGTAAATAATGTCATCGTCACCCTCTTTGTAGCTGACGATAAGCCTTGCGGCCGCCTTGGTCTCGTACCGCAAAACCACCCTTGTAAAGGGTTCTTTTTCAAATCTGTTTATCTCTATGATGCCGTCAACAAGACTCAGATCTTTCATGTCAGAACCTCTCTTTTATGTACTTCTCCACAGTCTCGGGAGCCATGTTTTCAAATATGAAAGCCCGGAAATGTTTTCCCTTTTTCCGTAGCTCCTTTTCGCTTCTGAAGGTCCAGCCCGCCTGGAAAGCCCCCAGCAGCCTCGACAGCCTTCTGAAAAAGTTGCCCGCAAACTTTATGTCGTAGGAGACGAAATCCGGCCTTGTGGCCACGTTGGACACCAGCGTTCCCAGCAGGAACAGGGCAATGCCTCCGTTCAGTATAACGGTCGAAAGCTGCCCTCTCATCCTCTCCGGCCTGTTTTTTCTGTACCAGGAAAGGACCCCGGGGTAGAAGGACTGTATCACGTAGTCACCGCTGTAATCTTTAAGTATTCTCTCCGCCGCCTCGCAAAGCTTTGCGGAGTTTCCGCCGGAAACTTTATACTCGATAAGGAGTGGAACTTTTCCGCCCACCGCCTCCAGGCACTCGCCAAGGGTCGGCACCGTCTCATCCGTATTCAAAAGCCTCAGCTGTTTGATCTCGGAGAGGGTCATTTCCTCGGGTTTTCCTGAGACTCCGCACATCCTGTCAAAGGAGTCGTCGTGGAAGACGATTACATTGGCGTCTTTGGTAAGGTGGATGTCGTTTTCGATCATAAGACCCGCCTCCGCGGCTCTTTTAAAGGCCGGGAGGGAGTTTTCGGGAATGCCGTTGGCGGCGTCGTGAAGACCCCTGTGGGCAATCGCCCTACCGTTCATAAGCTTCCTGTCCCTGTGCCTGCGGGGAGCCGGAAACACGAGGAATACTATCAATGCGGCAATAAAAACCACCGCGCTTACAGCTGCAATTGCAAAAACCATCTTTTATCAGTCGTTGTCCACGTCAAAGTTCTCCAGCACGGATCCCTTCTTCGGAGGCTTGTTGTCGCCGTGCTTTACGAAGATCATGGTCACAAAGGCCAGTGCCGAGAAGACCGCCGCGTAAGGGAAGAGGAGAAGGTAACCCGTTTTCCCGAAGGGCTGAATCTTTTCGATTATGATGCCTGAGAGCAGAGGCGTTGCGATTTGAGCGGCCATCGAGAACGTGTAGTAGATGCCTGTGTACTTGCCCACGTCGCTTCCCTTGCACATTTCAACCACCATCGGGAAGGAGTTCACGTTGATGGCAGCCCAGCCGATTCCGACGAGGCCGAAAAGCACGTACATGATCGGGCTTGCCTTTGTCATCGCGAAACCGCCAATGTAGCACGCCGTCATGAGCACGATGCCTCCCATGATCGTCTTCTTGCGCCCGAGTTTGCTCGAAAGGAATCCGAGCGGTACGAACGACGCGATCGCTGCAAGTGTGCCCACGAGAAGGTAGGACGACGAGGCGCTGAGGTCCTTCTGCCACACTTCAACGCAGTACCTCGAGAAAGCCGTCGAAACCGCGTTGTAGGCCATGAACCAGAAGAAAACCGAAAGAAGTATCATCGCAAGGCTGACCTTGACGGATTTGTCGACCTTCTTGCCCTTGTTTGCGTCTTCCTCGACCGGCGCGTCCACGATGTGCGGCAGCTTGTTTTCCTTCACAGTAAGCACCATCACGATCACCGAAACGAGCATGAAAGCGACCAAAATCAGGAAAACCGGCATGAACGACGTGCCCTCAACGTACTTTGTGCTTCCGTCGGCCTGCTTTTCGGTCTTGAGGAGCACCATCATGAGGACTGTCGCAAAGATACCGCCAATGTATCCCACAAGGTTTATGATTGCATTTGCCTTGCTTCTGAGCGGTTTTTCGGTCACGTCAGGCATGTACGCTACAGCCGGCGAACGGTATATCGACATTATAACGAGCACCACGAGGAGCGAAACCATGAACGCCGCGAACTTGTGGAGGCTCTGCGACACCGCCAATAAAACTATGAAGCCCGACACGGCAAGGGTTCCGAACAGTATGTAGGGAGTCCTCTTTCCGAGTCTCGTATTGGTCCTGTCCGAGATCGCGCCGAAGAGCGGCAGCATGAATATCGCGAGTATATTGTCGATAGCCATGACCGCGTTGGTCCAGAACGTCGAGAGCTTGAAATCTTTTTCAAGTATGTAAGGAATGACCTGGTCGTACACCTGCCAGAAAGCAAGTATCGACATAAACGCAAGTCCTATCAGGATCGTCCGCTTGTAGTTAAGTTTCATTTTTCCTCCAAAAGTGTATATTGGGAAGCGGCTTTCAAAAGGCCGCCTCAATAATATCCGTCTTAAGTTCCCGGCCTTCTCTGCCCTCTTCTGAGCTGCAGTAGACCTCCGCGATATCAAATCTTACGTAACGGTCCGAGAAATAAGGCCTCTCGAGAAGAAACAGCTGCGCAAGCTTTCTGATTCTCAGCCTCTTTTTGTAATCCACGGCCTCCGACGCCCTCGCAAAATCGCTGCTCTTTCTGGTCTTCACCTCGCAGAAGCACAAAATTCTCTTTTCCGGGCTCTCCGCGACAATGTCGATTTCTCCGATTCTACCTCTGCGCCAGTTCCGGGCGACTATCCTGTAGCCCCTTTTTTCGTATTCTTCGGCGCAGGCCTCCTCGCCAATGCGTCCCTTGGCGATATTCCCGGTACTGTTCTCCGCGGCGTAAATTTTTTCCATAGGTTCCCTCTTTTTAGGTGAATTTCGAAGAAGCCGCGAAGCTGTTTAAAAGTTGTTGTCGGTATGTTTTAATGCGCTCTCAGTGAAGCGTTTTTAAAAATGTCTTTCTGTGTATCGGCGACACGCCAAGCTCCCTTATGGCCGCATAATGGGCCGCGGTTCCGTAACCCTTGTGCTTTGCAAAGCCGTAGCCCGGGTAGACGCTGTCCATCTCCACCATGAGCCGGTCCCTTGTGACCTTGGCGAGTATGGATGCTGCGCCAATTGAAAGGGAAAGAGCGTCCCCGTGGGTGATTGAGATCTGCTCCACGCCCCTCGGAAGGTCCGGAATGTGCACGTGGTCCACAAGAATGTGCTTCGGGACGCCGCCAAGCTTCTCCGCCGCCTCTTTTATCGCTGCCCGCATGGCCTCATAGGTGGCGCGAAGGATGTTGATTTCGTCGATCCTCTCATTGTCCACAATGCCGATGCCGTATGCGATGCACCCCTCCTTAATGCCCTCAAAAAGCTTCTCCCGCTGCTTCTCGCTGAGCTTTTTGGAGTCGTTGGCCTCAGGGAAAGGGTTTTTCATGTCAAAAACCGCGCAGGCGGCAACCACAGGCCCCGCAAGAGGACCTCTTCCCGCCTCGTCAACGCCGGCAACTATCTCATAGCCCTGCTCCCGGAGCATTTTTTCAAATCTCAGGAGGTCAATTTCTTCACCTTTTGGCATTTTTCCTGTTCCTGTAGTTCGCTTTTCTTTCGGCCTGCTTCTCCTTTTTGCGGTTTGCGGCCTCCTCGTTTCTTACGGAAATATCGATTTCCTCGTCCAGCACCTCGGGGAAATCCAGGCTGATTTTGCCTATTTTTCCGGCCCTGAAATCGTCAAGGACCAGCGCGGCGGCCCTTGCGGTGTCAACGCCGCCGCCTTTAACCAGGCAGCCTCTTGCTCTGCCGCAGGCCTCGAGGATCGCAAGACCTTTTTCGAGCCTCTCTGCCCCTATGACCGTATCGGTCACATAGTCCCGCTCTTCGCCTGAGGCCTCGGGAACCGTTATCCCGTACCTGGCTTCAAGGGCTCCCGGGTAGTGGCTGTCAATAAATGTCAGCAGGAAGGCGCAGAGCTCGCCGGTGTCCACCACCTCGTCCTTAACTGCGCCGCTGGCCGCAAGTCTCAGGGCCGCAAGCTGATTGTCTATCCTTGGCCATAAGAGGCCCGGTGTGTCCAGCAGGTATATGTCCTCACCCATGTTCAGCTACTGCTTGTCCCCGGTGACGCCCGGTTTGTCGCCGGTCCTTGCGGCGGCCTTGCCGGCAACCTTATTCACAAAAGAGGACTTTCCCACGTTGGGAATGCCCACCACCATGGCATAGAGCGCAGTGGCTATTCTGCCCCTCTCCAGGGAGCGGCTGACCTTCTCTTCCATGGCCTTTTTGACGGCGGCAATAACCTTTTTCACACCGTCGCCCTGCTTCGCGTCCGTAAAAACCACCGTGAAGCCCTGTTTTTTGTAGTAGTCCATCCAGTAGTCGCTCTGGGTCTGGTCCGCAAGGTCCGCCTTGTTGAACACGAGCACCCTTGGCTTCTTCCCGATGATGCTGTCAATCGCCGGGTTCCTGCTGCTGTAGGGGAGCCTCGCGTCGCAAAGTTCGATCACTATATTCACAAGTTTAAGGTTTTCCTCAAGTGTCCTTTTGGCCTTCGCCATGTGCCCCGGATACCATTGTACATTCATACTCTTCTCCCTCTTGTTGCTCTGCAGCGCTTTTACTTTCTCTTCATAAGGTTACCGCCAACGGTATCAATGTTCACCGTCACCGGTCCGAACTCCTCCGCATCAAAAATCCACATAGCCTCGGGCATTCCCAGGTCCTCCCAGATGACGCCGCCAACGGATTTTATCTTCGAAGCCGCCGCCACAGCGCAACCTCCCGGAAATATTCCGTGGACGCAGCCGTACTCTCTGCAGGCCTCCGCAGTGCTTTCACCCATGCCGCCTTTCCCTACAATCAGGGAAATTCCGGTCTTTTTTATGAAGTCTTTTTCAAACTTTTCGAGCCTCATGCTGGTGGTCGGACCCGCCGAGACCACCTCGAGACCGTCTCCGTCCTTTGTGATAATAGGCCCGCAGTGATAAAGCACCATGCCTTTAAGGTCGATGTCCGCGCCGCCTTCTTCCAGAAATCTTGCGTGACCCTCGTCCCTCAAAGTGACCATTCTCCCTGTGATATACAGGATGTCCCCGGTCCTCAGTTTTCTTACCGTCTCCTCATCGATCGGAGTTTTAAGATGATATTCCATGCTTTTTCCTCCGTCAGTCAAAGTCTTCCGAGACTACTTTTAAGTCTTTCCCGATTCTAAATGTCGCACGTCTTGTGGCCCAGCAGCCTGTCGCCAATGCAACCGCAAAGGTCGCAGGGTGCCTCACGCCAAACTCCACGTTCACCGCAAGCACGCTCTCGGCTCCTCCCATGCCCGACGGGCCGATCTTCAGCGAATTCAGCTTCTCAAAAAGCTCTTTTTCAAGGTCTTTTGCCATGGGGTTCCCGTTTTCGGTGCCGATTTTCCTCAGCAGCGCCTTTTTCGAAAGCTTTGCTGCGATGTCGGCTGAGGCTCCTATACCCACGCCAATGACAAGAGGCGGGCAGGCGTTGACCCCTTTTTCCAGTATTTTATCGACAATGAGTTCCTTGGCTTTTTCAATACCCTCTCCGGGGGTCAGCACAAGAGCAAATCCCGGAAGGGAGCAGCCGCCCCCGCAGAGGTAGGCGGTTATCTCAACCTCGTCGCCCTCAACTATCTGCCAATCAATGTACGGGGCAAGAGGTCCCTCGTTGTTCCCCGTATTTTTGCTCGTAAACGGGTCAACGGCATTGGGCCTTAAGGGCGCATCTTTGAAAGCCTTTGCCGCAGCACCCTTCAAAATGCCCTCGAGGGAGCCCAGCAGCGGGAAGTCCGCGCCTGCTTTTACGTAAAAATTCGGTATTCCCGTGTCCTGGCAAAGCGGCCGGGCAAGGCTGTCGGCAAGGCTCATGTTCTCCAGCATGCAGTCGTAGACCTTTTTCGCGGCCCCGTCATTTTCCTTCTCCGCCATCTCACGGATCCTTTGCGCAACATCCTTTGGCAGATGGGTCGCAAGAAGGCATAACAAGCGGGCAAGGACTGACTCGAGATCCTTGCCGATTTTCGTTCCGTTTTCAATACCGGCTTTCATATTTTCTTCTTCCTTCGGGACTTTCATAAAAAGTCACCTCTTTTGCATTTGTATTGCTATGCACCCGGTAAGATGCGTAAAGAGCCCAAAAAACGTTTTTGGAGCTATTTTTGCGTGCGCGACCCCGACGCTGTACGGAGGTACTGCGAGCGGGGAGCTCGCGCAAAGCAAGTCGCGAGCAATCGTCGTTAGACACCTTGTGTGCTTCAAGAACTTCAGTCGCCTGTCATTAGTTCTCTTTCGCGACTTGCGTAAAGAGCCCAAAAACAGTGTTTTAGAAAAATACGGCGCCGAAATAAGTAACAGTGTTCGGCCCGCTGTTGTAGGGCATGCCTGCGGCGGCGGCAAGCCTGTTCACGAATATTCCGTAGCCTTCCAGGGAGCCGGACAGTCTTTCCGGGAACCTGCAGGGGGCGTCGGGATATGTGCACTTTCCGCACTTGGAGCAGCCCTCCACCGAGAGCATCAGGAACTTTCCCTCAATTTTTTTACGCAGCTCTTCGGAGGCTTTTGAGAAATCCTCGTGACCCTCCATCATGCCCTCAAAATCGAAGCTGTCCTCAAGCTCGTAGGCTCTTGAGAAAACCGCGCAGTTTTCGAAAACCTTGCAGCGGGCCATGCACTCCTCCAGGGTTCCGATGCCCGGCGGGCAGGCCCATGTGGTGTTGTAACGGCCGCAGCGGTTGACCTCGCACATCTGTCTAACCTCCGGGGAAAAAGTGACCTCGGATGTTTTTATGACCGCAAAACGGGTAAAGCCAAGGGCTTTTAAATCGCCAATACGGATATTCAAAAACAGGTTTTCGTTTTCTTCCACAGCCGGCCTCGCAAAGTGTTTCGAAGACGGGTTTCAAAGCCCCGCGTTTTTCGCATTTTTACCGCAATGTGTTCCTTTTGCGGCGCTTTTTCGCCGCACCCACATTATAACAGAACGCGGCGCCCTTATCAATTCAAAACAGGGGCGCCGCGGCTGTTATTTTATTCTCCGGAAATAATCCAGGCGGTCATTTTTTTGCCGTTCCGCCAGTCCTGTCCGCAGGAGGCGTAGTCGCACATTTCCATCGGTCCGCTCTCCGTCAGGACGGAGACGGTGAGTCTGGGGAATGGGGCATTGGCGGGTTCTTTTTTCGGGGTGGAAGCCGGCAATGCTTCCTCTGCATAGCCCTCTTTTTCAACTATGTTTACAGGGGTTTCAAGGTCGTGGCCCATCGCCTCGTCCCTTGCGAGAACCAGGGGGCCTTTGATGAGCGCGAAATGGTTCTTTGCATTGGCGGCTGCATCAGGGTCTATGTCGGCGGCCCGGACAACCCTTGTCCCCATGTCAAACTTGACGGTGATTTTATCCCATTTTTGCCAGTTTCTTAGTATCGATGCGTACCCGTTTTCAACCTCGCATACGGTCTTCGAGCCGTTTACCGAAACCTCAGTCAGCCTGCTCCAGGAGGGGATCCTGAGGAAGATGCCGAAAGTCCCGCCGGTCTTCGGGTCAACCGTAATGTCCGCGGTGTCGCCGTAGGGGTAGGAGGTTTTGATTTCAAGGTCCGCAAAATCCGTCTTCACTCTGCCGCCGATGTAAAAGTTAAACGTGATACCCCGGCTGTTTTTCATCACGGCGTAAGCCGGGAAAAGGCCTGTGCCCGCCGAGCCGATGGCCACGCAGCAGCCCCAGTGCTTTGAGGAACCGCCAAGGGTTTTATAGCCCCCAACCCCAAGCCCGCGCACAGAATTCAGCAGCGGGCTGTAGCTGTCGAAGGCGAAAACTTCGCCCTCAAAGGGGTTTTCTTTGAAGTTCACAGCCCCCAGGAGTGCATTGTAGGCGGAGATTTCAATGCGGTCGGCGTACTTGGCGTCTCCTGTGAGCCTCAAAAGCTGCAGGCAGAACTTCATCCATGTCACCGTGACGCAGGTTTCCTGCATAATTCCCGTAAACGAAGGGTCAAACTGCCTCACCGCAGAGTGGTCGAAAAGCTCGTGGGTGGTGCCCGCACTTCCTATGACCGTTATGTCCGTCTGCTGCACAAGCTCCGCAAAATTGAGAGCCATTGTTTTGTAGTCTTCATTGCCGGTGACCCTGTAGAGTTCAATGATGCCCTCAAAGTTCGACATCATCTCGTAGGCCTTGGTGACCGGCATCTCGTAGGGAGCCGTTTTGCCCTCAAGAGCCGCCTTGAACATGTCAAAGGAGCGCATGCCTCCGCAGGCCACGATTTTTCTTGCATATTCAAGGTATTTTTCATCGCTTGTGAGCTTGTAGAGTCTCACAACGGGTTCAAGTATTGACGAGGCGTTGAGCCCCTCCCACCACTCAGAGGTGTATGTCACATCGATCTTGCCAACCTCCCGGCAGCCTGTCTTGGCGATAAGGTAGTCCGCCTGCCTTTTCAAAGACGCCAATACCATATACGCCAGGTTGTTGTCGGCGCATATTTCCAGGAAATATTCAAGACCCAGCATCACGTACTTTCTGCACCAGACGTCCCAGCCGTGAAACTCCGCGGGGATCGTGTAGGTGGAGATGCGTCCGAAGGGGTCCTCAGCGGTGAGAATGTCCCGAACGGTGGCTTCAAGCTGCCTGTAGAGCTTGGCGTCGCGGTTGCAGCCGTATGTGATGCAGGCGCCCCGCACCATCTTGCCCCAGTACTCGCCCCGCCAGCCGTAATCGGTCACGTCGACGTCTCCGAGCCTGAACTGTTCTATAAAAAGGGCCCAGAGCTTCGGGTCAAGAAGGGACTTGTTTTCCACAAAATCCAGAGCCTCAATCATCGGGCCCTCAAAAACGGCGCTTCCGGAAGGCAGCGCGAAAAGACTGTCTGACGATTTTTCATCAGCCGGTTTGCTTAGAGACGTATAATTCATATGCTTCAAAGTCACTCCTTTACAGCTGCCGCGGCCTTCAGCTTGGCGGCTTTTCTCTCGCCGGTCCAGTCGGCGAAGAAAAAGTAGCACGCGAGCACGGAGGCGCACAGGAACCAGGTTATGGGATATACCCAGTTGACTATGTGGATTGTCTTGGTTACAGGCACAAAGATGAACAGAATCGAGACCCTCACGACGCACCAGAACACAAGCATGGCGGCCATTGCCACCACAGGTCTTCCCGCGCCCCTCAGAACCGCCGCAAAGCAGTGGCACAGTGCGCACAGGAAGAAGAACCCGCAGCATATCCTCGACTTTTCAATGCCGAACTGCAAAGCCTCCTCGCTCTCCGTAAACGCGTCAATGAGATACCTGGCAAACACTATCATGAGCACGCCAATAGTCTCCGCGATGATAACCGCAGTTACAACTCCGAAACGGGCGCCTTTCTTTGCCCTGTCGGGTCTGCCGGCGCCGAGATTCTGGCTCACGAAAGTTGTGATGGCCATGGAGAAGCAGGTGACGGGCAGGAATGCAAAACCCTCAATCTTTGAGAAGGCGCCGCAGCCGGCCATTGCCTCCGCTCCGAAGTAGTTGATGTGGCCCTGAACGACCACATTGGCGATAGAAATGACGGAGTTCTGAAGGCCCGAAGGCAAACCGTTCTTCACGATCTGTCCCAGCATTTTGAAATCTATTTTAAGATCCTTGAACCTTATCCTGTAGCTTTCCTTAATGGTGAAAAGCCTTGCAAGGCAGAGAACAACACTTATGAACTGCGAAATAACGGTGGCAAGGGCTGCGGAGAACACGCCAAGCTTCAGCCACCCTATAAACAGGTAGTCCAGCCCCACGTTCAAAACCGAGGAGATGATGAGGTAGATGAGGGGGTGCACAGAGTCGCCAACAGCCTGCATGATACCCATGCAGACGTTGTACATAATCATGGTGAAAAGCCCCGCAAAGTATGTCCTTACATACGCCAATGCCTCTCCCATGACGTCCGAAGGCGTCTGCATCAGCTGCAGCATCGGGCGAGCTCCGAAAGCGCCAATGACACTGAACAGCACACCGCATATCGCAAAAAACACGAAGCTCGTGTGGATTGCCGTGCGCATTTTTGCAACGTCTTTTGCTCCGTAATACTTCGAAATCACGACGCCCGCGCCCATGGCAAGGCCGCTGAAAAAGCCAACCAGCAAAAAAATGAGGCTCCCCGTGGAGCTGACACCCGCAAGGGCATCATCGCCAAGGAAATTTCCCACCACAAAGGCATCCGCAGTATTGTAAAGCTGCTGGAACAGATTGCCGAAAAACAGGGGCACCGCAAAGGCAACAATCTTGCCCGCAATCGGCCCCTCCGTCATATTCATTTCAGTTCTGACAAGCCTCACAGTTTTGTCTCCGCCCGGTGGTAATTAAAGCCATTCCAGCGCCCGCAGTCCCTCTGCGGAACACGCCAATACCGCTTCAGTATACTACCGGCACCTTTTATTTACAACAAAAATCAGGAGCAGTATTGCCTCCATAAAACATAGTACATTTTATATCTATAATCAAATTGTAGCTAGCTGCGTAAAGCTTGCATCCGGGCAATCTGTTTTTGCATTCACGATATCTCCATTCTTACAAAAATCCGAACCTCAAGGCGATTGGCAAGAGGTTCGGATTAACCGTTCGAGGCTGCTTTATCTTCCGTTATTTATCTTCATCATCAAAGTTGTGCTTGTTCCTTATCAGGTAAAGGGGCCTGTTTCTGACCTCGTCGCACATTCTCGCAATATAACTTCCTATGACGCCAAGGCAGACAAACAGCAGCCCTGCCACAAACAGTCCCGCTATGAGAAGGGATGTGAGGGGATTCAGGAGCTTAAATATCGCATAAAACACCAGGAGCACGATTGATGCGAAGATAGAGAGCCCGCCAAAGAGATTGGCGAGTTTGAGCGGCTTGTAAGAGAAGGACATGATTGCGTCGGAGGCGAACCTGATCATCTTCTTGAGCGGATATTTTGTGGTGCCCGCGAAACGTTTGTGGCGCTGGAATTCGACCGGGCAGCTCTTATAGCCCAGCCAGCTCACAATGCCTCTCACGTATCTGTTGTGCTCGGGGACCTTTTTCAGCGCGTCGCAGACCTTGCGGTCGATGAGTCTGAAGTCGCCCGTGTCCACAGGGATAGCCACATCCGTCATCTTGTTGAGGGTGCGGTAGAACATCTTGGCGGTAAACTTTTTGAAAGCAGACTCGCCCTCCCTCTTGAGGCGTTTGCCGTATACGATTTCGTAGCCCTCGCGCCACTTTTCGATCATGAGCGGTATCACCTCCGGAGGATCCTGGAGGTCTGCGTCGATGACCACAACGGCGTCTCCTGAGCTTGCGTCCATACCGGCGGTGATGGCCAGCTGGTGGCCAAAATTGCGGGCAAAGTCGATCATCTTGACGCGTTTGTCGGCCTTGCAGATTTCAAGGCCCAGCGCCAGGGTTTTGTCGCGGCTTCCGTCGTTTACAAATATGATCTCATAAGACTCCCCCGTCTGCTCAAGGACTTCGGTGAGGCGTCTGTAGCTCTCATTGATGACTTCTTCTTCATTATAGACCGGTACAACAACCGAAAGAGTGGGTTTTGACATTTTATCATTCTCCTTAAATACAACCGTGGCGGTTTTGTATGTTTAGATTATACAACGGAGGGTGGCGGAGTGCAAGAGAACCCTTGGCGGTTTGTCTCCGTCCAAAGTTTCCTCAAGCATTCTTAAAGCCTTTGAGGTCACCCGCCGGACTTTATCTTCATTCTGCCGCCGTAGAGGCTCCACCAGTAGCCCGTGACGAAATTTTCGTAGCTTTCGGTGTCGGGAAGGATAATCTCGGCGGATGTGTTGGAACCGAAAATGTTGTCGCCGGCCTCCATGCTTCCGGAGTCCTTGGCGTCTATGAAAACACTCTTCAGGGTGGGGATGTCGAATGCGCCGTCGGCGATGAAAACGATGTTTGAGCGGATGGTGACCGAGGTCAGGTTTTCGCAGCCGGAAAAAGCGTCTGCAAGGATGGCGTAGACGGGCTTGCCGTCAAACTCCCTGGGAATGTCGAGGGAGGTCAATGTCTTGGCGGCAGGCAGAACGCTCTCCACGGCAAGTCCCCTTCCGAAAGAGGTGAATACAAACACCTCGTCGGGCTCGTCAATCACAAAGGGCGTGGGCTCGGGGGTTGCCTCTGCGGGTACATCCTTAATATCTATCTTCACGGTTCGGTTGTCCCCCTCGGCCCTTAGAAGGTCCCTTGAAAGGGTCTGAGTCCTGATTTTGACGCCAATGTCATTCAAATGGAAGTTGGTGTCGTAAAAATACTGTTGGTCAAGGATATAGTCGTTTATATCGGATATCACACGGCAATGCAGCTTCTTCGAAAGATACCTGTAGAAGCTGTAAATCGAGTCTGCGGTGGTGCCTGCTTTGAGACCGCTCCTGTTCACGGGGCAGAAGCTGAACCACACATCAGCCCCCTTTGCGGCACAGTCGTCAATATAACCGTTCAGGTAGTCAATGAAATCATCGGATATGATGTCAGGTGAAAGGTCGACGGGGCGGTTGGCGTCGTAGCCAAGGGCCATTACATTGGCGGGTCTTTCGTAGGAAATGTCGCCGTACTCGTTAAACGAGGAGATGTTGTAAACGCCTGAGGGGTCGGGGAATATGCCGCGGCGGCGAAAATCCGTGGCTTTCGAGAGGTAGCTGAGGAAGGCCCCTGCGAGACCGCCAATGTCATTGTCGTCAATGTCTCTCACCATGTCCCAGCGGCCGTCAAGGGCCTCAAGGACGGCGCTGCGGTTAAAGTAAAGGGAGAGGGTCTGACTGTCAAGCTCCGGTGCCAGGATGACCGTGTCGCCGGATTTGATTGCCCTCTTTGAAAGGTCCAGCATGACCTTTGTGCCCAGGGTGGCATAGAGGCCGAAATCCGCAACTTTGCGGCCCGTCAGTTCCTCCATCAGGGCCGAGTCAAGACCGAAGCACACGGAGCTGCCGCCTACAACGACTATCTTTTCGCCCTCTGCGGCGTAAAGATAGTCATATTTGCGCGGCAGCTCGGCGGTGAAGGTGCGGCTGTAGACGCCCTTCACGTTTTGCGCCAGGGCAAATACCGCGGCAAACGGCGCCGCAAGCAGCACAAGGGACAGAAGTATTACAACTATTCTTTTTGCCATAACTTAATTGCGGCGCCTCCTTTCGTGATTTTTGGTTCTTTACGCAAGTCGCAGATGATATAAGGCGGCCGAACTTTATATCTATTCTGCAAGGTGTCTTACGACGATTGCTTGCGACTTGCTTTCCGCGAGCTCCCCGCTCGCAGTACCTTCGTACAGCGTCGGGGTCGCGCACGGAAAAATAACTCAAAAATCAAGTTTTTACTCTTTACTCATTTTAGTCAAAAAACAAAATAAATGAATGCGCTGCCTGCGGAGTTTGCGTATAGCAGCAGCCAGGCGAGGACCACCGTCCAGATCATGACGATGACTGCTGCGGGTGCGATGAGCTTCATTGGCGGTTTCTTTGAGACGGCAAGGCTTTCCCCGGAGGGGATTGAAAGTCCTGCCCGGCCGGTTTCGCTCAGGAAAATGACACCGATTCCGGCGAGCATAATGATTACGTTCCAAGTGCCTCCGAATATGCCCGCGGCGCTCCCGCCCTTGAAGGAGAAGATTTCGGCAATGATTTTAAACGCCCCCGTCATACTTTCAGCCCGGAAGAATATCCAGAGGAAGCACACTGCAAGGAACGTGGCAATCCTGCGCAGGTTCTTCACGATTCCGCCCTCCGGCTCAAGGCCCGCCTTTTTCCACATACTGTTACGCATTTTTAGGGTAAAACGGTCAATCAGCACCAGCAGACCGTGGAGAAGTCCCCACACTACAAAGTGCCACGCAGCACCGTGCCAGAGACCGCTTATCAGGAAAACCGCAAGTAAGTTAACTGCGGTTCTGAAACCTCCTTTTCTGCTGCCTCCAAGGGGTATGTAGATGTAGTCCCTCAGCCAACCGGAGAGGGAAATGTGCCAGCGGCGCCAGAAATCGCCGATGCCCGCAGCAAAATACGGCCTGTCGAAGTTCTTCGAAAGCTTCACGCCAAGGAGCTCCGCCGATCCCGCCGCAATGTCGGTGTAACCCGAAAAATCGCAAAGTATCTGGATTGCAAACAGGACCGCGCCAAGGGCAGTAAAGCCGCTGCCCGCAGCCGCAGGGTCTGCGAATATGGCGTTCACGGGGCCCGCAATCATATCAGCCACGGCAATCTTTTTGAAAAAACCTATGAGTATCATTCCGAGACCTGAGCAGACACTGTCGTAGGTCAGTTTTGCAGGAGCTCTGAGCTGGGGTATCAGTACCTCAGCCTTCTCGATGGGTCCCGCCACAAGCTGCGGAAAGAAGGACACGAAGAGCGCGTAGTAGCCGAAATGCTTTTCCGCGGAAATATTTCCCCGAGCCACGTCAATCACATAGCCCATTGCCTGGAAGGTGTAGAAAGAGATTCCCACGGGCAGTATCACGTCAGGGACGGTCAAAACAGTGCCCTGCGCGATGCGGTTTATGTTCTCGGCAATGAAGCCGAAATACTTGAAGTAGACTAAGGCGCCGCCGCAGAGGATGCACGCAAGGGCGGCGGCAAGCTTGGCGGCCTTTTGGCCTTGGCGGTTTCCGGCAATGAGGCCGCCAAGGTACGAAACCAGGGTCACGGAGAATATAAGGAGAGCCATCTCCGGGCGCCAGGACATGTAAAAGAAATAGCTGGCGGCAAGGAGCCACACCCAGCGCACCTTAACCGGCAGGATGCGGCTGACGATCACGGTCACAGGCAGGAATATTAAAAAACCGACCGAATTAAAACTCATGTCCGCCTCCTAAACCAGCAGCACAAAAAGCATGACCAGCACCGCGGCGAGAAGAGCCTCGTGTCCTGCGGCGGTGACAAGGAGCAGAATGAAGACGAGAACCGCAAAAAAAGCGGAAGCAAGGGAGAAAAGGGTTCGCATTGCCCTGTTTCTGGCAAAAAGCGGTGCCTTCTGACCCCCGTTGATTGTCTTGGCGTCTGCCCTCAGCTTTCTCCTGAAAACCTTTTCAAAGGCCGCGGAGAGCACAAACAGGACCGCAGATATGACCGTAAGGATGATTTCCGTGACTGTCATGCTTCCCCTCCGTTCTGCTCTTCCTCAGGTTCTCTGATGCTCTCAAGATACGCCAATATATCCTCCGCAAGCTTTTCGGTGCGCAGCGCGCGGCCCTCGCCGTTCACGTGCCACTCCGAGTTCCAGAAGTATTCAGGCGCAAGTATGTAGTCTTTTACTCTTGATATCCTGATGGCGGAAAAATGTCCGTCAATGTAATTTTCGAAGAGATTGGCGTCGTTAAACTCCTCTTCCGGCTCATCCGGTTCGTCAGTTTCCTCAGGATTGGCCGTTTCGCAGGGGGCAGGTGTCTCGGCCGGTTCCGCGGGGTAGCCCCCCGAGGCCTCCTCAAGGCTCGCCCTGTCGCAGGTGGCAAAGGAGATAAGTGTCTTTACGCCCCGCTCCGCCATACCGTCAATGATTCTGTTCAGCCTGTCGCCGTACTTTTTGAGGAGAGTTATGCCCTCAAGGAAGGAGATGCTGCCGCCCTCCTCAAGGTACATTTCCTGCTTGAGCGTATAACCCGCGCTGGTTCCCTTGATGGTATAGCTTAAATCGCCAATGCCGTTGATCTCCCGGTTGGATTGGCGGTAAGTTTTTTCACTCATGTACACCCGGGTGCGGTTGAAGTCCGCAAAGGAAGTGAACACGTTCGTGTAGTTTCTGATATCTACTGCCGCCACTGCATCATAGGCCCCCTCGAGACACTGCCACATTGTGGTGTTAAAGCCTGTCACGCCAAGCTGATAGCCGTTGAGCTCCGGCGACATCACAATCAGGTCGCCCTCTTCAGCCACCCTTGAAATTGCGTCAAGTACAAAAGCCGCGTTGTAATTGGCGTGTATGCTCATGTTTATGACCGTGTACTCGCCGCCAAGGGCCTCCTCCAGCTTCTTCGAGTCGATGCCGAACAGACCGTTGGAGCCTGAGACGTGGAAAAGCTTCGGACCCTTTACGGTGAGGAGCCGCTCGTATTTTATTGCCCCTGCGGTGCCGAGAACCGTTGCCGTGTAGGCAGGATTCCTCACGGCAAGCACATTCACGGTCTTCAGTTTTTTGCAGTTTTTAAATGCATTTTCGCTTATCGAAACCACGCTGTCCGGTATGTTGACCTTCTTCAGATTGCCGCAGCCCTCAAAGGCACCGTCGCCAATGGCCTCAACGTATTTCGGTATGTAAACCTCTTTCAGCCCCTTCAGCATGAAGGCGGCGCTCTCGATTACAAGCACCTTGTAACCGCCTACTTTTTCGGGAATAACGACAACGTCGCCCCGCCCCTCGTACCTTCTCACCGTGGCGAAGCCGTCAACGATTTCAAAGCTGAAATCTCCGGGGTCCGTCTCTTCCATCCAGAGGCAATAGAGCTCTTTTCCGGTCTCCCGAACACCCTCCGAGACCTCTCCCGGCACTATGTTCCAGCCCGGCGCATAATATTCGCCGGTGCCGTCCGGGTTCTCGGTGTAGCCCGCCAGCATGAATCCGTTCCTCACAAAGTACCCCGTGTTGGGGAGCGTGTTCGGACAGAGGTAAAAGTCCAACGGGAAAAAGGCCGCGGCGGAATCCGAATAGGTTCCTGTGATTTTACCGCCGTTGGCGTGGTATATTATTTTGTACTCGTTCTGCGCCGCCTCTTTTGTTGAAGCCGCAAGAGTCTCGTTAAGCGAAGGATCCTCAAGGGTTATGGCCACGGGTGTTGGCGTGGGCGTGGGGGTTGGCTCCGGCGTTTCGGTGGGCTCCGGGGTCTCTGACGGGCTGCTCTCCGGCTCTCCTGTCACACCCGGAGTGTTTGCCCCCGGGGAGCCTTCGGGCGTAGGCGTTTCACTGACCTCAGGAGTTGCGCCCGAAGGCGTCTTTTCCGCCGGAGTTTCACCTGCGGGCGTTGCGGCCACGGGTGTTTCGCCCGCAGAAGGCGTTCCGGTTTCATGCGCCGGCGTCTCCTCCGCCGGCGCGCCTGTCTTCCGCAGCGACACGGTAAGGGACGTGGGGTATTTTGCGCCGGCAAGTATTATTCTCCCTGCGGCCTCGTCGTACAGCCCGTCGCTGAGGCCGCAAACCTCATAGCCGTCGTAGACTGAAACGTCAAAGACGGCTGTTTCGCCGGGTTCAATGTCAACATAAGTTTGGGACCTGATTACAAGGCCGTCCGCCCTCTCAAGCATCACCCGAACCTTGCCGTCAGCGCGGACGGCGCTTTTTCTGCACCCCGACAAGCAAAAAATGCCGCAGCCCGCGATGATTACCGCAAGCAGCAGCATGATTGGCGATGTGAATTTTCGGGCCCTGTTTTTCACCTTCCGGTCCTCTTTTTACGGTTCTCTTTTGTAAAGTCTGCGGTTCCGGTCTGTTGCGGACGCCGCTATCAGTCATTAAATATCTTCAACATCGATTGAGATTGAGTTTTTTACCACGCCTCCGGGAATAAGGTCTTTTCCCGCGACATAGCCGTCAAGGAAGCAGGTTGAGGGCTCAAGCCCTATGCAGTAGTCGCCGCTTCCCATGCTCTTCCACTCGATAAGGCAGGGCAGCGTGTCCTTTGAATATGTGAGAGTCATTTTCTTGCCGAGTTTTTTATTGGCGACGGCGACCTGCGGAACGCTTTGGCGGTGGTAGAAAACCATCTCTTCCATATTGTCGGCAGGTCCGTCGATTTTGAACATGCCGCCAATGTTTTTCTCCGCCCAGGGGGTCCTTCCGGTGCTCTCCTCGAACTCGCCAATAATCTCGGCGCCCTCGTCCACCAGCGGGTAGCCCGCATTCACGTGGTAGAGCATGCAGTACTTCTCGGTCCTGTATCCGTTGTTCACTATCTCATCGGCAAGGTCAAGCCTTCCCGAACCGTATGCGGCGGTGATTGTCCTTGTGACTGTGATGTTCTCGCCGAAAAGCTCCGTAAGCCTTATCTCGCCGACGATTTTCACGCCCTTTTCATCCGCCTTCAGTTCCTTTATCGCCGCCGGGACAGAGTGTATCCGTCCGTGGATTCTGAAGCCGTCCCTGGCGCCAATGTTGTCAAGGCCGCAGGTGTAGAGCATGCCCGCCGGAAAAGTTCTTGAGAACTCGTCGTTTGCGTTGTAGAGGCCGTTTTTCGTCAAAAAACCGATGTTTGTGCCTCCGTGCCAGAGCCTCAGTATGTCGAGGCAGTTTGAGGCGTTCAGCACGAAATTGAGCTTCCCGTTGCTGACATATATGAGGTCGGCGCCCCTTGCCGGGCCATCCGCCGCCGTGACGCGCATCGCTTCACAGAGCTGCGCGGGATTTCCGATTCTTCTGTCCAAGAGCAAAGACTCCTTTCCTCATCCGCAAAACGTCTCAAGGGGTTTTTCTGACGGTTGTAAGACGGCTGCTTATTACTTAAATGTTTTCTCGATGGTGGCCTTGTCGGCAATGGCCATCAGGTGATCGTCCTCCGTGAACAGGTAGTCCGCTGTGGCGGTCTTGATCTTTGAGCCGCTCTTTACGGCAACGATGCTGATGTTGTAGTTATTTCTGACATCCACCTGCCTGATGGTTTTGCCCAGCCACTTCTTAAGAGGAGTGATTTCGTAGATTCCGTAGTCCTCGGAGAGCTGGATGAAGTCAAAAATACTGCTGCTGGAGAGGCTGGTGGCCATTCTCTCGGCAATATCTCTCTCAGGGTAGATAACCTGGTCCGCACCGTTCCTCAGAAGGAATTTTTCCTGGACGTCCTCCTCTGCCTTGGCGATAACGTGTTTCGCGCCCAGGTCCTTGAGAAGGGATGTGATCTGAATGCTGCTCTGGAAATCACTGCCTATGCAGACCACGCAGGCGTCAAACGAGGCCACGTCGAAGGTTCTCAATATCTTTTCGTCGCAGCAATCGGCAACCTTGGCGCTTACAACGTAGGGCAGCAAATCCTCAAGGTTGTCCGCCTTTTTGTCCACGATCATGATCTCGCAGTGTTTTTTCTTGGCGAGACTCATGCAAAAATGGTGTCCGAAGGTTCCCATTCCTATAAGTAAAAACGATTTCATAACGCACCTTTTCCTTTCGCGCATCAATGAAGTTATACGCCGCCGCGAAATTCTCCCCGGCGGACTCTTCAAGGCTTTTAAACAAGCCCTTTTTTATCCGACTGTGATGGACTCGGTAGGATATGTGACCGCAGGTCTTGCCTTGCGCTCCAGCATGGCGAGTCCGAACGAAACGCTGCCCACCCTTCCGAGATACATCAGAAGCATTATTACGACCCTGCCGGCAACGGAGAGGCTTGGCGTGATGCCCATGCTCATGCCCACCGTTCCGATGGCGGAGAACACTTCAAAGAGTATCTTGTCGATGCCCAGGGACGGCTGCACCGCGCCGATTATGAGGGCTCCCACAAACGCCAATATGATGTTGAACGAGACCACGTACACCGACTGTTTGAGGGCGTCCTCGTGGATTCTGCGGCCGAATACATTGGCGTCAGGCTTTCTCCTTATACCGCTTAGGGCAAACACCAGTATGACCAGAATCGAGGTGGTTTTTACACCGCCCGCCGTAGAGCCCGAGTTGCCGCCAATGAACATAAGCACATACATCAGCACAATTGACGATGAGGCCATGTCCGCAGTATTGACGGTGTTGAAGCCCGCCGTTCTGGTTGTAACCGACGCAAAGAGGGCCGTCAGGATTCTCTTGCCTACGTCCATGTCTTTTCCGGTGGCGTTGCTCTCAAAAATGAATATCAGCACCGCGCCGGAGACCACCAGAACGAGAGTCATAAAGAGCACCGCCTTGGTCTGGAGCCTGTAGCGCTTCCAGTGGAAGCCGTGAACCCTGATGTCGTCCCACACAAGGAATCCGAGGCCGCCAATGATAATCAGCAGGATTATTACTATATTTACGAGAGGATCGGCCGCAAACATTGTGAGCGATGCGGAGCCCTCCCTCCCCAGAACGTCAAATCCGGCGTTGCAGAATGCCGAAACCGCGTGGAAAACACTGTACCAGATGCCCATGGCGCCGAATTTCGGCACAAACCTTATGGCCAGCAGTATGGCTCCCGCGCCCTCAAAAATGAGTGTTCCTATGAGGATGATTTTTGTGATGGACAAGATGCCGCCAATGCTCGACGCATTGATGCTCTCCGTCATAATCTGGCGCTCCTTGAGTCCCACCTTGCGCCTCATAGCGATGAGGAAGAATGT
>CACZNV010000170.1 GCA_902782645.1 uncultured Ruminococcus sp. | reverse complement strand
GCGGATGCTTTTAGCTCCCATCATCGCCAAGGGTGTATTGTACCCTCCGCAAAATCCGTGTGCATCTAAATCGGCCACACATCACATCACCCCGGAGAATTTGACCGTTCTCCGGGGATCTTTTTACCCTAAAATCAGGCTGTTTTGCTGTAATCTGCGGTTTCTTCCGCAGTCTCCGCTGCGGCTTCCTCAGCCAGATGTTCAATGAATCCGGCATAATCTTCGGAATCCATTTCCTCCGCCATTGCTTCAAACGCTGTGTCGGTTCCTAGGCTTGTCTTAAGTGGACCAATAAGAAAAAAAGGATTTTATAGTATTGGAATGGTATGACGGCATATTTGAATATATAATTGAACCTGATGGGATCATATGCAATCATAGAGATTTTGTGACGATATTTGATTGGACTGATACGGAAAAGCATTAGCGGCTTTGATGGCTCAGTGCTGTTTTTCACCAAGGTAACGCTACCATCAGGTCCGTGTGGGGGCGACTCCATACAGGTTCAAGTCCTGCTATCCGCACCAAACAGTACAAATCCGAACCCTAAGCCGATCGGCGAAGGGTTCGGATTTGTCGTTTATTTCGACTATCCGAATTTCAATTTCAAGCAAAGAAAAAATGAAAAACGGAGGTCAAGAAAATGAATCCGAACATCGGTAACATCGGAGTCTGGGGATTCCGGCACTATGAATATCTCAAGCAAAACCGCCCCTCAACCGTTGGCGTCATGCGCCTGAACGGAACGCTTGAAGGGTATCTCAAACAGGTCAATCAAGAAGCAACGAAAATGCTTGAAACGCTCGTCCGGCAATACGCAAAGGCAGAAGGCGTCACAGAGGCACTTAAACGCGCAGATCAACTCGGCTGGGTTCAGCGTATGAATAGCATCCACAACCGCGCCGAAGAGGTCGTACTAAACTAAATCATTTACCGATAAAACGCACGAGGCGGGGAGATAAACTCCTCGCCTCGATTGATAACTTGAAAAATCGTTGAGCCTTTGTCGTAGTACAAGTGTTTATTCAGTTTCAATTCTAACAATGTCTGTTAGATCTTCAGATATTTTGGATTGATATTCTGATGCATCGTTTGATAATAAAACCACAAAAGAATACTCAAATAGTCCGAATAACGAAACAGTTGCTATTAAACGGTTTAAAGCATCATTCTGAATTATCATCAAATGGTGTGCAGGGTTTGTTCTGTGAAGGAAATCCAATATTTGCCTGCATTCCTCAGGAATGTATGAAACGCCAAAATCCAAATCATTATTTGTGTCAACATCTTGATCCATCTCACTTTTTAGAATTGTCCTGATTTCGTTCGCACGAACATCATTAAAATAATAGTCCCCCAATTTAAAGCAAGCATATTCATAAGCTATCTTCAAAATGGCAAGCAATCTATTTCGATAATCTATTTCTATATTATAACATATTTCTGGTCTATATTGTGTTGGCTCTTTCGCCTCAATCAGTTGTAATTCTTTATCTATGTTGTCCTTATCAGTTCCTTTGCGTAACATGATTTTTTTTGCAATCTCTTTTGCTTCTTCTTTGCTATTTGCGTGTATTCTAACTCCATTACCTGTTTTTTCAACACAAGAAACAATACTGGGTTGCATTTTTTCGTCAACACGAATATCGTGTCCATTACTATCTTTTCCTTTGGCAAACGGATTTGGTATTCCGTTCCGACCTTTAATTCCTAATTGTCTTCTAATAAGTTGTATATCAAACGAATTGATAAACGTAGCATCAATCGTATCTCCTAACCTGCTGTTACATGTTTTGCAAAGGAAACAGCATTTTAAAGAATTGTTACCTAATGCTTTAGGGATGATATGTTCTTCCGTTAACGGATTATTATCCCCTAAATCAACGCTGTTTTTTCCACAGATAATACATTTATCAATATTCATTACTCTTCCTTTTGTCCTACTTTGATTCCTGAGTTTCTTGCATATTTTGGCTTTTTATCCGAGAGTTTCATTTTTCTTTCTCTTTTCCATTCTTCAAATTCGCGCTTGCCCTCCTCGGATTCAAAGAACGCTCGGATATCAGGCATCATATCGTCGACAATTGCTTGAAGGACATGTTTTGGAACGTTGCACTCGGCACGGCGCTCGCGGAAGGTGTATTTGAGTTCAACGCGCAGGTGCGCCCAGAAACCGCCGTGCTCGTACGCCTGAATGTCTTTCCAGTACGGCTCAAGCCGCAGTGCGATTTCTTTTCGAAACTCACGCTCGATCTCGGCGGATCGTTCTTCACCCATAAGTTCTTTGACGGCTTCTTTACCGTGTCCTTTTTCCAACTCAGCAAGGTGAAGTTTCACTTCAAAAATCGAGTATTTATGAAATATCTTGTTTTCCATAGACGCTCCGTTTCTTTCGGGGTATTAGGGCGCTCCCTAACAAGCGGCTGACGAGGCAGGCGAATGTATTTGGATATCCAAATACGTTGCTTGTCAAGATGTGCCGCCGGATTTGTACGTACAAATCCAGTGCTTGCCAAGACAATACCGCCATAATTATTCTTCTTCGTTATTCTCAGCCAACATTGCAATCTCGCGCAGTTTTTCTTCAAGCAGTTTCTTGTCTGGCAACTTCAGCGTGTAATCCGCTACCATCGCAGGAGAAAGACTGCCGCTGAGTGCGTATTCGACTACCGCGTCGTCTTTATAGGTGCAGAGAATCAAACCGACGCTCGGATTTTCTTCCGGCTTCTTGACGTCCCTGTTCAGCGCTTCCAGATAGAAATTCAGTTGTCCGAGGTGCTCCGGTTTGAACTTACCGACCTTCAATTCCACAGCAACAAGGCAAGACAACGCGCGGTTGAAAAAGAGAAGGTCAATAAAGAAATCCGTATTACCGACTTGAACACGATACTCTTCACCGACGAACGTAAAATCTTTTCCGAATTCCAGAATGAACTTTTTCAGATTGGCGATGATCGCTTTCCGCAGATCCTTCTCTTTGAAATCCTCCGGAACGTCCAAGAACTCCAGCACATACGAATCACGGAGCGCACCGACAGCAGGATGACGCTCGATCAGATCCTTGTTCTTTTCCTGCGAAAGCATCGTCCGCTCGTACAGCATACTGTCGATCTGCCGTTCAAGTTCGCGTTTCACATAACCGTTCTGAATGCACAAACGCATATAAAACTCTTTCGCCTCGTCGGTTTTGCAGCCGGTCATGATCAGCAGATTATTCGTCCACGATATTTCTCTCACCAATGGTGAGAGTTTTTCATTATCGCGGTATGTTTCATAAAACTGCTTCATCCTCCACAGATTCTGCGCGGAAAAGCCGCTTGCAGACGGATACGTTCTTTTCAGATAGTCGGCAAAATCCTGCACGGTGTTTTTTCCCCAGCCGTCGCTCTCGCCTTTTTCGCTGAGGTACTGACCGATTTGCCAGTACATTTCGATCATTTCTCTGTTTACGGCTCTGATTGCCCGCATTTTCGATTTTTCTATGATTGCGATTATGTTGTCAAAATCGTTATTGTAATTGACAATATCCGCCATTGCGCTTCCTCCGTTCTCATATCTTTATTGTGTGCATCTCAATTTCTCTCACCAATGGTGAGAGTTTTGTATAAATCTATCTCTTTCCGTCTTTGATAGAGTGGATCAATGCTTCTACATCATCAAAATCATCATAATCACCATTTATTCCGTCACGATGATAAACGACACCGTTTTTATCATTTCTTTCAAGGCAATTCAACAGTTCTTCTTCCCCATATCTCTTGACAAACATAGAAAAACCATACGGTTTGATTTTGGAAAGTAACTTCGTTTTTTATTTCAGTATTAATCATCCGACAGATACAGTGTTCCGTCAATAAACACGGTACCATTTCCGTTTGCTTTGTTCTCCCAATACAAGTTGTTCATAGAAAACAGCGTCTTCACTACTGGTATCCACTGCTTTTCTCCATTATTAATTGTTATCAATCTGTATGCATACATTTCTAGGGAAAATAGAGCCCCCAATGATAATAGTGTGTTTTGTAAATTTGCATACTGATAATACTGTTTGGTTTTATCAAATTTCTCTGCTTTTTCTAATCGATTATGCTTAATTTCATTATAAACAGTCCACCAATCTGGTTCTTGGGGATAATCCCACGGTTTAAAAACAAATTCTTCTCTTCTAAGTTTAACTTCCAGTGAGCAAAAGTTGTTTTCACAACAAATTATGATTGTATTTGGATTGTCTTTTTTTTCATTGAATCCTGGATTTAACATTTTAGCAATTAGTTTTTTAAGTATATCAATTTCACTTCCAATTGATAGTATCAATTTTAGATACATCGCAGAATATGTATCATAATTATTTCTTTCTACAGATACATAGTCAAAAGTCTTTTTAAAATCATTTTCTAAAAGCAGATAATGATCAATGTATTTTCTCTTAAACTCTTTTGAATTCATATTTTCTCCTTTGTTTTGTTGAGTACCGGAATTACTTATCTTCGCTGAATTCCACAATATCGTCAAGCGTACAATTCAGCACTGCGCAGATTTTTTCAAGCGTTTCAAGCGGCACGGATTCGTTTCGTCCGAGATTCGCCATCGCGTTGGTGGATATTCTCGCTTTTTTTGTCAGCTCGGTTTTATTGATCTCTTTGTCGATCATCAGCTTCCACAATTTCTTATAGGATCGAGACATTTTGTTTCCTCCCCGATAAGCACAATTCTACAAATATAAGTATATCATATCTCAAGCCAAATAGCAATAGTTGATTTTGAATTTTTCAAGAATATTTATAATTTGCTATGGACAAACCGGCTGAACTGTGATTGGAGTGTGGTGGAAATATATTAGTGGGTAACGCGCTTGTGCTCAGCATTCCGGTTGTCTTTTTTCACCAAGGTAACACTGCCATCAGGTCCGTGTGGGGGCGACTCCATACAGGTTCAAGTCCTGCTATCCGCACCACTAAGCAGCCTCGAGATCAACTTCCCGGGGCTGTTGTTTTTAGTTTTATTCGTGAAGACCGGAACTATAAGTATTACCGGATTGACAGACAATAATGATTCAATCTCAGAACGTTATTGCAGTATACTTGCAAATCCATTAGAAGAAATACCTTCCAGGACTGTTGAAATATCATCAATTGATTCAGCGCAGCCGCCCCTTATCCACTCCCTGTAAACAGCAATAGTTCCTGAAACAACGTAGTTGAAGAAAATGTTGATCCGTGTCTCAGGTATGCTTGTATTATTCATTGTTGCCTCTTTCAGCTTGCGGGATATGGAACTCTTGATTGTCGAGAGAAACACTACGTCGTGATTTATGACAACGAGCTTTGAGTAAAAGAGTATGTTTGTTTTTATTTCTGTAGACAGTTTACGGAGAAATTTGCGGCGGCCGCATAAAAAATCCGAGAAATCCGTGTCATTCAGAATCTTGTCAAGCTGTTCCATGACACGGGCAACGATACTTTGCTGAAGACCACTGATGCAGTCAAAATGCCTGTAAAAAGTGGATTTGTGTATCCCGGCTTTTTCGCAGATATCTTTTACGGAGCAGACGTCGGCATTGCTCTTGTGGAGTAATGCGAGATAAGAGTCGATAATGGTCTTTTTTGTAGAGTCCCGGTTTAAACAGTCAGCGGGGGCGTTGTTCATTGGCGTAATCCTTTTTAATTCTTTAAAATCAACTGTTGTGCGACTCTTTTTGAAATTAAGTCGCAGACATCTGTAGT
Source organism: uncultured Ruminococcus sp. (assembly GCA_902782645.1). Taxonomy (GTDB): domain Bacteria; phylum Bacillota; class Clostridia; order UBA1212; family UBA1212; genus UBA1212. Next base: position 23,086 of record CACZNV010000170.1, on the reverse strand, counting down.
TAAATATAATATAATGATTTCGATTGAAAAAATCAATGCGTTTGATTAATTTAAATAAATATCAAGCATACATTGAAACGGAGTTTTTTATGCGGTTATAAGAAACGAGTTATGGTAACTTGATACATAATGGAGGTTAAAATCATGAAAAAAATATGTGTTCTCTTTTGCATGAGTCTTTGTTTGGTTCTGATGCTTCAGTTGGGATCGTTTGCGGACACACCGGCTTTTTCGGAAGATGAGTTCTATGACATCCTTGAAGAGGCAGAGGCACTTGCAGTTTTGTATACGAATCTTGAGTGGTCGCCCCAATCAGCCGAAGATAATACATTTCTGCAGAACTTTATTGAGGATCAAAATATCAACTACTCTCTTCATAATTTGGAAGACGGTTCCGGAATGCGCGTGATTGGCGGTCTCTCGCGTCCGGATGCGTTCATGAAACTGCTGGAACAATATTTCAGCAGTGAGGTTATTACCGGTTTCCCGGCTCCGTATTCCGTGAAGCTCGACTATGAGAAAGATCAGACATATTACGGATTCGAAATTGTAATGCCTTCTGAGAACGGGGAATACGATTCCTTCGAAACCGGGTACACGATAACGCAGTTCACGGACAAATGCGTTAAGTGTGAAATGAGCGTCACTTTTGCAAATAATGTGAAAAAAACTTTCGAATATGTTTATGAAAAACAGGAAGAGACGGGCCGGTGGGTATTCACTTCTTTCGCGACGCGCCGCATGCTGGAGAATGAGATTAAGAACGAAGAGGCGAAAAGTTCGACCGTTGGCGGAAACGCCGGATTTCTCGGAATGGCAGGTATGGTCGCCGTTGCAGCGCTCGTTTTGATTATGCTTAGAAACCGAAAAACTGTCAGGGTGTCCTGCATTGTCCTGTGCTTTATAATGACCTTCACCGTTGCGGTGAATCTGACTGCTTGTGTTAAGTCTTCCGACGTTGCTCCTGCGGCTACAGCGACGCCCGATTCTGATGAGCGGACTCCGGAGCCGGGTAATACCGATAACAGCCCGGATGATACGCCCGATGCAACTCCTGAGGAAAGCCCCGATCCTTCCGAGGTAAAGACGGCCGATGGATGGTCGTACACGCTGATCAGCGATGAGTTAGGCGAGACAACCGCCAAGCTGTTTAGGTGCAGTCTTGAAGGACCGGAAATAGTTGTTCCGTCTGAAATTGGCGGGTTTAAGGTATCAAAAACCTGGAGCACTCTGTTTGATGAGAACGGCAACGCCGAAAAAATCACCAAGATCACCATTCCCTGCATTGAAATTGCCAAGGGCTCATTCAAGAAACTGACAAACGTTTCAGAAGTTGTGATTGACGGTGAGATGGCCCCGATATCCGTGCTAAAGACTATGTTTGGGTCGGCTTTTTCCAAAAGCAAGGTGACTAAGATAACGGTCGAAAACGGAAAGGCAGGCGATTCGTTTTTCGAAGGGCTGGAGAACTTGAAGGAGGTTGTCTTTAAGGGGAATATTTCTCAGATTGGAGACAAGGCATTCCGCGGATGCGCAGCACTTGAGACAGTCGATGCTCACGGCATCGTAAAAATAGGTAATAACGCATTTGAGGGCTGCAAGGCTTTGAAAGCGGTTCCGTCTGCAGATTCGGTGCAGGCTGCAGGTCAAGACTCATTCAAGGGGTGCTCGTCTGTTAAGAATATAGATTTACCTTGCCTCACAAGTGTTGCGGACAATGCATTCAGCGGCTGCACATCTCTGAAAAAAGCTGTCCTCACATCTGTAAAAGAAATCGGCAAGAATGCCTTCTCCGGCGATGCACTGTTGAAGGTGATTGAGATTCCGAAAGCCGAGACTGTCAACGACGGTGCGTTCGCGGGCTGCGCTGCACTTGAAAGAGCGGACATGACCGCAGTTAAAACTGTTTCAGACGGGGCATTTTCGGGCTGCACGGCACTTAAATCGTTCACATTCAATTCCATCGAAAATATAGGGGCGGAAGCCTTCAAAGGCTGCGCTTCTCTTGAAACAATAAGTTTCCCGGCAAAAATCACAACTCTTGGCGAAAAAGCTTTCTCTGGTTGTTCTTCCGTGACGGAACTTGTGCTTCCGGAAGTCGAAACAAAACCTGGGGAAAAAGCATTTGACGGATTCACAGCTCTGAAGAAGATCTCGTTTGAAACCCCTGCTGCCGCCAAGAGTTTTGCGGCTGAAAAGCGTGCGGACGGAAGTTATTCGGATAACTCTGCGTTCGGAAGGCTTGATTCGGCGGAAATCGTTTTCAGTGATGATACGGAGGCGATACCGAACGGAATGTTTGCAAACACCCACCTCTACGGAACCGTTACTGTAAAAGGTGCGGCTCTTAAGTCCGTTGGCGGAGCAGCGTTTCAGTATTGCACGCATATGGAGGAAATAATAATTCCTGAAACGATAGAGGTGGTATGCGATTCAGCATTTGAGTGGTGCCTGGCGCTAAAGAAAGCAGAACTGCCGGCAGCACTCATAAGTATTGGTGACCGCGCATTCAACGCCTGTTGCTCGCTGACCGCAATAAATCTGCCCGCTAATGTGTCAACAATTGGGAAATATGCGTTTGCATCGTGCGACCGCGTAACAGAAGTCAATCTTCCCGCAAGCATCACGGAAATCCCCGAAGGGGCATTCAAAGGCTGCGCAGATCTAAAGGTCTTTTCTCACCCATGCAGTAAGGTCGGAAAGATGGCATTTGCGTTTTGTACTTCACTTGAAAGTGTAGATTTTTACGGAACTCCGGAGTTCGGTGAAGATGTATTCAAGTGCTGCTTCGACCTCTACCCAGACGTTTTCCATCGTATAAGATGATACTTCCGGTCTGTAGGTCAAAATGATCAGGGAGATTGGGTGGGCAGCTGAAAAGAAGCTTCGGCCTTGTCCTTTGAACAATTGACTTGATTGCTTGAAGCATTTCATCGGTTAGAGGCGTCAGGCTTAGTCTCCGCCAATGGGAACGACGCATTCGTAGCAAAAATCTTCAGTTTTGTAGTGGGTGCCGGTGTACGGTGCGACAAGAGCGATTACCCTCAGAGGGCCGGTGGGCTTTAACCCTTCCGATTTGATTTTTTCCGCAAGAACAGCGCAAAGGTCCTCAAAGGCGTAAAAGCTGCCAAACCCGAGAATGGAGATTGCCTTGGCGCCAGGGAAGTGCTTTACGTTTTCGTCGTGACCCGGCTTTGGAAGCACGGGTATGCAGTATGTGAAGTCCGAAACGACGGTCGGATGAAATGTCAGGATATCCTTGTCTTCAAATACGCTCATGAGAGGCTCTTCGCCTAAGATGCGGTAGCCTTTTTCTATACAGTGCGAGTACGCAAGGTAGCAGAGAACAGCGCTTTCCTCCAGCGACTTCGGGGTTAAATGCTCACAGTAGCAGTCGACCTCGGGAAGCGTTATCAAAGAGACTGTGCCGCTTTTGGACCGGCTGTGTCTAAGCTCATATTCATTCAGAAACCGCTGAAGCTTGCTGATCTTCAGACGCTGCTCTTTGATGAACTCATCGCTGTCTCTTCGTTCGTAGTAGAGATCTGTTATTTCTTTTCTTGAAAGCCCTATGTCCTGCATGCGTTTGTACTGGCCAATGGCGGCCACGTTCTGGGCGTCGTAGTAGCGGTAGCCTGTCACGTGATCGACACGGCAAGGCTTTAAAAAACCGCACTCCTCCATGCGTATTAGTGTTGTGCGGCTGAGACCGCATGTTTTGCACACCTCGTGAATGGAAAACAGTTTATTTTTTTTCGAAAAAAGCATAAAATCCTCCGTTTATACGTTGACATGACCATGGGTGGTTATGTTACGATTATATTTGACAAGACAGACCTTGTCAACGTTGGAACAGAGTTAAAACAAGCAAATGCACCGGCTGAACCCGATCTGCCGAATGCATATTTTTTGATTTAAGAGGTTACTTATGAAACGAGTTTTTTCGAAAATCATTTGCTTTGTTCTTACCGTCATGATGCTTGAAGCATATATTCCGGCAGGCGTGTTCGGCGGGAACGAGGACGCGGTAACGGCAGACTACAGCATTTCACCCGATTATGCTGCACGTTACCCAAAAGGTGTAATCGAACTTTTCGAGTCCGAAATATCGGTTGACGAGGGCCGGGAGGTCGCCCTGAAGCTTATCCGCATGGGCGGAACTGAGGGCAGGGTCTCGGTGGAACTCAAGGCAATCGACATCACTGCGAAGTTCGGAACCGACTACACAGTCAGTGTCAAGAACAGGAAGCTCAAACAGAGCGACGAGTACGCAGGCACATTGGCGGAGATCTATCTTGAAGAGAGCGGCGGCGACTACATCACGGCTGACACAATCCTCACGGATGAGATCTACAAGAAAATAATCGGCTATGACGAAGACGCCAATAAACTCAGCGACGAGGAGGCTGCACAGCTCCGGGTAGCTTCGATAGAGCTTGTTGCTGATATTCTTAAGGTGTCTGACGAGGAAGCGGAGCGCATTGTCGACAAGGTAAGCAAAACCGACGGCACGGCAGAGGAGCAGTACGATCCTGATGCGCCGTATAAGTCGCCGCTGCATGAGCTCAAGGACAGTATCCTTGGCGAGAAGACGGCTCCGAACGGAATGAACGACGCAGACCTGGTGGACATGGAGAGCCTCATTGGCAATAACGATGAGAATCTCGTTGCATCCGCGGTGTATGACGCGACAGTGGGCGCCTCGCTGAGGGTGGTTTTTGAGGACGGTCAGAACGAGAAAATCATCGTCATCAAAGCCCTTGACGACAAGGTGTATGACCCTCAGGAGATTTTTTCTCTCGGTATATGCAACCCCGAGGGAGGCGCTGAAATAGGCGAAATCTTGGGAAGCACGGTGGTGATTGAAGACAACGACGAGACGGAGCCCTGCACAATCGGTTTTGCATCGTCTTTTGTCAAAGTCGATTCGGATGAAATCTGCGCCTCCGTAGATATTGTGCGCGAAGGATGCCTGAATGATTTTGCGGAGGTGAGGGTGCTCACGGTGAGCCTTAACGCCGACGCCGCCAAGGACTATCTTCCGATTGACGCAACCTCCGTGTTCCTGCCCGGCGAAAAGCAAAAAACGGTTATAGTCCCTCTCAAGACATCAGCTGAGGATCAGACAGAGACGAAGGAAATTGGCGTTGTGCTTGGCGTGGAGGCGGGCAGTGCGACCGCATCCGTCTGCAATGCGGTTATTCAAATCCTTCCGAAGGCTGCAATAAGGGACGGCGCCACCCCTGTTTACGACGGCGACAGTACACTCAAGTATTTCACAATCGACGTTGACAGTGTTAAGGACAGCGGCAGTTTCGCAGGTCTTTTCAACGATCTGAACGGTTTTTACGCAAATATGATGGGCGTAAAGAAAATAGAAGTCAGTTTTACCGTAAAAAGGGACAGCAGCTCCAAGCCACAGACCTGGTCTTCTTTGAATAAAAAGGACTCATATTATTTCGGAATATACGGGCATCCCATCTTGGTGGGAGAACAGGTCTATGATGTGCTTCCGGCAGTTAAGCTTGATCAGGGGAAATCAGGCACTTTGACCCTTGGCGTCAAAGAAGGCTGGGTCGAACAGAAATACACCTCCTGGAGCACCGACCAGATGTCGTTTAAATTTTACAGGTCTCTCGGACGGCCCTCTTTCTACAGGGGTGCAAAAGGAATGTGGCCCGATGAGCTTCAGCGCTTCATGCTGGAGTGGAAAAAAAATCGTGAGTATACCGTGGAAGAACTCACGTGGAACGACATAGAGATCAACGAGATCAGGCTCTATCCTTTAACATTGTACAACGAAGCATGGGTCGCTGATGATGCCCGGAACGTTAAAGGGGAATACCGTGAGTTTAACGGTACCTCTGCGGCGGACATCGTAAGAACAGTAAACTATAAGGCCGGAACCTTTGATCTTCCCGAGTGGCTTTACAGAGGCTTTGATTTTTCCACCATCGGTTACGGAATTACCGAAGCGGCAGTCTCAAGGAAAGCATTTACCGTTGAGTACAAGGTTAAAGGCTGGGGTCAGGTCTTGAAATCCTGCGGCGGTATCCTTGACGCCAATGACATCAAGGCAATCGTGTACGACGACACAGATCCCGGAATAGTTTGCTATAATATTTCAGTAACTCCGGTGGTCAGGGGAGCATATATCGGCTCTGTCGCAGTTGAAGATTATGACCCGGAACGGGGCGAGCTGCGCATTGGCGATAAGACCTACCGCAACGAAGACGTTGCCAGCGGCGAGTGGCGCGAAGGCGACGAACTGTTTATTTTTGCATATCCTTCTCACGGCTATAAATGCGATAAAATTGAAATCACAAGGGCTGACGGCACCGTGGAGCACATTGCCCCCGGCGAAAAAGTCATGCTCACCAAAGGCATGTCCGTGAAGCCTCTCTTCTACGAGGAAAATATTGAAATAACAGTCTCCTGGAAGTACCCGGGCTCCTTTATTGCATATCAGAACCGGGAAACAAACATGGCCGGATATACGTTTACGGCAAACTGCGAGTACACGGACAACGGCAACGGAACATATACTTTCCGCAACATGACTCCGGGGGACATTGTGAACCTCTACGTCTTACCAGAAAACCCGGACGAAAAAGGCTCTGTAAGATCGCGCACAGGTTACTGGACAAGAAATGCGGTGGAGGGAGAGGTGCGTCTCAATGACGACGTGAGATTCGTTCCCTGCATTGGCGATATATACGCCTTTGAGGTGGATGACCACGATATGGAATTCACCTATTACCTTGTGGACAGGGCTGTCGATGAGGGCGGTGCCCTGGTGAAAGGCAAGGTTGTAACAAAGGGCGGAACGATCAAGAGACCGAGTTCTGTGGATATAACTGCGGAAAATGTTGACGTGGCGGGCATACCCGTGGCGGGCGCCAATGTGGCTGTGCTGTCCACGGATCCCGGGGAAAAGATTACGGTCAACAATGTGGATTACTACACCAATGCAACAACCGACAAAAACGGCTGCTTCACAGTTTACCTGCCTGCCTATGCGGATAACCTTGGCTATTGCATTGCGATAACCATGGACGACAGGATTTATCAGGGCGTTTCAATATTCACCCGCAACGGCACCACAGTTTATGTTCTTCCATACCAGAATCCAAACTATCAGATAGACCGTATGACGGTGGGCTCAAATATGGATACCACGAGCATAGATATCACCGACGATATCGTTAAGCTGGGCATCCATGCGGTCATTGCTCCCGGTTACAGGGCGCAGAAACTTGTTTTGAGAAGCTACGACTGCAACGGGGCTCTATTTAAAGAGTGGATTGCGGAGGAGAGCACCGCAGAGGGCTGGACCTATGAGTCCACGTTTGTTGTGAGCAACAATCTTACTGTCAACGGAACATTGACGGTTGAACTTTATGATCAGAAGGGCAAGGGCCTTGGCGAGTTCGACACGGGCTACTCCATGAAAATGAAACCCGGCAAGGGCTCGGTGGAGTTCCCGGATTTTGATCCTTTGGACAGTGTGACGCTGCCAATACTCGGAAGTATGACCACAACTTTCTCCTTCGGCAGCGACTATGACGTTGAGCCCAAGGAGGCCCAGGGATTATCTTCCACAGATCTTGCAAGCAACTCTGGAAGCAGCGGAAGTAAGATGAAGCACTTCTTCACAATCGCTTTCGGCTCTGCGGGAGCTATAAAGAAAGCGGTTCAGGCCACCCGAAAGACACCGGGTTATTCCGAAATGAGTGCAAACGAACGGGCAATCCGTATTCTGGGTCACATTAACAGCGTTGCTGACACCGGCGGCAAGGTGATATACAAAGATCCTTCTACGGATACCGGAACCCAGACGGATGGTTCCGGAACCTCTGATGCCGGCACCGGGACGGAGACCGAAGAAACGGGCACAGGCGGCGAAGGCATGACCGATACAGGCACCGGCGGCGACACGCCACTGACTGATTCTGCAGACCCGTCAAATCCGGAGACTCCGGCGGATATAGCTTCAGACGACGATTGGGATTTCATTGGCGGCCCTGAGGATGACGGCAATGTAATGCAGAACGAACCTGCCATCAAAGTCGGAGACAAGAAATCCGACGTTGTTTTCACCTACTCTGTCAACGTTCTCCTGTCGTTTGTGATTACGGACGATCAGATGTATTTTGACTGCCTCACAATGTATGCTGACTTCAAAGTTCAGGGCTCGCAAACAAGAGAATTTACAATCTGGGGCGTTCCGGTATACATAAAGTTTAACGGCTTGGCGGAAGGCGAATTCCTCTTTTACGGAGACGCAAAAAGCGGAAAGCCCATAAAGCTCACCGGCGAATGGAGCTATTTCAACAAGACTGTCCAGGATCAAATGGAATCCGGAAGTGCTTTCCATTTAAAGTTATTCTTCGAATTGGGCGCAGGCGTCGGCAAGGTTGGTTTGATGACCGTAGGCATTGCGGGATCGATGGTTATGGACATCGACTATCAGCCCTGGAAAAACGGCGCGGGAATCGTGTCCTTCAACCTTGATGCAGAGGCTGTCATTATGAAGGTGACCGCAAGAATCTCCATGGCGAGAGCAAGCTACGGCATGTTCAAAACCGACGGCTACACAGGCCTGATGGACTTCTCCGGCGTGGAAAACGCCTCAAAATTCCAAAACAGAAAGCTCTTGATGTCGTACAGAGACGCCACATCTGATACTAAAATCTACGGCGACCTTGAAAACAACCCCAGGGGCAATTCACTCCTTTCGGGCATCTATGCCATGAAGTCCTCGGACAATGACGATCCTTACAACAGGGTTCTTGCGGAGAAGAAGGTTGAAAACACTGTTAAGTCCCTGGATCCTGCGCTGGTTCCCATTGGCGACGGGAGCAGGATACTCTATCTGAGGCTTGACAATGACAGCAGAAGGGGAGACAACGACTACTCCTCGGTGGCCTACAGTATTATCGACTGGGATGGCAACGAGACAGAGCCTGTGTATCTTGAAAACGACGGCACATTTGATTTCAATCTCAGGACTGCTAAGATCGGCGGCGGCCGCGTCATTGCCATGTGGAGCAACCTTGACAAATCCTTCGGGGATGCGGAGGTTGAAAACATTGGCGAGATGCTTAACTGCGCAGACATCAGCTATTGCATCTTCGACGAAAACGGTGTGCCCGGAGAGATTAAAAAACTCACGTCCGGCTACGGTTTTGAGGGTATGCCTTCCATTGCCTATGACGAGGCCACCGGAAATATTTTCGTCGCATATATCTCCACCGACTACCAGACGGAGGGCCTGACCCTCACTGAGGACAATCTGGACCAGATCGGAAACTTCCTGTATAACTCCTACAGCAACGTCTGCTTCAAAGTTCTGGATCAAAACGGCGAGATTGTAACTGACTACACGAAAAACGAGGCTTCCTATCAGGCTTACGAATCCGCCAACGGCAAGGGCGTCCTCAACGGTATGCGCTACCTCAACACCCAGGGCGACAGGAAAGTGACTATTGCCACAATCCGCGAGATTTCGGCTGCGGCGGTTGACGGCAAAGCGTATGTGGTTTACTCCCTTGACACCGACAGATCCGTTCAGACCGACAAGGACCGGGAGCTTCTTCTCGTGACCTGCGACCTGGAAACCATGGAGCAGTCAAGGCCGATCCTTCTCTCAGACCAGGAGACATCTGATACGAATCCTCAGCTCGTCGCCTACGACGGAACAGTGCTCATGTACTGGAACCAGGACGGCAAGCTGAACTGCGGCGACGTGGTGGGCTACCTTGACAGCACCTACAACCATTCGGAATACGTGGCAAACCAGGCAGCTAACGGTGTGAACAACATGGGCGAAATCGCCAATGCAGCCGCCAGCTACTTCGTGACAGTCCAGCCCGACGGAAACCTCTGCATAGTCTGGATCGACTGGGAGGAAACGGACGAGGGCAACGTGCCGGCCATCTATTTCCGCGAATACGACCCCGACTACAGTACATTCAAGGATGACGGCGGCGTGGATCAACCCTACGGAATGTGGGGCAACATCACCAAGGTTGCTTCCGTCGAAAAGAATCAGGACATCACAGAGGTGGCTTACGTTGGCGTCGGACGCAAAATGCTCATCTCCTTCAAGACCGTAAACAAGGATGAAGAGGGCGCCATTTCGTCCTACGACAGCAACCTCATGCTTCTTAAGGGCGGCAACAGGGAAGAGATAAGCCTAAGGCTCTTCCCGGACAGCCTGCCCTTGGCGGGTGAGAAGACAGCGCTTTCGGTGGCCGTCAAAAATCTCGCTTCTCTCCCCAGCAACAAAATGACGGTTAAAGTTGACCTCATCGACAAGGAAAAGAACGAAACACCCATCGGAACGAAGGTGTTTGAGGACCATTTCCAGTCAAACGACAAGGCTAACGCCGTCTTCGAAGATTTTGTCTACCCGGATAACCCGGACGGCTATCTTGTGAGGGTTACAGCCTGGGACGATGACCTTGACGACTACCCGGCAGTTAAGTATTTCAGGCTTCCCTACAGCGAGAAGATAGACTGCGACTCGGCGGACCTTATAACCAAGGCGGACGGCTCCTTTGAGTTCTCCGTTGACGTGTCAAACAACGGCAATAAAGCTTATGACGGATATATTGCAGTAGGTTATGCCGTGACAGAGGGAGAAGGGGACGAGAAACAGACTGTATACAAGTCGCTGACAGAAAGCGAAGAGCTCAAACTTGGCGTTGGCGAGACCGAGAGAAAGATGCTCCGTTTCAAAGTGCCGGACGAGCTCTACGGCGAAGACGGTGTCTGCGAGCTCGAGGTGGCCGCTTACGCAAACGGCGAGGCAGCCAAAACCGAAAAGCTCTACATCTACAAGGCGGTCAAAAAAACTGCTCAGCCCGAAGACGTATTGCTGAACGCCGAAAACGGCAAGGCGAATCTCAGCGCAGGCGAGACTCTGGCCCTTGGCGGTACGATAGCACCCTACGACGCAAGAAGCGACTATAGAATCGTTTACAGCGTTGACGACCCGTCCGTGGCCTCCGTTGACGCCAACGGCAATGTCACCGCTCTCAAAGAGGGCACAGCCACAGTCACCGCCTCCGTGGTGAAAGAAAATACATCGCTTTTCATTTCTGACAGCTACAGGGCTTCCTCAGGCGGCGATCCTCTTACAGTCAATGAGTACGGCCAACCGTCAGGTCTTGCAGAGGTTTCCGGTCAGAATGAAATCGTTCTCTCGAGAACCGTTGAAGTGACCGTCACCGATGCAAAGTACAAAGTGGTGGAAGGCTCCGATTCAAGCTGGAGCAAGGAGGAGGGCGGCAAGCTGACATTTGTCTCCGACGCTGCGGTCTCAAAGTTTGTATGCGTAAAGGTTGACGGCGTTGTGCTGGATCCCTCCGATTACGAAATCTCCTCCGAGAGCACGTCAATCACTCTCAAGGGTTCGTTCCTGGAGACCCTCTCAAGCGGAGACCACGTCATCCTGATTGTGTCCGAAGACGGCAACGCATTCGCCCGGTTCTCAACCGCCAATACCTCCAACCCGCCTCTGCCGCCCACCGGCGACCCCGGCAACATGGTCTCCGTGCTGTTTGTGATAATACTCAGCGCATCGGTCCTCGCATCAGGAATTGTCGGCTCGAAAAAGAGAAGAAAAAGCGAAGGCTGATTATTCAAAACAAATTGTGACGAATTAATAAAACAGGCGCCTTGAAGTTCAAATCTTAATTGTATTTCAAGGCGCCTTTTCTAAAATAATAATGTTGAAATTTTTCATTATAGGTTTTGTTTCGGTTCCCAATCCGTTGGGCTATTGATTCAAAAAAAGGAGATACTTATGGATTATTATCTTATCGCGTCATTTGCTGTAATAGCAATACTATCTGCATTTCCGGCCTTCGTGACGGGAATAATAAGTTCCTCTAAGGAACGAGGTCTTAACAAGGGTTTGTATATCAGCGGATCCGCTGTGATTATGCTGATGACAGCGCTTCCGGCCTACGCCTTGCTGATGTCTCTGATGACTATATTAAAACCGAAGTCGGGATGGAACTATAGTAATGATGTATCGATTCATACGCCCGGGTATTTACAGGGACTCTTGTATTTTATTGCTGCTCTTACACTGGGGGCAGTGATTACGTTCTCCGTTGTACGCTTCATGGCAATCAAGCGGTCTGGAAGAGCGAAACGAGTATTTAATATCTCAGTAGGAATATACGGATGTGCAACGGCGGTTTCATCAGCGTTGTTTATTATCAGGTTCGGTGTGACAAGAATCACAAACGGTGTTTTTGAATGCATCAGAAAAATTCTAGTATTGGAATGCAATCTTTCGTTTCTTGATGTGAATAATGCTGTAACTCCGATTGAAATCTGCTGGGCAGTTTTGATAGGACTTGCGTTATCAGCATTCCTGGTGATGTCATTAATCGTGTTGATAAAACTCCGGAATGAAAAGAAAGGTCTTTTTACGCATATTATAGCAGTCGCCCTTGCATCAATGCTTGCTACTGCAGAGATTGCAAGTGTTGCGGCATATTATATTGCATTTAATGATTATTGGTCGCATGTAGTTTTGAATGTCGGAAAACCGGTTATCTACTTTTTCCCGGAAGAGGAACTTGAGGTAAACGTTATTCTTGAAAACCCGGAAGTCCTGACGGTTACATATCCTGAATATGAAGCATCGGAAGGCTGGTCCTTTAAGGCCGAGCCTGACGGGACGCTGACGGCGGATGGCAAACTGTATCCGTACATGTATTATGAGATTGATTTGAAGAAAGAATCCGACGGCCCCGTTCTCAATTTCAGCGAAAACGGATTTGTTGTGCCCGGAAAGGACACCGCCAAGTTCCTCGAAGAGGTGCTTGACGAAATGGGTTTCAATTTCAAAGAAAGATCTGACTTTATCACATACTGGCTGCCCAAAATGGCCGCAAACGAGTACAACAGGGTGGAATTTCTTTTAAACGAACAGGTTGACGAAATCATGCCCCTTACCGTCACGCCTCAACCGGACAATATTATGCGTGTTTACATGATTTTTTCTGCATGTGACCCTGAAGACATTGGCGAGTTAGAGGAACAGGTATTTCACCCCTTCTGCCGGGATGGCTTTGCAGTTCTCGAATGGGGCGCCGCAGACTTGGGTGAAAGCAATTGATCTTGCATATGTGTTTTATGATTATCATTTTTGGTACCAAATGTCTAATGGACAATGGGCTAATAAACATGGGTTTTTATCGGTTTCTGACCCTCAGCGTTTAGATGTTGGAGTAATACCATCTTCGACACATTCGCTTGGCTGGACTCTGGATTCCTACAATTCAGACACTAACGAATTAGTGGACAGAATCTGGGATTTTTATGATTGTACGATTTATTCGTACATCATAACCGTTTCAAATAAATAGGAGGTTTTCTCAATGAAAAAACAATTTCTCTTCATTGTTATCGCGGTAAGTATTGTGGTCATATGTGCGGTTGCATTGGCGGTACTTATTTCAAAAAACAGTGAACAAAACAAGACGCACAGGGACACATCAAATGACCCTATCAGTTTAACAAGCGATATCATAAAAGATAATCAGTTGGACGCTCTTGAGCCGATTGATATTGACTTGTTCATGACAAACATACCAAAGGCAAAGATTCCGTTGTCCAGCATGAGTCGTTATCCCCAAACGCTTAAGGACTTTGACAGGATTTACAAAATTGAATACGCCAAGAAAACTTTAAATAAACAGGTTGCCGTGATTTACAAGTTAGCGTTCGAGGATGGCCATCTTTTTGCGGCTCTGCTTTTTGAAAACAGCAAAGATGACAATCCGGAAGTCAATAATGTCTCCGAAAAAGAGTATGACGATTGGATCTACACTGGGGAGTGTTATTTTGCATCACCTGAATTAACATCATTGGCGAAAGATAAGCTGAAAAAGGATATTACATTTCAAACCTTAGAGAGTACATATCCGGCAATCAGGCACATTTTTGCCCGGTTTTATGACACTCAGTCGGAATTCTTTGTTTGGATAACCAAAATCCTGACAAATGAAGGTGAAATTGGTATTCTTCTCGGTTTTGACGAAGGATTCGATGAATCAATCGATTATTCTAAGATTGAAAACTCAAAAATTCTTAAAGTCGTTACAGAAGAGAACTGAATACTTCAGACATAAGTTATGGGATTTTCCACACAATCCGATAGTTGCGGAAAGCTGCAAGAGAATTATAAAGCTGGCAGACGGGAAAATCATTTAGCGAAAAACACACAACGCGCCAAACAGGCGCGTTGTGTGTAAATGACTGTATTTAATACTTGTGTTTTTTAAATCAGATTGTGCACTCAACTTCTGTCACGGTGCCTGCGGGCTTCACAGGAACCTCAAAGTTTTCTGACGAGACGCCGTCTGCGGAGAGCGATGCGGTTCCGGTGCGTTTGATGCGGATTATGTATTTTGCTCCGCGGAACACGCGTGTCACCGTAAGACCATTGATACTGTCGGGCAGACAGGGCTTGATCCGCAGCCCGTTGTAGTTAGGCTGAATTCCGAGGATTGCCTGTGATACCGCGACAAACACCCATGAGGCTGTGCCTGTGAGCCAGCTGTTCTTGGCGTGTCCCGGCTCGCCTGTGGCGCGTCCCGTGACCGTCTGAGGCATGCAGTAAGGTTCAGTTTCGTGAATTTCGCTCTTGTCTTCAAAGAAAGCCGGGCAGATGCGCTTGTAGAGGTCAAAGGCGTAATTGCCCCGCCCGAGGACCGTCTCGCCAATGATAACCCAGGGATTGTTGTGGCAGAACACCGAGCCGTTCTCCTTGAATCCGGGCGGGTAGGACGAAATCTCTCCGAGCTCCACGTGATAGCGTGTATAGCAGGGCGCAAGAAGCTCTGCACCGTACTCGCCAAGGAGATTCTCCCTCACAGAATCAAGCGCCTGAAGCGCGTATCCTTCACTGACACCGACGCCTGCAAGGGCACAGAACCCCTGCGGCTCAATGTAAATCTTTCCTTCATCGTTTTCACTGCTTCCCACTTTTGCACCGAAAGCATCATATGCGCGCAGGAACCACTTGCCGTCCCATCCTTCGGAAAGAATCGTGCGCTCCATGGTCTCCACATGTTTTTTGACGGTCTTTGCCTCGTCATTCAGCCCCACAGTTTCACACAAACCGGCATATTCACCGGCGTATTTGACGAAAAGCGCGGCGACAAATACGGATTCCGCGACAGGACCCTCCGACGGACCGAACGTCTGAAAGCTTTCGCCGGGCTCCTCCGAGAAGCAGTTCAGGTTGAGGCAGTCGTTCCAGTCGGCCCGCCCCATAAGAGGCAGTTTGTGCGGGCCGAGGTGTTCAACGGTAAACCGAATGCATCGGCGCAGGTGCTCCATAAGCGGTACTTCGGTGCCCGGAACGTTGTTAAACGGTGTGGGAACGTCAAGAATAGTGAAATCACCGGTCTCTTTTACGTAAGCGCAGACAGCGCCGACAAGCCACAGCGGGTCGTCTGAGAAGCCTCCGCCGATGTCGTTGTTTCCGCGTTTTGTGAGCGGCTGGTATTGGTGATAGGTCGAACCGTCCTCAAACTGAATTGAAGCGATGTCGATGATACGCTCTCTTGCCCGGTCGGGTACGATATGCACAAAGCCGTAAAGATCCTGACAGGAGTCACGGAAGCCCATTCCGCGGCCTGTTCCCGTTTCGTAGAACGATGCGCTGCGGCTCATGTTAAACGTGACCATGCACTGGTACTGGTGCCAGACGTTGACCATGCGGTTCAGTGTCTCGTCTCCGGATTCAACACTGAATTTTGCAAGCAGGCCGTCCCAGTAACCCGCCAATGCCTCAAACGCCGCATCAACCGCAGCCGGGTCTGAGAACTGCCCGAGGACGCGCTTGGCGGTGTCTTTGCGAATAACGCCGGGCGCAATGAACTTTTTGTCGCGCGGGTTATTCGCGTATCCGAGAATAAACGTGAGACGCTTTGACTCGCCGGGCTCAAGAGCAACCTCAAGCCTGTGGCATCCGATCGGGTACCAGCCCACACGGGAATAGTTTCCCGACGACTCGTTTCTGACCATTTGCGGGTCGGACCAGTCGCCTTCGCGCCCGAGAAAAGTGTCGCGGTCGGCATCAAATCCCGCAGTTTCGGAAAGGGAAGCATAATAGGCGTAATGATCCCTGCGCTCCCGGTACTCAGTCTTATGGTAGATAACTCCCGGCTCAACTTCGCTTTCGGCGATATTCAAATTTCTCTGAAAATTCTGGGAATCGTCAACGGAATTCCAAAGGCAGAACTCCATGCATCCGTAAACGAGAACGTCTTTTTTGACATTGGCGGTGTTTTTTATCGTCAGATCGTGAATCTCGCAGGTCTCACCAATGGGAACAAAGCAGGTAAGCGATGATTCCAGCCCGTCCTTTTTCGCAAGAAACCTTGTATAGCCAAGGCCATGGCGGCACTCGTAGCTGTCAAGCGGTGTCTCGCAGGGCTTAAACCCCGGAGCCCAGGCTTTTTTGCCCCGCTCCTTAACATAGTAGAACCTGCCGCCCGTGTCCCGCGGCACGTTGTTGTACCTGTAGCGCAAAAGTCTTTGAAGCTTTGCGTCGCGGTAGAAGCAATAGCCGCCAAGGGTATTCGAAATGAGCCCGAAGAACTCTTCACTGCCGAGGTAGTTTATCCACGGCAACGGTGTGTGCGGGGTCGTGATAACATATTCTTTTGCCTTGTCGTCAAAAAATCCGTATCTCATTCAAAGTCCTTTTCCGACTGCATTTTAGCAGTCTGAAATATTTAGATTGTTCCGCCGTAAGGCTTTTTTGCTGAATCCATTCTATCAACTTTGTGTAAAAAATCAAGGTTATTGGTTCTTTCAGAAAGTACCAAGAAATTGCCTCAAGATACATTGATTAGTAACCGTTATCAATGCAATTTGAGTAAGCATTTAAATGGCAAGAGCTTTGAGGGCTACAGGTGCAACGGGCGAAGATTGCCGAACATTGGCGACCAAATAATAATCCTTAATCATTATAAAACAGCGATAGATTTGAAAAAAAACACTCCCATTGCAGATTATTGTTTATTTTTTTCAAAAACGATTGTATAATTAACATGAATTCGAAGAAAAACATTGATGATTCGATGATTTAACTTAATACGCAGACAAAATTTGCTATCTTCCAAATGCATATGCCGGCCTATGACCGGCGCAGGAAAGGTAATGCATATGGAGAAATACCGTTTCGATGACGAGAGGCAATCGTTCATAGAAGGCATGCAGGTGCCTTTTGCGGTTTATCAGTTCGTTGACAAACGTGTTGTGACTATAGCCCTGTCGGAGGGCTTTTGCAAGATGCTCGGGTATGAGGATTTTGGGCAGGCGTACTTCGACATGGACCACGACATGTACAAGTGCACGCATCCGGACGACGTGACAAGAGTGGCGGATGCTTCTCTGCGTTTTGCCACCGAAGGGGGCGACTACGACGTCATATACCGCACAAGGAAACTCAATGAGCCGGGTTACATCATCATTCACGCCTTCGGCAAGCATGTTTACACTGAGGACGGCGTGCGCCTTGCCCATGTCTGGTACGCCAATGAGGGCGCTTTCAACGAGGAAACTTCATACACCGAGAGTAATCTGAACTCGTCAATGAGCAACGCGCTCCGCGAGGTTCGCTTTGTGACGTACAGCCATTACGACCGCTTGACGGGTTTGCCGAATATGACCTACTTTTTCGAGCTTGCCGGTGCCGTCACAGAGTCGGAAAAACGGAACAATGTCTCGATTATTTACATCGATCTCTGCGGTCTCAAGTATTTTAACCACAAGTTCGGCTTTGACGAGGGAAACAGGCTGCTTCGTAACTTTGGCGGCATTATTGCCGATATATTCGGAAGCGAAAACAGCTGCCATGTCGCCCAGGACAATTTTATAGTAATCTGCACGGAAGATGACAGGGAACGGAAGCTTGAAAGGCTTTTCGAAACTCTCAAGGGAATCAAAACCGATGCGCCGCCGGTCAGGGCGGGAATATACTGCTACCCGGCTGATGAAAAACTGCCTGTCAGTGTTGCCTGCGACAGGGCAAAGATGGCCTGCGACTCCCTGAAAGGGTCCGCACAATCATCTTTTTGCTACTACAAAGGCGAACTGCGGGAAAAGCTTGAAAACAAACAGTACATATTAGAGAACTTTGACAGGGCGCTGAGAGAGAAGAATATCATAGTTGCTTACCAGCCCATCGTCCGTGCCGTGAACGGCAAAGTCTGCGATGAGGAGGCGCTCTCCCGCTGGAAGGATCCGCAAAAGGGTATTCTTTCTCCTGCTGAGTTCATTCCTGCCCTTGAGGAGACCCGTCTCATATACAAACTGGATCTTTATGTTTTGGAGCGCGTGCTCGAAAAGATTCAGAAGCAGAGAAGCCTTGGCGTCACAGTGGTTCCTCACTCGATAAATCTTTCCAGATCGGACTTTGAAACTTGCGATATTGTAGAAGAAATACGCAAAAAGGTTGACGGTGCGGGAGTGCCCCGGGAGCTTATCACGATAGAGATAACGGAGAGTATTGTTTCGTCCGATATTGAATTTATGAAGGAGCGGATTGAAAAGTTCCGGAGCCTCGGATTCAGGGTTTGGATGGACGATTTCGGAACCGCTTATTCGTCGCTGGATCTTCTGCAGACAATAGATTTTGATTTGATAAAGTTCGACATGAGCTTTATGCAGAAGCTTGACGAGGGCAACTCCGGAAAGATTATTCTCACTGAGCTTATGAAAATGGCAACGGCTCTCGGCCTTGACACGGTTTGCGAAGGCGTGGAGACCGAAAACCAGGTTAAATTTCTCAAGGAAATCGGCTGTTCCAAGCTTCAGGGCTTTTTCTACAGCAAGCCTCTTACCGTTGAACAGCTGTACGAGAGGTTTAAAAACGGTCAGCAAATAGGATATGAGAATCCGGAGGAGTCGGACTACTTTAAGACGGTCGGCGGCGTGAACCTGTACGATCTTGCTGTATTGGCGGCAGGGGATGCGGAGTATTTCCTCAATTCCTTCAATACGGTGCCTATGGGTATCATTGAGGTTAAAGGCGACAAGGCCAGATTTGCCCGCAGCAACAAATCCTACCGGGAATTCGTAAGAAGGTTCCTTCACTATGACCTCTCTTATGTGGGCACAGATTTTGTTCAGTTCAGCGACTCTTTCATGAACAACATCAATGTCACCTGCGGCAAGCAAGGCGCCAAGTCGTTCTACGACGAGACGATGCCCGACGGGTCGGTTGTGCACTCGTTTGCAAGGAGAATTGCCGTCAACCACGTTGAGGGAACGTATGCTGTTGCCGTGGCGGTGCTGTCCATAACCCACGCGGATGAGGGCGCGACTTACGCGAGCATTGCCCGCGCATTGGCGACAGACTACTACAACATTTACTATGTTGACCTGAGCACAGAGAAATTCATTGAATACAGGTCCCCCGTCGGAGGAGAGGGCCTTGCTCTGGAGCGCCACGGTGAACACTTCTTTGAGGAATGCGTCCGCGCTTCGAACCGTATCTACGAGGAGGACCGGGAAGCTTTCTTTGCCGCTTTCTCAAAGGAAAAAATACTTCACGAGCTGGATGCGCAGGGCGTTTTCACTTTGACCTACCGTCTTGTAGACACCGGAAAACCCATTTACGTCAACATGAAGATAACACGCATGGGCAACCTTGGCGATGACCATCTCATAATCGGTATCAGTACAGTTGACGTGCAGATGAGGCAGAGAGATTACGAAGAAAACGTCCGGAAGGATCGGGATGCTCTTGCCCGCATAATGGCTCTTTCCGAGGACTACCTGAGCCTCTACACTATAGATTTGTCGACCAACAGCTACGTGGAGTGCGATGCAACAAACGATTACGAGAGTCTTGGCTTTGCAAAAGCGGGCAACGACTTCTTCGAACAGGGTGTTGTGGACGGCAAGCAAACCGTTTGCGCCGACGATCTTCCCTACTATCTCTCAGAATTCACAAAAGAGAACGTGATGAAACAGATTGGGGAGAAGGGCAAATTTGTCATAAACTACAGTCTGATGATCCGCGGAAAGCCCGTTCCGGTTTCACTCAGGATAGCCAGTTTCATGGACGGCTCCAGGAAAAAACTGGTGGCCGGAGTGAAGCTCAGAAAGGACTGACAACCCGCCAATACAACCAAACCCGGCCCCGCTTTTGCGACTTTTGACCGCAAAAGCGGGGCCTTTCGCGGCATTTTTAGGCATTCTAACTCCTTTTTGCCAAAAAATCCTGAAAGACTGTTGATTTTTTACTTTTGTTCCGTTAGAATGCAAAGTGGCTTTTTTTAACAAAACCTTTAACAGGCATTTGAATACGGCTAAAGCATTGCGGAAAGGAATGCATTTTGAAGCGTAAGACAGGTTTCTTAACGAGAATAAAGAGAGAACTGTTTTGTTTCGGACTCAGTGAGGAAGAGTACCGGAACGTCAGCGGAGCGATTGCTGAGGAAAACCGTCAGCATCTTGTTTCGTGGTCTATCGGCTGCTCCGTTTTCTGGCTGATCAGTCTGCTGCTTTCTTTCGGCGGCATGAAAGAGTACGCGATGTGCAGTATTGTGTACGGCTCTGCCCTTGTCGCTTGCTTTATTTGTTTCATGCTTGGATATTTTGTACTAAAACGCATACCGTCGCTTATTACTCCTGCCGCCTGTTTGTTTGCGCTGGCGCAGCTGGGTGCGGGCATAGGTATCGCAGTCTGCCAGCCGGACGTGAGAACGGCATCCATAATCGCAATCTCGATAATTGTTCCGGTGTGTTTTATCACCAAAACAATCACAAATCTGGCGATGTATACCGGTGTTATCCTGGGATTTGCAATAGTTGCAAAGAATGTCATTAGGCCTGACGTGTTCCAGTGGAGCCTGTCGGGACTCATGGTGTATGCCATTGCCGGATTGTGTATAGGCCATTTTTCCAACAAATCAAGGGTTCAGCGGTTCCTTTACCAGGGATCCGCAAAACGTCTGGTCGAGATGGAAAGCTGGTATGAGTCCAAAATACTTGTGGCCTTGAAAAACGCCATCAAAACCCGGAACCTGAAGGTCTATTATCAGCCTATTTACGACACAAACATGAACTGCATTTTAACCGCTGAGGCCCTTGTCAGACTTGACGACCCGGTGCTGGGACTTGTGACTCCGGATAAGTTTATACCTCTCGCGGAGAAGAACGGCCTGATAAAAGACGTTGGCGATTTCGTGTTTGAAGAGGTCTGCAGTTTTCTTGACAGGCATCGCTCCAATCAGTTTTCCTTCAGCAAGGTGGAGGTGAACCTTTCCGTTCTTCAGTGTGCCGACGAGGAACTGCCGGGCAGATGGGCAGCTATCATGAAAAAGTACAATGTCACCCCGGAAAAATTCTGCCTCGAGATAACAGAGTCGGCTATGATGTCGTCCCGTTCGAATATGGGGAAGGTCATAAGAGCTCTTAAAGAACAGGGCTTTTCCTTTGCTCTGGATGATTACGGAACCGGATTCTCCAATGACTTCGTCATAACGGAATTCCCCTTCGATTTGATCAAAATTGACAAATCCATAGTCTGGGGTGCGGACAATAACGAAAAGGGCGACAAGCTTCTGCATCACATCATATCAATGATTCACGATCTTGACATGAAGGTGGTCGCCGAGGGCGTGGAGACCGAGAGTCAGAGGGCAAAACTTGAACAGGCAAATGTTGAATATCTGCAGGGCTTCCTGTTCTCAAAACCCGTTCCCGAGACGGAGGCTTTGATGGTATCTACTCAAACCCGTTAACAACCGGCAAATCAAACCGTTATATCAGTGAGACCGGCAGGCAGCCCCTCGGGGAAGCCGCCGGGTTTTTTTGTTCCCCGGAGCGGTGCTCAAACCCTTGGCAAGGGTCCCGGATGGCGCCGAATTAAGGCTTTTTAACGGCAAAACTATTTGACAAAATCGACTTTAGTGATATCATGCTTCTATATAAAGGGCGTATTCTTTTTTGCGCCTTTTTGAAGGTCTCTTTTAAAACACAAAAAGTATTTTTCGGAGGGCACTCAAATGGCGGAAAATCATACCGGAGACAACGGTGAAACCAATAAAAAAACTGCTGACACAATCTTCCGTCAGAAGAGCATTGAGCGCGTCTCCGGCCCGGAGGAACTCAACGATTACATACGCGTAACCACTCCTTCGGTGTGGATTGTGCTGATTGCAATAGTGACCCTGCTTGCGGGAATTTTGATGTGGAGCATATTCGGAAGAGTCGAAGTCCATAAAGAAGACGGTTCTACCCAAAAAATCGCACCTATCACATATATCATGAATTGAGGTGTGTATGGCGGAGAAGATAATCAGAAAGCCGGTCACAAAGGGCGTTGCAAAAGTTCCTGTGGTGATGCAGATGGAGGCCCTGGAATGCGGGGTGGCATCCCTGTGCATGGTCATGGCGTACTACGGGAAATGGGTTCCGCTGGAGCAGGTGCGCAAGGACTGCGGCGTCTCCAGAGACGGGATCAAGTCCAGCAACATCCTCAAGGCTGCCCGCACCTACGGCTTTTCCGCCAAGGGATACAGATTCGAACCTGAACAGCTCCGTACAATGGGAAAGTTTCCCTGCATTGTCCACTGGGAATTCAACCATTTTGTTGTCTGCAACGGATTTAAAGGCAACAAAGTCTATCTGAACGACCCCGCCAAGGGCAACTATGCCGTATCTGCGGAACGTTTTGACGAGGGCTTCACCGGAGTTTGCCTGATAATCGAGCCCGATGAAAACTTTGAGCCCGGCGGCAAGCCTAAAAGCGTTACCGGTTTTGCCAGGAAACGGCTGCGCGGCGCAAAAGCCGCTCTTGCTTTTGTAATAATCACCACGGTCATCTCGTCACTGATAGGAATACTGACCGCCGGTTTTTCACGGGTGTTCCTGGATGAGCTTCTCACGGGGAAAGAACCCTCCTGGTTTGTGCCTATTATCATAGGGCTCGGTCTCATTGCCTTTATTCAGATCACCGCCGCATGGATAAATGCGGTCTATTCACTGCGTTTGAACGGAAAAATGGCTGTTGTGGGAAACAGCAGCCACATGT
>CACZNV010000169.1 GCA_902782645.1 uncultured Ruminococcus sp. | reverse complement strand
TCGTCGTCAGACACCTTGTGTGCTTTAAGAAGTTCAGTAGATTGTCATTAGTTTTTTCGCCGCTTGCGTAAAGAGCCCAAAATCTTAGTTTTTCTTCATTTTCTTGCTGAATATCAGTACTGCAATTGTCAGAACCGCGGCTGCATAGCCGAGGACTATGATCAGTGGCAGGAAGAAGTCGTTCCAGGCGTTGTTTATGCCTGAGACGGGATTCCGGATGAGAATTGCCGTGTTCTTGAAGGGCAGCGCATCCATGACCTTTACCATAACAGGGTTTAGGCCCTTATTCGGGAACCACATGCCGGAGAGGAGCGACTGGCCGGAAATTATCACCGATGCCACGCCGCCAATGGCTTTTTCGCTGCACACCGATCCCAGAAGTATTCCGAAGGCGATGAAGAACAGGGCCGACACAATGCTCAGGGGGATTGCCGCCAATACTCCCACGCAGAAGACCGACCTGTCAATAATGCCTCCGACCGCAAAGAAGAGAACCGCCTGGACGAGGGCTATGGGAAGCACTGCAATGGCATAGGAGAATATAAACTCGTAAGACCTTGTCTCCGAAACGTAAAGCCTTGTCAGGAAAGAGGTTCCTCTGTCCACGGATATCAGTATGCCGGTGAAAAGAGCCAGGAAGCTCTGGGCGAAGGCCACGATTCCCGGGGCAAGGTATTTCATTTCGAACTGGTCCGTCTTGCCGTGGAAAAGGAAATAGAAGAGTATCTCCATGAAAAGGGGCATCAGGATGGTAAATATAAGGGAAAGAGGGTCCCGGATTATCTCCTTCAGGTTTCTTCCGGTGAGTATGCGTATTCTTCTCAAAGACTTAATCATTGCTCACACCTCCCGAAACGATTTCAATGAAGGCGTCCTCCACACCGGTCTTGCCGGTTTTCGAGTACATCTCCTCCTTGGTGCCCGTAAAAAGAAGCTCGCCGTCCTTCATGACGCCAATGCGGTCCGAAAGCGCCTCCGCCTCCTCCATGTAGTGGGTTGTAAGAATCACAGTCATCTCCGACTTCAGTTTGCGTATTATGTTCCAGAGCTCCCTTCTGGCGATGACGTCAAGGCCCAGTGTCGGCTCGTCAAGGAACAGTATTTTCGGTTTGCTCACAAGGGCGAGAGCTATTGACAGCTTCCTCTGCCAGCCTCCGGAGAGCTTTGCCGCCCTTTTCTTGGCGACTTTGTCAAGTTCAAATGCCTTGAAGATGTACTGTTTGGTTTCCTCTATCTCGGCTTTTGACTGGCCGGAGAGCCCCGCATAGAATTCGATGTTCTCCTCCACGTTGAGCTTTCTCGCAACGGCGGTCTCCTGGGTTGAAATGTCGATGAGTTTTTTAATCTCAACCGCATCCTTTTTGATCGAATGGCCGTAGATAAACGCGTCGCCGCTTGTGGGCTCCGTGAGAGTGGAGAGCATCTTTATCGCAGTGGTCTTTCCTGCGCCGTTGACGCCAAGGAGCGAGAACAACTCCCCCTCCTCTATCTCAAGGTTCAGGTCGTTCACCGCCACGGTGTCCTTGTACTCTTTTCTGAGATTAACCGTTTTGATTGCAGTCATCTGCCATCACACCTCCCATCACATTGTAAAACTCATCATCTTTGAGAAGTGCAATGCCGCCTCTCTTTTTGTCACCCATCACCATGAGGGTGTCGCCCTCTTTAATGTCAAACATGGCTCTGGCCTGAACGGGTATCGTGATTTGTCCCTTCGGTCCCACCTTGACGCTCACTATGAATCTTTCCTTTTCAAGGATTTTCATGGCTGTTCCTTTCCGAAAAGCAGAAGTATGATTTTTCTTACTTTTCTTACATCCTCTGCATTTTACTCCCGTCCTGGCGCCTTGTCAACTGCTTTTCACAGAAAAAAGATTGACCTTAAGGCTTTTATCGCCAACAAGATCAGCCTGCCCTTAACGGTCTAAAACCGCTGTCATCTTTTCTTTTTCCTTTTTGCACTTCCGCAGGCCAACACGCCAATGGCAGCCGCCGCCACGGCGCCCGCGCCGGGAAGCGCAGAGCCGCAACCGCTTTTGCCTGCAAGCTCAATCTTTGATCCGGCTGCGGCGGGCTTATCCTCACGCTCCGCGGGCGCCTCCTCACCGTGCTTAACCGGAGTTTCTTTTACGGCTTTCTCGATATCTTCCTTGGCGTCAAGTGTGGAGAAAAGAGCGTTGCCGAGAGCGCCCCAGTCGCCGCTGATGCCGTCGCCGCCGTCATCCATTTCAATTCTGAAGGTTCTTGCGCCCGTGACATCAACGGTCACCGTCTCGGGAGTCTTTTTCGGAGTCAATACATCGGTTTTCAGGACATTCTTACCGTCAACCTTGAACTTAAACCTGACACTGGCCATGGTCACGTTGTAGAGTTCGCTCTCCGCAGTTCCGGCAACTGCGGAGAACGTCTTATAGCCCTTTCCCTCGATATCGATCTCGATGTATGCATTTTCGCCGGGCATGGCGTGGAGGCACACGCCCTTCTCAAAATACAGATCCCGCAGCCACAGCTCCTCGCCGGCAACGTTTTCGTCCCTGGAGGGAAGAGAATTGTTGTATATCTCCGCTGCCTTCCACTCCATGTCGCTGATGTATGTTATCATGTTTTCCGTCCCGTCCTCAGCCGCCAATGCCACCGGGGCAATCGTCAATGCCGCCAATGCCATAAGCAGTACTATAGCCAAAACTTTTTTCTTTTTCATAGCGGTTTATAGTGCTTTTTGCGGGTTCAGCCGCATTTTGTGATGAATATCAGAGCCGATGTTCCCGGCTGGCCGAGGGTCACCTTCAGGCCCTTTTGGGCAAGATCCCTGCCGGATATCACCGCATCGATGAGACCGTCGCAGTCTTTCACGGTGTATTTTGCATTGGCGTCTGCGTGAAGCTTAATTGTGAGGGAGGTGTCATTGGCGTTTTCGGATCTGAACACCATTGCGGCGCCCTTTCCGGATTCTTCGTCGTAGTACTCGTATGCCCGCCAGGAGTCGTTTGTATTGCTGTAGGGTGTGAGGGGGTAGAAATCCTTGTAGAAGAGCTCAGCCAGCTGCTTCCACTCGCCAACGGATTTTGTCACCGTGTCCCATGGGGTCGACTTGCTCATAACGGGCACGTTCAGATTGATCCATGGGGCCATGCAGGAGCGGAGGTTGTAGGAGCTCACCTCGTCGTTGTTGCCGATTTGGAGTTTAAAGTAGGGGAACCACTGGGAGAGGGAAAGGAGCACCGCCTGTCTCTCGTCGTATTTGCCCGACTGGCCGTCCCAGTAGTCGCTTATATGGAGCGGCACCGCCCTTCTCATGGTCTCCAGGTCGTTTCTTCCGCCGCCCGAGGCGCAGGAGTCGATGGTCATATCGGGATATTTTTCAAGGAGAGCATCCCAGAGCGCCAGGTAGCCTGTCACATACCGGTTTTCCGTTATGCCTTTTCTGTCAAAGTCGTCGCACCAGCCCCAGGCCTGGGCGGGATCCACATTGAAGTCCTGGCGGTACATGTCGATGCCGCCCTCATCCATAACCGTTGTAATCTTGTTAAGGAGCCACTCTCTGAGCTCCGGGTTGCCCAGGTCCAGGAGCTCGCCCTGGAGCCAGCTTCCTATAGCCGCGGTCTCAAGAAACCACTCTTTTTTGAAGTCGGGGTTTGCCTTGAGGAATTGCTCCGGGTCGCACCTTACCACCTCGGATTCAAACCAGAGAAGTGTCTTTCCTCCGTAGCTGTGAACAAGCTCCGACACATCCGCAAGCTTATCCGGGAATTTTGAGGTATCCACCTTCCACATGCCCGTTTCCGGCCAGCCGCAGGAGCTGCCGCCCGCATTTACGTACCAGCCTGCGTCCATCCAAAAATAGTCAAGTTCAATACCGTGTCTCAGGAAGGAGTTGACCGTTCTTGTGAGGGAGTGTGTAGTATGGCCCTCTACCACGGTTCCCCAGCCTGTGGCGGGCTTGATGACATTGCCGGCTGTGTCTTTTCTCATGTTGCACTCGATGAACCATCGGCGCCAAAGATTCATGCTTGCGGTTTGGTCCCTGCCCTCGTGTCGAAGGAATGCCACAAGAGGCGTTCTCACCGTTTCCCCGGGTTCAAGGCAGGCGTCGAAGCCGTACTGGCAGGCTGTGACACGGGTGCTGTTTCCGCTCATGCCGTCAAAGGTCGCCTCCCAGCAGCCTGGCCAGCCCACCGCGATAAACACGCCGCCGCTGCCGCAGTCCAGGTTGAAGTAGGGAAAGACGCCGTGGGTTGGTCTGCCGGATGTTGAGGTTTTGGTGACAGGCACCGTCTTAAGGTCATATTCGTAAGGCGCATACATATCGCCAAGGTCGCCGTTTATGCCTTTCAGCACCGGAGATCCGCCTTTGAAGACAATGTCGGCGGCCATTATCTCGCTGAAGGCATCCGTTTTTTTGTCCGACTCGTTGGTTATGTAAACCGTCCACTCGAATGCGTCGTACAGGTCGTAGGCTTTCGCCCTGACCTCAAAAACCGCTCCGCTGCCTTTGTGGAGGAACTTGGCGGTGTAATTTGTGCCGTCCTGTGCCTTGGCTTTTTCCTCCGATACTTTTTCAAAGCCCTCCCCGAAGCCGGTCACTTTTTTGTTCCCGTACTTGAACGAAAAAGGAAAGGTTTGGGAATCCGCCAAATACCGCTCGATCTGCTTCATCGCTTTTTCTCCGTAGCTTTCTCCCTTTTGTTTTGCGTTTCCTTTTTTGCATCCCGCAAAGGACGCACCGAGGAACGCTGCCGCCAAAAGGACCGATATGATTTTGAGGGTTTTCTTGCAAGTCATAGTCTTAATAGCTGGTGAGATTCCTTATTTCAAAGTACACTGTGTTGTCGCCTGCGGGAAGTCCCAGATCCTGAATCCAGAATCTCCATTCAAGGGAAGTCTCCTCTCCCACCGCAAGGCCGCTTGTGGTTATTGGACCCGCTTTGATGGGGTTGCCCTCTCCGTCAAGTATCCTGTAGAGGAATCCGCTGTAGTTCCACTCTTTGGTTTCCTCCACCTTGACCGCCCGGGCGCTGAATATGATTTCATGCCCCTCAAACCTGTAGGTCACGCTGTCCACCCGTGTCTTGTTATAATCGTCAAGCCAGGCCTCCCGGGGAAACTCGGGCATAACTATGGTGACGCGGGTCTCCTCTTCCGGTGTTTCGCTTGGCGTGTACTCGCCGCCTGGAGTCTCGTTGCCCGATGCGGTCTCGTTTTGAGATGCGGTTTCATTTTGTGAAGCCGTTTCGGAACCCCCGGGAACGTTTACGGAGGTGTTTTCCTCGCCGCACCCTGCAAGAATTAAGATTGCAAGCATTGCCGCCAATGCGGCGCAAATCAGCTTTTTCATATCAACATCCCCTTCCAAGGATTTTTGATTTCAGTCATTTCCGAATACTTTTTTCACGGTTTCAAGGTATTTATAGCCGAATTTCGTGTCCGGTTCAAGGTAGCTTGTCTCGGTCCACTCGTTCCAGCTGTTCAGTGTGATGAGAGGCGTCATGCCGGGTCTGTCGTCAACATATTTTTTCGCCTTCAAAAGAGCCTCTTCGAAAAGCTCCGGCGTCGCACCGGTCATTATTGTTCTGCCCCTGTTTTTGTACCTCGGGTTGTTGTCCCAGCCCACGGAAACGTGGGGGTAATAGGTGGCGGGGCACTTGGCGGTGATTCCCGCCCATTCGCTGTCAAGAAGATCCACGGCGTCCTTGTAGGGTCTGCTCTCGCCAAGTGGCGTAAAGTGCACAAACTGGTAGTGGGAAATGCTGTCAAAGCCGAGGAGCCTCACCGCGTCGGAGGCGGAGCCGGTCTTCTCTGCGTCAACCCCCGAAAGGTTCACCGCATATTCGCTCCAGTAGGTCATCTGAAGCTCGAGGCCGGGGAAGCCCGCCTTTACGGTTTCCTCTCTGAACCAGTCGAGAGCGTCCTTGGCGTTTTCCACACCGCCAAGGCCTTTCACAAGGTTCATCACCTCATAGATCATAAAAACGGGTTTTCCGTCGATTTTGTAGTACTCGGGCTGAGTAAAATAGTTTTCGATGACCCTTTTTGCCACGGTCTCGAAATCCTTTCTGTCCACGGCGCCAAGGTAGATCAGGCCCTCCGCATCCGCGTTGCGCCTGTCCCAGACCATTCCCACGTCGTGGTTTGCCCACATGAGATAGAACTTCATTCTGGAGCGGTTTTTTGCCTTCAGGAAGCCGTTGTCAAGGCATTGCTCAAGGAAGGGCCTGTGGTCGTACCAGTACCAGTCGTAAATAAATACGTTAACCCCGTGGTCCGCTGCCGCATCGATCTGCTTCTCCATCACCTTCGGGTCAGCCTCGTCCTCAAAGCCCCACAGGGGAAGAGCCCTCTCAGGGTCGTCTTCCGCAGCTTTCCTCACGGTCTGCCACTCGCCAATGCCTTCATCCCAGAAAATCCTTGTTCTCGGTTCGGTTCCGGTGTAAGAGGGCCAGATATATGCCGCAATGTCATAGTTTTTCATAGCAAATGTCTCCTGTTTTGCGCTTTTTGCGTTAAGCGCCGGCAGTCAGCCCTTCCGCCTCCCGGCGGAAGGGTTTAACGCCGGCGCGTTTTATCAAGCCTTTACAACGTCAACAAACAGCCTTCCGGGGTTGCTGTCGATCATCGCATAGTTTTCGGTAAAGTGCGGCCCGCCCGCGACAAACGTGTCGGGTCCCACCGCGCCCGGATATGCGGGCAGGAAGTGGAGAGGTCCGTAGATATTCTTTCTGGAACATACCAGAGTCACCCTGAAGCCTTCCTTCAGGTAATCCGTCACATCCGCGGTGTAGGGTTCCCAGCCTAAGATTCCGATGGGCTTTCCGCCGTTCGTTTCAACCCTGACAAGGCTTCCCGCATACTCCGGAGCTCTCAAAACGGCCCGCTCGCCCTCTTTCAGGACGATATCCGCAAGCATTTCGGGGCTTACAATGTAGCTCACCCGGCCTGTGTACATCAGGAGACTCTGGTCCGTGATATTGGCGAGTGTAAGTTTTTCGGGAAGGGCCGTGATTTTCTTGTTTCTGTCGTAAATATTGCCCTTGTCGTCCATCTTGCCGGCGGGGTTCTTTTCCAGGAGCTCCGAGCTGACGCCGAAATCGCCCACAATATACACCGCCTCAAGGTTTGTGGTGCGTTTGAAATTGGTGACGAGGCTGACAACGTTTTTGCCTTTTTTGAGCCAGTCTGCAGGTGCGGGCATGGTCTTGAAGCAGTTGTCGACCCAAAAATTGCCGTCGGGAGTGAGTTTTTTGCCGTTCAGGTAGTAGTCTATAAACTCCGGTCTTTCTCCGCAGACCGTTATCATGCCCTCAGGCACCTTTTCCACCTCAAACTCGAAGTTTACGGTGAGGTCGCCGTAGGCGTCATTGGCGTATTTTTTCGCATACCAGGGCTGAAGCATGCCGCCGCCCCTGTGCTCGATTCCGGCAAAGTCCCTCACGGCCATGTCGAGCCTCAATATCTCGCAGGTGTCAAAGTGCTTCTTTCTGCCGTCGGTGGCAGTCATGTCCGCATCCGCAAAATCCAGAGCCATGGCATTCTTCTCGTCGAGCACATAGCCGAAGCTGCCGCCAAGCTCTTTTTCCGAAACCACCTTGTTCCTGATTCTCCTTCCGAGTGCATCCTCACTGCTAAACTCAGGGGTTCTGCCGCCAAAGTAAAGCACGAATATCCTCTCGCCTGCGGGGAAGAAGTCAGTTTTGATCTCAACCTTGCCGTTTTCAGCCTTAAAACCGTTTGATTTGTATATTTTGCCGTTCTCGAGGCACCACTCAGCGCATCCCGTGACGCCCTCAAGGCCCTCAAGCTTTATCACAACGTCTTCTGCGCCCTCAATCCTGTTTGCATTGACAACTGCAAGGGCAACAACCCCGTCCTTTTCTCTTGCATCGGCAATTCTTGCGTGGAGCTGGCAGTTCTTTTTGTTTTCGAAAGAAAGCTTTACCTTAAGGCGGGGCTTGACGTATTTGATCACGCTTTCGGTCTCAAAAGGAGCCTTGTCGTATGCAAGCTTCCTGAAGCCCTCGTCTTTTCTCGCGTCTATCATGTAAGGCTCATCGCCAAGGACAATGACCTTGCCGCCTTTCTTTGCGAACCCGTCAAGGAGCTTCACCGTGGTGCTTCTTATAGTGGTCATGCCGCTGACCACAACGGTTCTGTACTCAGAAAAGCCCACTTTTATCTTGGCGCCTTCTTTATCGGTCTCCACCTTGGCCATTTCGGAGAGCATCTGCTCCTCGCCGTAGTCAAAGTCCACATTGGCGTCAAGGAATGCCCCGAAAAGCCTTCTGTAGTGGTCTTCCAGCTTG
Organism: uncultured Ruminococcus sp.; assembly: GCA_902782645.1. Classification (GTDB taxonomy): domain Bacteria; phylum Bacillota; class Clostridia; order UBA1212; family UBA1212; genus UBA1212. The sequence goes on along the minus strand of CACZNV010000169.1, from coordinate 4,070 downwards.
TTTGTTTCTTCGTTTGCGGGCATGATCCAGTGAGCCCAGCCCGAATAAATACCTGTCCACACGCTTTCGATGGGGTTCAGAACCAATACCTCGCAGATATCCCTGCCCTCCGTCATAACCACGCCGAACCTGGCGAAATAGTCCTCAACGAAGGAATAGTCTTTGTAGTAAGGAGACTGGTGGAGTATGCTGGCGGGATAGTCACGCTTTGCCTCGCCCTCCATGGTGTACCAGGAAAGGTGGGGACACCTCAGGGTTATGCCGTAAAGGGCCTGCCAGTCGCCAACCGCTTTGTGGCTTCTGAAGTTAAACTGCCAGCCGGAGCAGCCGTAGAGCTCTGAAAGGAGCCATTTTTTGCCCAGCTGTCTTGCTGCGGACTGGAGCTGCTTTGCCGCCCAGAAAACGAATGCCCACTCCGTAAGATTGTCGATTCCCGGGACGCCCATGTGACCGTAGAAGCGCATCAGGGAGCCGTTGGGCACGGTTTGGTTTGTAAGAGCGTCCTCGTGAAGCACGTGGCCGGTAAAATCGATGCCGTTCTTTATGCACCAGTCGTTTATCGGGTCCGCAAACCGCTCGATGAAAAGATTATTGGCGAGGTCAACATAGTCATGCTTCACCGCAAAGGATGTGTCAAAGTCCGGCGCCTTATAGAAGAGCTCCGGAAGAAGCCCTGTTGCATCGTAGCCGTATCTTTTTTTGAATTCGTCGAAAAGGTCGTCCGTCCAGCAGATGCTGCAGGTGAGGAGTCCGTCCTCGTCCCTTCTTGCATTGTCAAGGAGGTGACCTCTGTGGGGCTCGTCCGTAAAGATGCCCTTGATTTCCTTCCAGAGCTCCTCGCCCGCCCGTTTTTTGTACTGCTCGTGGGTGATCTCGATAAACTTCTCGGTGGCGGCCTTCATCATGGTATCGATGTATGTGGTGCCGTTGAAACCGCTGGAAGGTGCGTCGTAAACCACCGCAAAGCAAAGAATCAGATGCTTCTGACCCTCTTTCGCCTCAAGCTTCAGTGTTCCGTCGTACTGTCTGTATGAAATGAGCCTGTCACTTTCTTTGTCTATTAAAGCCTCAAATCTGTAAAGTGTATTATCTATGTCTTTTTGCTTTTCCGGAAGCTGCTCAAAAAGCACCAGGGACTTCATTCTGTACTGCGGGTCCCTCGTAACTATTCCGCCCGCACATCCGCTGGGCCATCTGTCCTCATCGTAGAGCCAGGACTCCATGCCTGTCTCTTTTCCGTACTCGGCAACCTTGTTGCAAAGATCAAACCACTCATCGCCAAGGTATTCCGTGATGAGACCCGCCCTGCTGTGCATAAAGTAACCGCCAAAGCCCATCTCCTTAAGCACGTCCACCTGTCTTTTAAGCTCTTTTTCCTCAAGCTCTCCGTTCCATGACCAGAACGGTTTCCCGCGGTATTCGCGGCCGGGATTTTTGAACTCTTTTTCAAGAGCCTCATAACCTCTGTTAAGTTTATCGTTGTTCATTTTTTACCCTCCGAACGGGATGGTTTTTCCCGTCTCCGGCAATTAAATCTGCCTTGTTTGATTATACTAAATTGGCATTTTTTTGCAATAGAAACAAGGCCGCGGAGACTGTTTAGAACAATCAGGAACCCACTGTAAGCCGTTTTGCATCACAACCCGTTTTTTCCACGCTTATAGCTGATGTGTTTGGCTAAACTGCATCCAAATTCGGTTGCAGTTTAAAAAAGCAACCAAATTCAGTTGCTATTTTAATAATCAACCAAAATCGGTTGCTTTTTTATATTAACCATGCTACAATTATCATTGAGGTGATACATATGAGAAGATTTACAGCCTTAATAATGGATTTGAGAGCATCAAGGAAGTATTCCTTGAAAAACCGAAACGAAATACAAACCTATATATACAAAGTAATTGAGACACTTAACGAAGCATTTGCAAAAGCTTTAGAAAAGAATGTCTCCTTTAGTGCAGGGGATGAACTGCAAGGTTTGTTTTCTTCGACAGGAGCTGCATATCTTTATTATAGACTTTTCAGCATGTTAATTGCGCCAGTTAAAATAAGAGCAGGTTTAGGTGTAGGTGAATGGGATGTAGTTATTCGTGATGCAGGGACTACTGCTCAAGACGGATCTGCATACCATAAAGCCCGTGCTGCAATTAAAGCCACAAAAGACTCTTTGGGCTACTCTGTTTTGTTGGAATCCGGCGCAGAAAACGATGAAATTGCAAATTCACTTTTATACGCTACTACGTTGCTAATCAACAAGCAAAGTAGTTATCAAAACCACATAATGCTTCTATCCGAACTGCTGTATCCTATTACTATAGACAACGCTCTCGATATAAATAAAATGGGCGAAATTGCAGAGCTAATCAACCTGAGAAGCGTATCAGATGTATTAAATCACAATAGTAATAAAAGCCCAAAGAAGATATTCTTAAACGGTGAAATGATAAAAGTCAGGCCTACATCCGTTAGCATATATAACGACACCTTTATTACAGATGGAAAAGTTCGGGGGCTTCCGCTACACCTTTCTGAGATAATGGGTATTTCGAGGCAAAGTCTGGATAAAACAATTGCTGCTGCAAACATCTATGAAGCAAGAAATCTTGCAATTGCAACTTTGAAATATATAAAAAGAATGGAGGATTAATAAATGTTAACAATTCTTTTAATGGCACACCTGATTGCAGATTTCTACTTGCAATCCTCTAAAATGGCAGAAAACAAAGACTCTAAAGCATGGTTCTTTGCAGTTCACAGCATTATAAATCTCTGCGTCTTTACTGCTGTTGATTTCTTATTTTTGGAACCTATAACAGCGCTGTTTGTAACTCTGGTTACAGCCGTTTCACATTCTGTTATTGATTTAATTCGTACAAAAGTAAACAAAAAATGGAAAAACTACACGCTGAGTTTTATCAGTTTTCTTATTGACCAGCTTTTGCACTTAGCAGTAATTGTATTAGCATACGTTGTATTTGAATTGCCTTTTAGAGTCAATTCAATATACAACAATTTCGAGACATTCCAAATCCGTGAAACAAATATTGGTTTCGCAAAAATTATATCCTACGGGCTTTTACTGTTAATCATTCTCAAACCGACAAGCATTTTAATTAAAAAGACTTTCGAATTCTTATTTAAAGAGAATTCTACAAGCGAATTAGAAAATCATGCAGGTGAGATGATTGGCATGTTGGAAAGAACCATAACAGCCATTTTGCTCCTCTGCAATCAGTTTGCGGCAGTTGGACTTGTTATAACGGCAAAAAGCATTGCACGTTTCAAACAGATGGAAAATAAAGAATTTGCCGAGCGATACTTAATCGGTACGCTTCTCAGTCTTTCTGTGCCGATGATTCTTACGATTGTTTTCAAATCTATTTTTTTGTTGTAACCAACACAAGGAAACAGACTTGTGCCAGTGTATTCAATACACGGTACCCATTGCGGAGTCAAATCGGCTCCGCCTTTTTAAATAAAACCGTTGTTATTTCGACCGCTTTTCAAAAAAAGCTCCGTTGCCGGTTTGGTTTGACCCGGTGCGGAGCTTGTGTAAAGAGCCGAAAAAAATATCAACCCATTATCTTATCTAATATTTTGCCGATCTGTCCCGCGTCAGGCTGGACAGGGTTTGCGGGCGTGCATCCGTCTTTCAGAACGGAGTCTATGATGCCCGCTCTTCTCTCCTTGAGGTCTGCGGCGTTGACGCCCAGCTGCAGAAGAGTGCGGGGAACGCCCAGTTTGTTTCTGAGGTCCTCGATCTCTCTTACGAGATACTGGACGCTGAGCCTTGTTCCCGCAGCCGGAAGACCGATTATGCGGGCCGCTTCGGCATATTTCAGTGCGGCTTTGGACTTGTCGGCTCCGAAAGGAACGTCGAGGCCCGCGTTGAATGCGATGACGTGCGTGAGCGCGATTGCATTGGCTTCGCCGTGGGGAATTCTGAAAGCTGCGCCGAGGGCGTGGGCAATGCTGTGGCAGATACCGAGACCTGCGTGGTTGAAGGCAAGGCCGGCAAGGTAGGAAGCCATCATCATATTCTCTCTTGCTGCATCGGAATCGCCGTGGAT
>CACZNV010000168.1 GCA_902782645.1 uncultured Ruminococcus sp. | reverse complement strand
GAGTATATCACAAGGCTTGAAGAAGCAAAAAAGCGCGACCACAGAAAAATCGGCAAGGAGCTTGAGCTCTTCGCAATCATGGATGAAGGTCCCGGATTCCCCTTCTTCCTTCCCAAGGGAATGATCCTTAAGAATACACTTATAGAGTATTGGCGTGAGCTTCACAGACGTGAAGGCTATGTGGAAATATCCACACCGATCATGCTCAACCGTTCACTCTGGGAGACATCGGGCCACTGGGATCACTACAAGGACAATATGTACACAACGAAAATTGACGATGAGGACTTCGCTATCAAGCCAATGAACTGTCCCGGCGGCATGCTTGTGTACAAATCAAAGCCGCGCTCCTATAAGGACCTTCCGATAAGGATGGCTGAGCTCGGTCTTGTCCACAGGCACGAGAAATCAGGTCAGCTTCACGGTCTTATGAGGGTACGCTGCTTCACTCAGGATGACGCACACATCTTTATGACGGAAGATCAGATCACATCTGAGATAAAAGGCGTTGTCAGACTCATTGACGAGGTCTATTCAATGTTCGGCTTTAAGTATCACGTTGAGCTTTCCACAAGGCCTGAGAACTCCATCGGAAGCGACGAGGACTGGGAACTTGCAACAGACGGTTTGAGGCGTGCCCTTGACGAGCTGAAACTCCCCTACATTGTCAATGAAGGAGACGGCGCTTTCTACGGGCCTAAGATTGACTTCCACCTTGAGGACTCCATTGGAAGAACATGGCAGTGCGGAACAATCCAGCTTGACTTCCAGCTTCCCTTAAGATTTGAGGCTGAATATGTAGGACAGGACGGCCAGAAGCACAGACCGATTATGATCCACAGAGTTTGCTTCGGCTCCATTGAGAGATTTATCGGAATCCTTATCGAACACTTTGCCGGCAAGTTCCCCGTATGGCTCTCACCTGTGCAGATAAAGGTAATTCCTGTCTCCGAGAAGTATCTTGACTACGCAAAGAAAGTCAACCAGGCATTCTTTGATGCCGGACTCCGTTCGGAACTTGATTCGAGAGATGAGAAGGTAGGATACAAGATTCGGGAAGCAAGAAGTCTCAGGATACCTTACATGGTAGTAGTCGGAGAAAATGAAATGACTTCAGACACTGTTACTGTAAGAAAAAGAGGCTCCGAGGAACAGTCAAATATGGATACTAAAGCATTCATCGAAGAAGTATTTGAAAAGATAGCTTCAAAAGACAACGACTGATTTGAAACAAGAAGATTTAATTGGCGGCAGGACGTAAAAACCTGCCGTTTTTTATATATTCGGTATTCAAAGATTTTTTATAAAATGATATAATAAAAAGATGTTGAAAACATTTTCCGGAGGTTGATTATGAAAGCACTTATTAACGGAAGAATTATATTCAAAGACAGGATCGAAGAGGGTTTGAGCCTTATTATCGGTGAAAAGATTGAGGCTGTCGTGAAAAAGGGAAAGGAACCTGAAGGCATCCGAGTCATAGACTGCAAAGGCGCTTATATTGCTCCCGGACTTATTGATCTTCACATCCACGGCTATCTTGGGAAAGACGTCTGCGACGGCGAAGAGGAGTCAATCAGGACCATTGCCGGAGGAATTATCAAGAACGGCGTTACGGGCTTTTTGCCCACTACAATGACCGTCTCCATGGATGTTATCGAAAAAGCTGTAAAAGTTTGCGGGAAGCTGATGGAAGAGAGTAAGACCTGGAACGGAACCGCAATCCTTGGCGTTCATGCAGAAGGCCCGTTTATCAATCCCTCCAAAAAAGGCGCACAGAACGAGGCTTACATTAAAAAGCCCGACTATGAATTTGTCAAGAAGTTTAAGGACATCATAAGGATTATAACTCTGGCCCCGGAGATGGATCCCGGATTCACGGAAATTACTAAGATAAGAAAAAATACAGATGTGGTTGTTTCCATGGGCCACACAGATGCGGACTATGAGACCGCCCTCGCCTCCACAAGATCCGGAGTAAGGCATGCCACACATCTTTATAACGCAATGAGCGGTCCGAATTCAAGAAAGCCCGGCGTTGTCACAGCCGCTCTTAACTCAGACGTGACTTGCGAAATGATAGTGGATACATTTCACGTAAACCCCGCCAATTACAAAATGGTCTACAAAATGAAAGGCAGAAAGCTCTGCTTTATCACGGACTGTCTTCCGGCAGGAGGCCTTCCGGAAGGAGAGTATACCCTTGGCGGTCAGAAATTCATTTCAAAAGGTATTGAGTGCAGACTTCCCGACGGAACCATTGCAGGATCGGTTCTCAAGCTCAATAAAGGTATTCTAAACTTTTATAAAAACACCGATGTGCCCCTCTGGGAATGCGTTAACTGCGCATCCCTGAATCCTGCGGCGGCCATCGGAATTGATAAATACAAAGGTTCCATCGAACCCGGAAAAGACGCTGACATTATAATTCTTGATGATGAATTTAATGTTTTAAAAACAATTATCGGAGGAGAAATCAGATATGAAGCTTAAAGTTGACATGCCGCTTGACAAAGGATTCAGCCCTATAGTGCTTGAAATCCGCAAAATGAATGAAGAAATCAATGACAAGAACGGACAGGACATTGTAATAGGTGTTGAGAGGACCAACAACGCCATATTTGTGTATAAAACTAAAATCTGGAAGGATTCCGAAGGACGGGACAAAGAGAACTTCAAATACATTGAAAGACTTGTAAAGACCATTCTTTGGATTGCGGGAGGCTTTAGAATAATTATCGCCGGTTCCGAGAAAGTGGGCAAATACATTAAAGAATGCTACACTAAAGACGGTCTCAGAGCGTTTGACGTGAGTTTCTTTGAAACGGTTTACGAGAGACCTTTTGAAGTTAAAACAGTTCCGATAGAAAAAGCTCCCAAGGAAAACAAAGTTGCAGGAAGTGTGGGAAGGCACCTTGACGGCTGCAGAATAGGCTTTGACGCCGGAGGATCCGACAGGAAAGTATCTGCGGTTGTAAACGGCAACTCGGTATATTCTGAGGAAGTAATCTGGCACCCTAAGCTTCAGGAGGACCCTTCATACCACTTTGACGGAATATATGAGGCATTTAAAACAGCTGCGTCAAAGATGGAAAGAGTTGATGCCATTGGCGTGTCGACTGCAGGAGTTATAATCGACAATAAGCCCATGGTCTCGTCCCTCTTTATAAAGGTTCCCGAAAATCTCAAGAAGGAACATGTCCAGCCCATATACATTAAGTGCGCTAAAAAGCTTTCAGAGGAGCTGGGCCACGAGATTCCAATTGAAGTCGCCAATGACGGAGACGTAACCGCCCTTGCAGGCGCCATGGATCTCGATGCAAACGGAGTGCTCGGCATAGCCATGGGAACATCCGAAGCAGGAGGCTACGTTGACACCGACGGCAATGTTACCGGCCAGATCAATGAGCTGGCTTTTGTGCCTGTGGATTTCAACAGCGACGCAATGGTTGACGAGTGGTCGGGAGACTACGGATGCGGAGTTAAGTATTTCTCGCAGGACGCGGTAATAAAGCTGGCCCCCGAGGCGGGGATTGAGCTTGACGCATCTCTTACTCCCGCAGAAAAGTTAAAAGCGGTGCAGAATCTTATGAAGGAAAACGACCAAAGAGCCGCCAAGATATTTGAGACCATTGGCGTCTACTTCGGTTATTCCATCGCATATTACGCTGCATTTTACGACATTAACCACGTTCTTATCATGGGCCGCGTAACTTCAGGAAAAGGCGGAGAAATCATTCTTGAGAAGGCAAAAGAGGTACTCGCCAAGGAATTCAAAGACCTATCGGAAAAGATAGTTCTCCACATCCCTGACGAGAAATCAAGAAGAGTCGGTCAAAGCGTGGCAGCAGCGTCACTTCCCCTCATTTGAATGTAATATCGTATATAAGCAAAGGAGCCCGGCGGTTTTGCCCCGGGCTTCTCTTACAGTCATAATATTTGTCAAACAATCTCTGCCGTAATCACGGGCTCTGCGGTGTCCCTGGTGAGGTCTTTAACCCATTTGTATTTTTTGAAATGAATCATAACCCAGGGGATTTTCCCTACTTCGTCGATGCATGTGCATAAATATACCACAAGGGGATGCCAGTGGAACACGAAAGTTCCAAGGGCAGCAAGAGGCACTGCAATGCACCAGGTGACGACGCCAAGGCTGTACATATCAAAATATATGTCCCCGCCGGCTGAGAAAATACCGTTGATTATAACCGTATTCACGCACCTTCCGATCATATAGAAGGCCATTATAATCATCATACCAATAAACAGTTTTCTTGCCTCATTTGAAAGCTTTACAGAGTACATAAGCAAGGGGGTTGCGGCAAGCATAACGGCTGTAGATGCAAACCCGCAGACATATGATATCTTTGCAAGTTTGATTCCGTAGCTTCTGCCCCTTATAAGCTTACCTCTGCCAAGCTCATTTCCAACGATTACACCTGCTGCGCCGGAGATACCGTTGCAGACACAGCACACAAGGTCCCTGATCATTGCCGATACAGAATTGGCGGCTGCTGCGTCAGAACCCAGATGGCCCATAAACGCAGAATAAGATGTGAAACTTATACCCCAGAGGAGACCCGCCACAAGAAGCGGCCACAGTATGACATAATAGTCTTTTGAAAGAAGCCTGTTTCTTGAAAAAAGGCCCTTAAGTTTAGGTTTGATATATTTCCTGCCCATTGCAGAAACGGCAAAGGACCAGGAGAATTCGATGATTCTGGCAATCAGGGTGGAAAGAGCTGCGCCCTCCACACCCATTGGCGATATGCCGAAAAGGCCGAGGATTAAAAGTGCATTGCCGATAATGTTTATGAGGACAGCAGAGCCTGAGATCACTGCAGCCATAGTGGCGTGGCCCGAAAGCTTCATCGACTTAAGATTCACTGAGGAAAGACCTGTAAGCAGATAAGAAAACGCGGCTATTTTTAGGTATTTAGCGCCAAGAGCCACAAGCTGAGGCTCGCTTGTGAACAGCTTCATGAGGGGCACAGGTATAAAGAAACAAAGACAGAAAAAGACAAAGGAGACGCCGCCGGCAAGTCTTAAAGTAAGGCAAAACAAGTCGTTGTATGCCTTTTCATCCCCCTTCCCCAAATATTGAGACCCGAGTACAGCGAGTGCGGAAGTGATTGTAAAAAGAATCATATTCTGCACAAACTGAACCTGGGTCGCAAGGGAAACTGCGGACATCATATCCTGGTGAACATTTCCAAGCATCAACGCATCGGCAACGGCAACCATTGCCAGCATAAGCTCCTGAAATGTCATCGGAAGTGTGAGCGATATTAATTTTTTATAGAAAAATCTGTCTTTCAAAACGGATTGTCAATCGACCCATGCGGTGTCTAACGTTACATTTTTCTCACAGGCTCTTAAAGGAACCGTTTTCATTTCATCCATCCAGGCTCTTACCTCAAGAGTCTTAAAGGGTCCTTTACCCGGGCTGTTGGGATCGATTGTATTGTACCAGAGCCAGTCAGGTGTGGCGTAAAAAGCAAACCTGGGGCTGATGGCCTGATAAACCTCTTTAGAGACGCCGTTCTGTCCGTGGTGCGCCATTTGAACCGCATCCGCCTTGATGCCTTCAGGACACTTGTCTAAGAGCTGAAGACCGCCCTCAACGCCAAGATCGCCAAGCACAATAAATACAAAATCCTTTTTAAGTCCTCTCTTTTCAGTAAATCTTAAAACCGCTGAAGAATTGTTAAACGCATTGGCTTTTATCGAAGGATCCCAGACTCTGAGAACTTCCGCCTTAAGGTTTCCGAATTCAAAAACTTCTTTTTCTTTAAAGGAATGCTTGGGATAAGTGTTCTTTGCAAGAGCCTTGTTGTATTCGATAATCTGGTTTTCAAATATAAGCTCGTCTTTGCCAAATTCATCGGGCTGAGGTGTATAACAAAATACAGTGCATGCAGGTGTTTCAATACCTGCCGCCGCCCTTTCGGTCAGCTCCTGGAACACGCCAAAATGATCGTCGTGGGGGTGTGTCATAAACCAGCAGTCAATATTTGCATACCTGTTCCCTGTGATTTCTTCAAGTGTTGACAAGAAGCCTTCTGTATCGGCCCTGTTGCCGCCGTCAATGG
>CACZNV010000167.1 GCA_902782645.1 uncultured Ruminococcus sp. | reverse complement strand
GTTGCCGAGGTCATAATCAGCAAACAGAGAAACGGTATGACCACCACCGTCAAGCTCCGTTTCGACGAAGAGCATGTGAGCTTCAAAAATCTTACGAGCAACTGACAGGGCGGTGAACCTTAAGGCAAAACGCCAATGACACAAACGGTTTTATGGCTGATTTTTTGAAGATTTACGAAAAATTCAAAACAATCACGGCTGAGATGCGGCTGATCGGAGAGAACGATGCGGTGATTGCCGCGGTGTCCGGGGGAAGGGATTCCACGGCGCTCCTTCTTCTTCTGAAAAGGCTTGCCTCCGAAAAAAAAGACCTTTATGTTGCGGCATTCCATTTCAATCACTGCCTGAGAGGCGCCGAGTCGGACGGCGACGAGGCGTTTGTAAAAAAGCTTTCGGAAGATTGGAAAATAGACTTTTATTCCGAGAGAGGCGATGTCAAAGGGTACGCCGAAAAAAACAAACTGTCCCTTGAAACCGCCGCCCGGGATTTGAGATACGGGGCATTAAACAGGTGCGCAGAAAAAATCCGCGGAGCCACCGGTAAAAATGTCAAAATCGCAGTGGCGCACACCGCTGAGGACAGGGCGGAGACAGTATTCCTGAACATAGTGAGAGGCACTTCGACGGAGGGCCTCGAAGGAATCAAGTACGTCAACGCCAATGTAATCAGGCCCCTGCTCGATCTCAAAAAGGACGACGTGGAAACGGTGTGCAAAGAGTTCGGCTCAGGCTACAGGACCGACTCCACGAACTTTATGAGAATCGGAAAGAGAAATGTGGCAAGACTTGACGTTTTCCCGTATATTAACGGGAAAATGAACTGCGACATTACCGAGAGGCTCCTTTCCCTGTCTAAGCTTGCTGCAGCTGATGCGGACTTCATTTCAAAAGAGGCTGATAAGGCTTTTGAGAAAGGCGTGAAGGTCATTGGCGGCGATGTAGAGCTCTTTCCGGAAATATTGAAGGAACTTCACCCTTCCGTAAGGTCGAGAATCGTGAGAAAAGCGATTTCCCTTGCAGAAAAGGACGGAGAAAGACCTTACAGGGACTGCGTCTCGGTAACCGCTGACATGGTGGAGAGGACTGCGGGATTCATTAACGGAGGCAGCGGGGTCCTTGAACTTGGAAAAGGGGTTTACTGCACCGGCTCTGCAGGAAGATACGTTATAACCTGCAATAAGCCTGCGGAACGGAATGAAGGCATGCCGGAGATTCAGGTGACGGTACCTGAATACGGACAGTCCTTTACGGTGAAGACTGAGGACGGCGGGGAGCTCCGGGTGAGTGTCATTGGCGGTGCGGATATCGAAAAAGCGGTACGGGAGGCGTCGGAGAGCGGCGAGAGCATTGCCGTGTTTGATGCAGAAGAGCTGCGAAAAATGATTTCCGAAACCGGTCTTAAGCTGAGGTGCCCCCGGGAGGGCGACAGGATAAGACCTTTCGGCACAGGCGGCGGCAAATCCCTGGGCAAATTTCTCACCGACAAAAAGATAAGAGGGTCGGAGAGAGGCAAAATCAGGCTGCTTGCGGCGGGAAACAATGTGATCCATGTCTTCGGGGTGAGACGCTCGGACAGCGCTCCCGTGACGGAAAGCACACGCAGCTGCGCGGTGTTTGAACTGAAACTGCCCTGAGGCATTAAAAAAACAAAACAGCAGGGCTTCAACCCTTAACAATCAATTTGAATGGAGTTATCTATGTACGACAAGTGTGAAGAAATATTGATAAGCAAAGAGAGTCTTGCAAAAAGAGTCGAGGAACTGGGCAATCAGATATCCGAGGATTACAAAGGCAAAGAGCTTATTGTCATCGGCGTGCTCAGAGGATCGTTTATCTTTTTGGCCGACCTTGTGAGAGCCATCAAGCTGCCCCTCAGCCTTGACTTTATGATCGCCAAGAGTTACTCGGGCACCGAGACCACAGGCGAAGTCAGAATACTGAAGGACGTTGACGTCAAGGTCAGCGGAAAGCATGTCCTCATAGTGGAAGACATTGTAGACTCAGGTTTCACACTCAGCAAACTGGTGGGACACTTCGAGGGCAGAAACGCCGCAAGTGTCAAAATCTGCACCGCACTTAACAAACCTTCAAGAAGAATCGTGAAGGACCTCAAAGTTGACTATGTGGGATTCGATGTGCCGGACGCCTTTGTGGTGGGCTATGGACTTGACTTCAACGACATGATGAGGAACTTCCCTGAAATCAGAATTTACAAACCTTAAACTGACGGGTTTAACAATATTCAAACAAATACCCCCGGTCTTTGATGCTTAAGTATTGGCGAGTGCCTGAAAACACCGGGAGAATTCGGAGGAACCAAATTGAAAAACGGAAGAAGAAGTATTTTCTTTTACATCATACTGATCGGTGTTATTGCGCTGCTCGTTTTCGCGATAACAAGCTTTATCCCGCTGCCGAGGATGCAGTATGACGATTTTATAACACAGCTGAAAGCCGGAAACATCAAGAGCGCCACCTTGAAAGAGGACGAGCTTATCGTTTACGTCAATAACAAGGTCCCCGCGGATCAGGCTTCGGGCAAGAGCGCCATCAATCCGGGCACGAAATACGGTGTGGACATACCCTCGTATTCCGCATTCATGGAGTACATGAATGAATTCCTTGACGGGAACAAGGACGCCGAAAACAAGGTCAGCTTCACCGCAAGCTTCAACCACATCCCGGGCTGGGTGGAATATATCCCCATGATAGGTATGATTGCCGTCATGGTCATATTCATGCTCATCATCATCGGCCAGAACAACGGCAACTCGAAGATAATGACTTTCGCCAAGAGCAGGGCCCGTCTTTACACCGAGAGCAAGGTGAAATTCACGGACGTTGCCGGTGCGGAGGAGGAAAAGGAAGAGCTTGAGGAGATCGTTGACTTCCTGAAGTTCCCCAAAAAGTATTTCTCCCTTGGCGCCAGAATCCCCAAGGGCGTGCTCATGGTGGGCCCTCCCGGAACAGGTAAAACTTACCTCGCCAAGGCAGTGGCGGGCGAAGCCAACGTGCCTTTCTTCTCCATCAGCGGTTCAGACTTTGTTGAAATGTACGTGGGCGTAGGCGCCGCAAGAGTCAGAGACATGTTCGAGCAGGCGAAAAAGAACGCTCCCTGCATCATCTTCATCGATGAGATCGATGCGGTGGGACGCCACAGGGGCGCAGGTCTCGGCGGCGGACACGACGAGAGAGAGCAGACCTTGAACCAGATTCTTGTGGAGATGGACGGCTTTGAACAGAACGCCGGAATCGTAATCATCGCGGCCACGAACAGACCTGACATCTTGGACCCCGCTCTCACAAGACCGGGACGCTTCGACAGAAAGATTGTGGTCAATTATCCTGACATAACCGCAAGGGAAAAAATCCTGGAGATTCACTCAAGAAACAAGAAGGTTGACGAGTCTGTAAGCTTTAAGGATGCTGCGAAGAACACCGCGGGCTTTACAGCGGCGGACCTTGAGAACCTCATGAACGAGGCTGCTCTCCTGGCCGCAAGAAGAGGTTCGGAAAAGATCACCAACGCCCACCTTAAAGAGGCTATTTTCAGAGTCATCGTGGGCCCCGAAAAGCGCAGCCATGTAATCAATGAACACGACAAGAAGCTCACGGCTTACCACGAGGCAGGCCACGCAATCATCGTGAAGCTGTTCTCCACAACCAGCAAGGTGGACCGGGTTTCAATCATACCTGCGGGCTCTGCGGGAGGCTATACGGCCCACAGACCGGATGAGGATCTGTCCTACTACACCTCAAAGCAGCTGTTTGAGACGATAGTTGTTGCCCTTGGCGGCAAGGCGGCTGAAGAAATCATATTCGGCGATGTCACCACCGGCGCATCCTCTGACCTCCAGAGCGCCAACTCCACGGCAATGAAGATGGTCACAAAGTACGGTATGAGCGAGGCTCTCGGCAATATGATTATGGACACGGGCCACGAAGAGATATTCCTTGGCAGAGACTTCGGTCACACCAGAACTGCCAGCGAAGAGCTCTCCTCCACTGTTGACAGAGAGGTCAAGAAAATCATCGACAAGGCCTACGACACCGCCAAAAAACTTCTCACCGACAACATGGACAAGCTGGAGCTCATCGCCAAGACCCTTATGGAGAGAGAGCGCATCGAGAAAGAAGAGTTCGATATCCTTATGGATGGCGGGCAGCTTCCCGATTTAGCTGAGAAAGCCACGGAGACTGAGAAAACAGAAGAGGCTCAGCAGGCTGACGAGGCTCCGAAAACTGAAGAAGCCCCCAAAGCAGAAGAAACTCCGAAAACTGAAGAAGCTCCCGATGCAGCAGAGGCTTCCAAAGAATAATAACGTATAAATCCTTTTTAGGGGTTAAAAACAGGACCGCGTTTTGCGACGACGCGGTCCTTGTTGTAGAAAACAGAAAGACTTATGGAAACGTTGAGAGGCACCGTAAGCGGAATAATCTTTCAGAATGAGGAGACCGGATACAGGGTTGTTGACGTGGAATCCGAAGAGGGAACCTACGAGACCGTTACCGGAATCATGCCCCCTATTTTCAGCGGCGAAATCATTGAGGCCGAGGGGGAGTGGAACGAGCATTCGAACTACGGAAGGCAGTTTAAGGCCTCTTCCGTTACTCTCCGTCTGCCCTCGTCGTCGGAAGGCATGAGAGCTTTTTTGGCGTCGGGGCTGATACCGGGAATCGGTCCGGGCTTGGCGTCAAGAATTGTGGGAACTTTCGGAAGCGACACCTTTGACGTTATTTCGGAGCGTCCGGAGGCCCTGGAAAGGGTGCAGGGAATCACTCTCAAAAAGGTCAGAAAGATTAAGCAGGCCTTTGATGCCCACAGGGAGAGCAGCGACACGGTGATGTTTTTTGCCGGGTTCGGCGTGGGCACAGGCGTCGCCATGGAGGCCTACAGACGTTTCGGCGACGGGGCAAGGGAAATCGTCAAGGAGAACCCATATTCTATCATTGGCGTCGTGGGTGGATACGGCTTCGGAACCGCCGACAGGATCGCCATCACCATGGGCTTTGCGCCGGATTCGCCCCAAAGAGTCAGAGCATATATCCTGCACATACTTGGCTCCTCCTACGGCGAAGGGCACGTTTTCCTTTTTTCGCAGGATATCCTTGCTGAGATCAGAAAGACGATAGATATCACAGATGATGACTATGCGGTTGCCCTTGAAGATCTGGAGAACGAGGAACGCATCGACAGGGAAATCATAAAGAGGCCTGAGGGCGAGAGCGAGGCGGTGTACCTCCACAATCTGTACGAGGCCGAGAGGGGCATTGAAGACAAGCTCCGGATTCTCGCCAAGGTTTCCCACGACGACGGAAGCGGCAGGGACGAAAAGATACTTAAGACATTTGAAAAAGAGAACGGCATTGTGCTCGACGACGAGCAGAAAAAAGCCGTCCTGGCCTCATCCGTCAACGGTGTAACCGTAATCACGGGCGGCCCCGGAACCGGCAAGACCACCATTATAAAGGCGCTGCTCAGGATACTTGACGAGAGGGGAATCAAAACGGTGCTGTGCGCCCCCACAGGGCGTGCCGCCAAGAGAATGGCCACAGCCTGCGGAGAACAGGCAAAAACCGTCCACAGACTTCTGGAGCCCGATTTCAAAAGCATTTCCCGGGAGGAAGGCGTGGAACTTGACGAGGGCAGCATAAAGTTCAAGCGCAACGCCCAGAACCCCCTCGAGGCGGGCTGCGTCATTGTGGACGAGATGTCGATGGTGGACACATTGCTCATGTTCAACCTGGTGAACGCCCTCAAATACAACACCATGCTGGTGCTCGTTGGCGACAACAACCAGCTGCCCTCGGTGGGCCCGGGAAGGGTGCTCCGGGACATTATCAAATCGGAGCTTTTTGAGACCATAAGGCTGGAAAATATATACAGGCAGAACGCCGACAGCCTTATTTCCTACAATGCCCACCTTGTCAATATGGGCAAAATGCCTGAAATGAACAAGGAAAAGGGGGATTTCTTCCGTATGACCGTGAGAAATCCGGGCGAATGCGTAAGCCTTCTGAAATCCCTCGTGTCCGAACGGCTCCCGAACAAGTACGGTATAGACCCCTTCACGGATATACAGGTGATCACTCCCAACAGAAAAGGCCAGTGCGGCAGCCAGACGATAAGCTCTGAGCTTCAAAGCATACTGAATCCGCCTTTAGGAAAAGGCAAGACAGCGGAGATTAAGAACTTTAGCGAGGTCTTGAGAGTAGGCGACCGGGTCATGCACACAAAAAACGACTACGAGCTTGAATGGTCGGATTACGACGACCCGGCAATCGAAGGCCAGGGTGTCTTCAACGGAGAAATGGGCAGAATCGAGGCTATAGACACAACCTCACACCTGGTCTACGTCCTTTTCAACGACAACCGCTACGTCTGCTACGACAGGCAGAATCTTAACGAGCTTGAGCTCTGTTATGCGATAACGGTTCACAAAAGCCAGGGCAGCGAGTTTGACTACTGCATAATACCCATCTGCAACGTGACACCCTCGCTGATGACGAGAAACCTGCTTTATACCGCTATAACAAGGGCAAAAAAGATGGCTGTCATCCTCGGCACGGACGACAGCATAGCCGCCATGATAGCAAACAACCGGGAAGTTAGGCGCAACACCACTCTCTTCCGTGACAACACAATAGACTGGTGAAATATGGTAATAATTCAAACTGCTCTTTACATTGAGGCGAAGAAGGCAATCGAATATTTCGGGCTCCGGGAGGTAAAAAAAACGCCCCTGCCCCTTAGGCTTTTTGCGGATGACGCCAATGCATTTGCGGTCATTGTCACCGGCACCGGTGCGGTAAGCGCCTGCGCCGGCGTCGCCGCGGCCTTGACACATCTGAAAGCCGGCCGCGGCGACATTTTTGTCAACTTCGGCATTGCCGGCGCGTCTGAGGGCTGCGATCTTTCCATTGGCGATGTCGTAAGATGCGTAAAGTGCAGCGCATCGGATGAAAGGCCTTTTTACCCGGACATAATGTTTGGAAAGAGGTTTAAACTTGCGGAGATTGAAACCGTGAGGAGGCCTGCAAAGATTCTTGCGGACTCCGGAAATACGGTTCCACTTGCTGCGGACATGGAGCTTTATTACGCTTTTCAAGCCGCCAATATGTTCCTGGGCCCTGAGTCCCTTATATCCTACAAGCTGATATCGGATTTTGCGCCGGAGACTGCGGAACAGGGGGGAAGGATTGATAAGACACTTGTTGAGAACATAATCAATGAGACTTGGGAGAAGCTTTTTCCGGAGATTGAAAACATATCAAAAGAGGCCAAAAGAGAGTTTTGCAGGGATACCGGGAAGCTGCCGGAGGGCTGCGAAGAGCTTTTTGAGGCCCTTTGCGAAAAGCTTTCATTATCCTTTTCAAACCGGGTGATATTGAGGAACAAGCTTTGGCGGGACAGTCTCATTGGCGTGTCCGTGAAAGAAAGGCTGGAGGCGGTCCTTGACACACCCGCAGACATCATTCCGAAGGACAAAAAGGGCATAGAGGCCTTTGTAAAAGATAATCTGCTTTGCGAGTTTGGGGGTGAGACCCCTTGATAGATATTGTTTACATCGAAAAAGAGGCTTTGAATCTGCCTTTTACGGAAAATACCGTAAAAAAGCTTCCCGGAGCCGCCAAGGTTCTCATCGACCGCTGGGAGGATGTCTTCTACAGGAAAAAGCAGGACTATGGGCTTCAGAAGAAAAACCGCAAGCTCATCATCGGAATCAACCGGGGCAGCTTTGTTATGGAGGGCTCGGAAAACTGCCAGAGCGCAGGGGCGGAGGATTTTTACTACTGCTCCTTTGCGAAGAACTGCATTGGCGGCTGCGATTACTGCTACCTGCAGGGCATGATGCGCAGCGGGTACCTTCTTGCATTCGCCAATATGGACGACTGCTTCGCAGAGGCGGAAAAAGTCCTTGATAAAGGCAAAAAAACGCTGCTTGCCGTGTCCTACGACAATGACATCTACGCACTGGATGGACTCTTCGGCTATGTCAAAATGTGGTCGGATTTTGCAAACAGGGAAAGGCGCGAAAACCTTACTGTTGAGGTGCGCACCAAGTGCGGCACAAAAGCATTTATAGACCGGGCGGACAGCGCTTCGGGCACACTTGTGTTTACATGGTCGGTGTCGAGCCCGGAGAATATCAAACGCTTTGAGCCCTGTACTTCGCCTCTTGCGGCAAGGCTCGACGCGGCTGAATATGCGCTGGATAAAGGCTTCAGGGTTAGGCTCGCTCTCGATCCTGTGATAGCTATAGGAAAGGGCTGGAAAGAGGGGTACGAAAAACTCTGCGATGAGATTGCCGGAAGAGGCATTGGCGGAAGGCTTGATGCGGTGATGCTCGGCGGATTCAGAATTCCGGCGGACTACTTAAAAATTATGCGCAGGAACGCCCCGGAGTCGCCGATAGCTTTTGACAGCTACGAAATTAAAGGCGGCACGGCATGCTACCCTGAGGAAAAAGAAGCTCAGGTGACCGGATTTATCGGGAGTATTCTCAAAGACAGGGCGGGCGTACCGCAGGAAAGACTGTTTATGTACGGCAGGGAACGGTGAAACTATGAAAGTATGTGTTGTGACGGGAGCAAATTCGGGCATCGGAAAAGCGGTTGCCGGGGCGCTGCTTAAAGACGGAAACAAGGTATACTGCATCGGGGGACCGGATGGCTTTAAGGAAAAGGAGGACTCCGGAAATGCGGTGTATGTAAGCTGCGACTTCAGAAACACCGGCGACATAGTCAAGGCTGCGGGAATTCCTGAGGAAACATCCGTGGATGTCCTTGTGAACGCAGCCGGCGTAGCATATTACGGCCTTGCAGAAAGCGTAAAATCTTCCGAGATATCGGATATGGTGGATGTTAACGTCAAGGCCCCGCTGATGCTTACCTCTGCATTGATGCCCAAAATCAGGAAGGCGTCAGGGACCGTGGTAAACATATCGTCGGTTACCGCCAAGGCTTTCGCCAGCCCTCACGGCGCCGCCTACGGTGCCACAAAGGCGGCGCTCTCCTCCTTCGGAAGAAGCCTTTTTGAGGAGGTCAGAAAGCAGGGCGTAAGAGTGATAAACATCCATCCTGATCTCACGGAGACGAATCTTTACAGAAATGCGGATTTTACGGTCTCGGGAGAGCCGGACGAGACTCTTTTTGCCGAAGATATAGCGGAATTTGTCAAACTGTCCCTTAACGCGAGGAACGGCCTTTGCGTCACCGATGTGACCCTGAGGCCGCAAAAAAACAGGATAGTTAAGAAAAACAGCGGTAAAAGTCTTTAAATAAAAATCTTTAGGCTTTAAATATCAATTGTAATCCCTGGAGAAGAGCAGCTTTACATACTCGTCAAGTACAAGCAGCTTCGAGTCGTCATAAAGCGCTTTTGCCGCCGCGACGGCCTCCGGGTTTTTTGACATGACGGCGCGGCATTCAACCGGAAGGTTAACGGAGGCTGCAAAGCCGTCAACTTTTTTGCTGCCCTTGGCGATGCAGGCGGCATCGGTGTATTCAAGCAGGTTTGAGTTGTCGAGAATCGCATTGATTTTGAGCAGGGCGGCGTCCTCAATTTCATGGAATATCTTAGCCGTGTCGGGAATGTTTTTCGTGAAGGGCCTGTATGGATTCAGTACGAAGAAGAAGGTGTGGTCCCTTGAGGCAATGTCGGCCGCATAGTAGCCGCAGGCTTTGGCGCCAAGGTCATCGCCGCCCACGTCAAGAATTACATAGGTTTCCCTGTCGGTGATGACGGGCCCCATCTTGCCGGTGAGGGCGGGCACGTCCACGTTGGTGTTGGCGTAGAGCATGGTCTCCACCTTGATGCCCATGGACTGAAGGGCCTCCGCTGCATCGGCGCTGCGGAAGAAGGGGTTTATGATGTCCATGTCGATGAGAGCCACATTGGCGTCAGGCTTTTTGCGCTTAAGATCTATGGCAAAGTTTACGGCCACTTCCGTTTTACCGCTGCCGAAATGGCCTGTGAATATGTAAAGATGGGGTTTTTCCGAATAAAACATAATAATCTCCTATAATTAACTGATTCTTTCGAGAACAGCTGCGCACCAGCCTTTTTCGGTTAAGAGACGTTTCACACGAAGACCGCACCGGGCGCATTCCTCCTCTACATCGGGAAGCCTCACGTCAATGATACCGGATACGATAATCACGCCGCCGGGAGCGAGAAGCCTGCCTGTGTCCGGCAGCAGACGGATGATGATATCGGCAACAATATTTGCGCAAATTACCGAGAAAACTCCTTTTACACCGGTGGCCAGATCCCCGTGAATCAGATCAAATCTGTCGCCAACGCCGTTGAGTTCCGCATTCTCGCCTGCAACTTTCACCGAAAGGGCGTCAATATCCACTCCCGTCACAGACCGGGCGCCGAGGAGAAGGGCTGCTATACCGAGTATTCCGCTTCCGGTGCCAACGTCCAGCATATCAGTGTTCCCGTCCACATAGTCCTCGAGGAGGGTCATGCAGAGCTTTGTGGTCTCGTGCTGGCCGGAGCCGAAAGCCATTCCGGGGTCGATGAGAAGCCTTTTGCGGCCATCCATGTCAGCTGCGATTCCCTCTTCGGACTTTCTGTCGGCTTCTTCCTCCCATGTGGGCACGAGACGGAGCCTGCCGCCAATGTTATTAGGCTTGAAAAACTGCTTCCAGTTGTTCGCCCAGTCCTCCTCCCGAACCTGATCGGACATGAATTCAAAAGGAATTCCCTCCGCCTTAAGTCTTGCGGAAATGAATGCGATGTACTCCGCAGGGTTTTCCTCGGGGCTGACGTAGACGTGAATCATTGCCGATGTCCTGTCCTTGTTCAGCAGCTCCTCGTCGATGACCTCCACGGGTCCGAACAGCTCAAGGTCCTCCTCGAGAGTGGAGTAGTCCTCAATATAAAGACCGCGGGATATGCACATTCCCGCAACGGCCTCCGCGGACGGAACATCCGCAGGTGAAACTTTGATTATAAGATCGGTCCAATCCATATTGATAATTCCTGTTTTAGGGTCTTAGGTCTCAGTCGTTGAAGAATTTCGGAACAACGTGAAGGTCTGTGATAACAGAGAACACCTGAGGTGTCTTGAACAGTCTGTAAGCCCTCTGTGCCTCCTCACGGGTGTCGTAGATTGCGAAAATGGTGGATCCGCTGCCCGACATCATGGCTCCGAGAGGCTCCGTGGCAAGAATCTTCTTCTTGAGCATCATAAGCTGGGGCTCAAGCTCAAACGCCGGCTTTTCAAGCACATTTTTCATGTTGGGAGCAAAAGTGTAAACGTCGTTGTTTTCTATCGCCTCAAGCAGAAGCTCCGTGTCCGGATGGCTCTCCGGGGAGAGTCTCATCTGGTCCAGCTTTTCATACACCTTTTCCGTCGAGATGAATATGCCCGGGTTTACGACAAGAAGATATCCGTTGGTAAGCGAAGGTATCTGCTTCAGCTCGGTGCCTGTGCCTGTGGCGAGGGCAGTGCCCCCCATGATGAGAAAAGGAATATCGGAGCCCAGAGGCTTTCCGATTTCAATGAGCTGCTCCGTGGTGAGCTCAAGGCCGAAGAGCCTGTTAAGTCCCACAAGTGTCGCCGCCGCATCCGCGCTGCCGCCTCCCATACCGCCGCCTACGGGAATGCTCTTTTTAATGTGAATTCCCAGTTTCCCGGTGTAACCGGCAAGGTCTTTCATAATGAGCGCCGCCTGGTACGCAAGATTTTTGGAGTCCACCGGAAGTCTGGGGTTTGTGCATGTGAAAATAATGTTGTCGGAGGGGTCTGACTGTCTCACAGGTATCCCGCGGGCGATGAGAGCGGCGATGCGCTCGTCGTGCCGGCGCTTGCACTTGGCGATTTCGCTGATGAGATCCTCGCGAAGATTGCCGATGGCGTCCGCCGTGTAAAGGATAACCCTGTCGTAGACATTGATCGTCTGCATGATCATGTCAACGAGATGGTAGCCGTTTTCGGCAAAGCCTTTCACGTCAATGGAAAAATTGACCTTGGCGTTTGCATTGATAGATACTAAACTCATTTGATCCTCCGGGTGATCCGTGAATATAGCTTTAAAAGCTTTACGTCTTGAAATTCTAACACATAAGAGGGGGAGGCGCAAGCAATTAAGGGTGTTTTAAATATCATTTTAAGGCTCGGCGCCCCGGCGGAAACAACTGCCGCCAATGCATCCTCCCTCAATCAAAAACCGCCAATGTAAAACCCGCGTTTTCTCCCAACAATGCTCAGAAAAGATATTGACAAAAACGCCCGCTTTCTATATACTTGCTACAAATGTGTTGCGGTGAAGAACAGGCCGCGTTGATCCTTTTTCACAAAGGGAAAAATCTACGAATCTTCGGCCGCATAAGCCATAATTTTCATCAGTTTGGAGGAACTTGTATTATGCAAAGCGCGGATTTACGCAATGTTATACTTCTTGGACACGGTGGCGTCGGCAAGACGTCTGTCGCTGAAGCAATGCTTTTCAACAGCAAAGCGATAAGCCGTCTCGGAAAGATTATGGACGGAAATACTACGCTTGATTACGACCCCGAGGAAATTAAGAGGCAGTACTCGATTTACCTTTCCATGGCACAGATCGAGTGGAACAAGAAGAACATTAATCTTCTTGACGCACCGGGCGCGCTGAATTTCATTGGCGAGATGCTCGAAGGCGTCGCGGTTGCGGATGCGGCCGTAATTGTTCTTGCCGGCGGAGTCGCGGTAGGAACCGAAAAAGGCTGGGAACTCGCAAATGAGAAAAACATACCCAGAGCTCTTTTCGTAAACAAGATGAATGACGAAACAGCTGAATTCGACAAAATTTACGCTGACATTAAGGAACAGCTCGGCAACTCCTGCGTTCCGATTCAGATACCCATCGTTGAAAACCGCAAGTTTGTAGGTTTTGTGGACACTCTTCACATGAAGGCGAAGAAGTTCAAGGCCGGCGGAGACACCGAGGACATAGCTATCCCGGCTTCCGTTGCGGGTCTTGCCGAGGAAATCCACGGCGCTCTTGCCGAGATCGTTGCCGAAACAGACGAAGAGCTCATGATGAAGTTCTTCGAGGGCGAAGAGTTCACAGAGGAAGAGATTATCAACGGTTTCACAAAAGCCGTCAAATCCTGCACCTGCACCCCGATTCTTGTGGGCGCGGCAAGCGACAACAACGGCGTCAAAGAACTCGCCAATTTCATCACCGAATACTTCCCGTCCCCCGTTGAGGCAGCCGAGGCTGACGCTTTTGACGCAGACGGAAAAGAAATCAAGGTTGCTCTCCACGAGAATGAGCCTCCCGTTCTTTTCGTATTCAAGACTGTTGTTGAGGCCTCCGGAAGAATTTCACTGTTCAAGGTTATCACCGGCACGGTTAAGAACGGCGACACCCTCAAAAACGTTGAGAAGGGCACAGAAGAGCGTATCGGCCAGCTGTTCGTTCTCAGAGGAAAGACTCAGATTCCCGTACAGCAGCTTTCTGCAGGCGACATCGGCGCCATCGCAAAGCTCTCCAATACAGCTACAAACGACACACTGTCCGGCAAGGGCGCTTCCATTGTGATGCCCGGAATTAAATTCCCCGCCGCACAGTACAGCCAGTCGATCACCTGCCTGAAGAAGGGCGACGACGATAAGCTCAGCCAGAGCCTTACAAAGCTCAGGGATGAGGACAAGATATTCACCTTCGGAAACAATGTTGAGACCGGTGAACTTGTCATCAACGCCACAGGTGAGAAGCACCTCGACATCATCGTCAGCAAGCTCAAATCAAGATACGGTGTGGACGTTAAACTTGCAACTCCGAAGGTTGCTTACAGAGAGACAATCCGTAAAAAAGTCACGGAAGAATACACCCACAAGAAGCAGTCGGGCGGCGCAGGCCAGTACGGTAAAGTTGTTATCGAATTCGAACCCGGCGAGCAGGATGAACTGGAGTTTGGCGAGAGAGTCGTTGGCGGTTCCGTGCCGAAGCAGTACTTCCCGTCAGTTGAAAAGGGTCTCACCGAGAGCGTCAAGCGCGGCGTGCTGGCAGGATATCCTGTTGTCAAACTGAAAGCCACACTCATCGACGGTAAGTATCACCCCGTTGACTCAAAAGAAGTCGCATTCGTTACAGCTGCCAGCATGGCATACAGAAATGCTCTTCCGAAAGCTTCCCCCGTGCTCCTCGAGCCTATCTACAACGTTAAGGTCAACGTCCCCGACAAGTACATGGGCGATGTTATCGGCGACCTCAACAAGAGAAGAGGCAGAGTGCTCGGTATGACACCTATCGGCGGCGGAAGACAGGAAGTTGAAGCTGAAGTTCCCGCAGCTGAAATGTGGACCTATGCAACCGACCTAACGTCGATTGCTCAGGCAAGAGCATCCTACACATCTGAATTTGTAAGATATGAGGAAGTTCCCGCCAATGTTGCTCAGACGATAATCGATGCCGCAAAAGCAGAAGCTGAGGAATAATCCCCCAAAATGCGGTATTGATCATTGAATTTTGCAGGGGGAACGTTGAAACCAATGTTTCCCCTATTTTAAGGAGAAATTGTTATGCCTTTAGTCACATCGAAAGAAATGTTTGAGAAAGCTTACGCCGGAGGCTATGCCATTGGCGCGTTTAATGTTAACAACATGGAAATCATCCAGGGTATCACCGAAGCCGCCAAAGAGCTTCAGGCGCCCCTCATTCTCCAGGTTTCATCAGGCGCGAGAAAATACGCAAACCACACTTACCTCGTAAAGCTTGTCGAAGCCGCCATTATCGAGACGGGACTTCCTATCTGCCTCCACCTTGACCATGGCGACACCTTTGAACTCTGCAAGTCATGCATTGACGGCGGTTTCACATCCGTAATGATCGACGGATCCCACTACAGCTTCGAGGACAACATTGCCCTCACAAAGCAGGTTGTGGATTATGCCCACGCCCACGGCGTTGTAGTTGAGGGCGAGCTGGGAAGGCTTGCCGGCATTGAGGATGCAGTCAATGTGTCCGCAGAGGACGCTTCCTACACAAACCCTGCACAGGTCCAGGAATTTGTGGAGAGAACAGGCGTTGACTCCCTTGCAATCGCCATCGGCACGAGCCACGGCGCCTACAAGTTCAAACCCGGCCAGAAGCCGCAGCTCCGTTTCGACATCCTTGCCGAAGTAGAGAAGAGACTCCCCGGTTTCCCGATAGTTCTCCACGGCGCAAGCTCGGTTATCCCCGAGTTCGTTGAGACCATCAACAAGTACGGCGGAAACATGCCCGACGCCATCGGTATCCCTGAGGATATGCTCAGGAAAGCCGCTTCCATGGCCGTCTGCAAGATTAACATCGACTCCGACCTGAGACTGGCAATGACTGCCGCCATCAGACAGTATTTTGCCGAGAACCCGGCGCATTTCGACCCCAGGCAGTACCTGAAGCCCGCCAGAGAAAACATCAGACGCCTTGTGGCGCACAAGATCACGGATGTACTGGGCTGCGACGGCAAAGCTTGATTTTGGGCTCTTTACGTGTTTTGCCCGAATGAAGATAATTCGGAGACTCGAAGATGGTACGTTTACCGTTAGTTTGCCGGAGAAAATGGAAAACCGAATTGCTGGGCAAAACACTTTGCGCGAGCGGGGAAATTCGCTCCGTTTAGTCGCTGATTTACAAAAAAACAGACAATTTTAAGGCAACGGTGTGTTCGCTTTTTTTGCGGGCACACCGCCGTGCGCTTAATAAAACCTCATACGGAAAGGTTTTGGTGAATAATATGGATTATATCGAAGCTGCTGCGGCTCTGGGCCAGGCCCTTGTGGAAAGCCCGCAGTATAAAAAACTGAATGTGGCGGAATCCGAGACGTTTACGAACACAGAGGCCGCAAACATTCTTGTGGAGTACAGGAAGGTTCAGCAGGAGATGGCTGCTGCGGCGAGCGGTGACGTCTCGAAGGAGGACCTTGAAGCAATCAGGTCGAAACTCCTTGAAAAACAGCAGGAACTTAACGCCAATACGGTGATAAAGACCTACCTTGACGCCAAAAAGGCCTTTGACCAGATGATGCAGGAGGTCAACAGCGTGCTTTCCCATTATCTTGAGGGCGGCTCGTCAAGCTGCAGCGGAAGCTGCGAAAGCTGCGGAGGGTGCGGCTGATAAATACCTGAAAAACATTTCTTAATACACTTTTTTGGATACCACGGTTTTGAAGCAGTATGGAAAAATCTATCGCATCACAGGATCTTATGGCGAAAGTGACGCCAATGATGAAACAATATCTCGAAACCAAGCAAAAGGCGGGGGACTGTCTGCTCTTTTTTAGGCTTGGCGATTTCTACGAGCTGTTTTTTGAGGACGCAGAGGTTGCGTCAAGAGAACTGGAGCTTGTTCTCACGGGAAAAGACTGCGGGCTTGATACGAGGGCGCCAATGTGCGGCATCCCTTATCACGCTGCGACTTCATACATAGGAAGACTTGTTTCGAGAGGGTACAAGGTTGCCGTCTGTGAGCAGATGGAGGACCCTGCAACCGCCAAGGGCATCGTCAAGAGAGATATCATCAAAGTTTACACCCCGGGAACCGTAACGGACGACTCAATGCTTGACCAGAAGTCCAATAATTATATTGCTGCAGTGTTCGGAATAGGTTCTTTTTACGGGCTGGCCTGCTGCGATATCACCACGGGAGAGTTCAGGGTGACTTCCTTTACGGTGGGAGCGTCCCTCACACACCTGCGGGACGAGATTGCAAGGCTTATGCCGAAGGAGCTTGTGGTGAATGTTGACTGCGCAGAGGCGGACAGCATCGTTGCCGCTGCGGAGACTTATTCGGGTGCTTTTGCCAGCAAGATAGGACCGGAGTTTTTCGAGCTTGAGGATGCGGAGGCGTCCCTCGAAAGAATTGTTAATGCGAAAAAGAAAATCAAGAGCAGCTATAAAGAGCAGAAGGAATACATTGGCGGCAATGAAGGAAAGCCTGTATCCGAGACTGAGTCCTTTGACAAGGCGGACCCCTGGGCAATAAGAGCCGCCGGGTGCCTGATAAGGGTTCTTGAGGATACACAGAAGCTTACGCTTGAGGGAATCATCAGGCCTGTTTTTTACAAAACCAATGAGTTCATGACCGTTGACGCCCAGTCCAGGAGAAATCTTGAGATTACTGAGTCCATGCGGGACCGCAAAAAATACGGATCGCTGCTGTGGGTGCTGGACAAAACAGAGACCGCCATGGGCGGAAGAAAACTGAGAAGCTGGATTGAGACTCCCCTTATCGACAGGGAGGAAATCAACCTGAGACAGGACGCCGTGGCGGAGCTTTTTGACAAGTTCATGCTGAGAAGCGAGATAATCGAGCATCTTAAAGGCGTTTACGATATCGAGAGGCTTGCAGGCAGGGTGACAATGGGAAGCGGCAACGCAAGGGAGATGCTTTCTTTGAAGCAGTCCCTGATAAAGCTTCCGGCCCTCAAAAATCTTTTGAAGGATGCGGGCAGCGGGCTCTTAAGAAAACTTTACGAAAAAATCGATCCGCTTGAGAACCTTGCGGATTTGCTTGAAAGGGCGATTGCCGATGACCCGCCGGTGACTATTACCGACGGAGATATAATCAAAAAAGGCTTTGACCCCCAGATTGACCACTACCGGGAGGCCAACAACGACGGCAAGCGCTGGCTTTCGGAGCTTGAGGCAAGAGAGCGGGAACGCACCGGTATTAAAAAGCTGAAGGTCGGTTACAACACGGTGTTTGGCTACTACATCGAGGTATCCAACTCCTTTAAAGAGCTTGTTCCGGCGGATTACGTGCGGAAGCAGACGCTTACGAACGCCGAAAGGTACATTACGGACGAACTCAAAAAGCTTGAGACAGAGCTTCTTGACGCCGAACGCAATTTGAGAGCTCTTGAAGAGAAGCGTTTCAGGGAAGTCAGAGACTTTGCTGCAGGATATTCTCAGGAACTCCATGAAAATGCGGACGCTGTGGCGGTGCTTGATGTGCTCTGTTCCTTTGCCACGGTTGCGGAGCGCGAAAACTACGTGCGCCCCGAGATGACCGACGACACGGTGATAGAACTGAAAAACGGCAGGCATCCGGTGGTGGAAAAAATGCCCGGCTGCGATGTGTTTGTGCCCAACGACGCCAAGCTTGACTGCGGCGACAATATGCTGCTTGTCATCACAGGCCCGAATATGGCAGGTAAATCCACATACATGAGAATGGTGGCGCTTATAGTGCTGATGGCGCAGACGGGGAGCTTTGTCCCCGCAGATGCTGCGGTGATAGGTATTGCCGACAAGCTGTTTACGAGGGTGGGAGCCAGCGATGATCTTGCCCAGGGACGCTCCACATTTATGGTGGAGATGTGCGAGGTGGCAAACATTGTGGAGAACGCAACTTCAAAGAGCCTGCTTATCCTTGACGAAATAGGGCGGGGCACCAGTACCTTCGACGGCCTTTCCATCGCCTGGGCGGTGCTGGAATTCATTGCCGGCAATCTCAAATCCAGAACCCTTTTTGCCACCCACTACCATGAGCTCACGGAGCTGGAGGACAGGATCGAAGGCGTGAAGAACTACTGCGTGGATGTAAAACGCAAAGGCGACGAAATCACATTCCTGCGCAAGATAAAGCGGGGCGGTGCGGACGGCAGCTACGGTATATCGGTGGCAATGCTCGCAGGTCTCCCCAAGGCGATAACGATACGCGCCAAGGAAATATTGGCGACTCTGGAAGAGGCAGATCTCGGCAAAAAAGAGATGAAAAACATCGGCAGAAAGAAGGAGAGTGCAAGCCCGGACCTGTTCTCATTTGCGGCCGCTGCGGCAATGCAGGATGACATCATAACCGAGCTCAAAGAGCTTGACGTGACGAAGATGACGCCAATGGAGTGCATGAACACCCTTTACAGCCTCTCCAAGAGGGCCAACGACAGAAAGTAAAACACGGCTTGCCGTAGAATTAATGCAGGGAAAAAAGAAAAATGATAAAAACAGCAGCTGACCGCTTTAAAAACACTGTTATGCGCCAAATCCCTGAGGCGATTGCGTCTCTGGGGCTCATTGGCGTGTTGACAGCGTTTTTTATTGCTGAAATCGCAAAAAAACGGGCTCTTACGGTCTACGAGGTCGTTTTCGCGCTTTTATCGCTTATTCTTTTCTGCCTTTGCGGCGGGGCCTGCATTTTCCTCGGTGGAAAAGAAATAAGAGCAATATTCCGCAAAGAAAGCAGCGGGGAGCTTTGCGGCGACTGTCTGCCGGGCGGTCTTCTGTCCGCCAAGCCTTCCCGCAAAAGAGTGGCCAAGGACATTGCCCTCATCGTCTCAGCCTGCATTGTTTTCTTTTTGATTACAATGCTTTTGACTGTGGTCATAACCTGGGCAAACGGCAGCTCCGGCTCCTTCGCAGGCATAATCAGGTACCGCTACGGCACGCTGGACAGCCAGCACTACCTTTACATTGCCGAGCACGGCTACACCCCCGCCACATCTTCCGAGTACGGCAGAGTGGTCGAAATCGTATTCTTTCCGGGCTATCCACTCCTGGTGAAGCTTGTGAGTTTCATCGTGCAGGACTATTTCGCCGCGGGCATGATCGTTTCCTTTATCGCCGTCACGGC
>CACZNV010000166.1 GCA_902782645.1 uncultured Ruminococcus sp. | reverse complement strand
TTTCTTAGCTTCTTTGTAAAACTCCAGTTCCCGCTTCCGGGCATTGTCCATGTCCTCGCCAAGGGAGCAGAGGGAGTAAATAAAGAAAAACGCCACAACCACGGCCATCGTCACAGACATGAACGACACGCCGTAGATTAAGAACTGAAGGATTGCGGCGAAGACGGGCATTATGATGGCTGCCGCCAATGCGAGAGCCAGTCTGCTGCGGATTTTGGACCTGTATTGAAGTATAACCGACTCCTGGAGCACAACCATCAGGAAGGGGATTATGTAGCTGATGAAGTTAAGGGGCGCCCTTTTGTAGGAATTCCCGGCGTCAAAGGTGTAATAGAGGCCGGTGAACTGGGACACCGCAAGAAGGACAGAGCCCACAACGAATATTGCGTCGCAGATCAGGAGACGCATTGGCGGTTTCTCAATTCCGGCGTCGCTGTGGAGCATGTCGTGTATGAAATGGGTGGCAAGAAAAGGAATAAAGAGGAACATGAGATAACACAATCCGTTGCTGACCCTCACCATGATGCCGCCAAGGCGGGTTGCGTTGCCGTCATAGATGTACGAGAACCTGTCGAAGATCAGCAGCACGAGGGAAGCAATTTCCATCAGGGTGAGAATTATCTTTTTTCTCCGGGCTACGAACTTCGGCATCATAGTCATGAGGGCTAGTATTCCCACACCGCCGATCATGACCAGCATTATGTTAAGCTGATGAGCTCTTATAAAATCCATTTTCGTACCTTTCTCTTCTGTTTTTCAAACCTTTTACCGCCCCATCGGATAAAGGAACGCAGTAAAATGTTTCGCACTTTCGGAATGTACGGGGCAAGGTCAGATAAGCTGAATATTATACAACTTACAGTTGATTTCTTAAAGCGGTTTATTGTTCTTTGCCGCCGAAATCTTTCCAGGTAAGAACTCTTTTTTTCATGCCGGAAACGTCAAGGACGCCCTCTGCAAACCCTTTTCTCACAAGCTCCTTCGGCACATACTCGTCGTACTTTTCAAACACAGGGACCTCGTTCGGGTACACAAGCTCAATGGGGTCAAAATCCGTTTCAGCCTCTTCGCACACAATCCTGTAGAACTCCTCCTCGCTCGCCTGCATGGTAAACTGCATGTAGTAGGGTCTGGATGATTCAAGGCCCTTGAGGCCCAGCATCGGCGCGCAGCGTATCTTAAGAAGCCTTTCAAGGGCAAGGAAGGCATATGTTCCCACCCAGGGGAATAGTGCCCACATTTTGCCGCCAAGGCTCACCAGCGGTCTATCCGCCATGAGCGACTTTGAGAATGTATCCCGTGCCTCGTAAAGCCTTGCCACGGCGTGGGGCATAAGGTAGGGATAGTTCTTTTCCTCCGCAAGGACGCCGTACATGCGCTCCAGTATTCTTGTGTGTATGTCTCCCGCCACGTCGCCGAAATATGCGGGTATGTTACCTTTTACGAGGGTGCACTCAACGGTTCTGCGCTTGTGGTCCACCTCTTCCACCACCCACACCCTGCCGGCAATGGCAATCTTGTCGCCAATTGGCGGCGGCTTGACGATGGTTCCCAGCTGTTCGGGGCCGGAGCGGACCGTATATTCGATGTTTTCCTGAAAAACAGCGTAAAATTTATAGTTGTTTATAACACGCTCGCCGGATATGCCCGTTATCAGGCCGCCGTTTTCGGTGCGGTTGATATGGTCGATATCGATAAGGTGCAGAAGAAGCTTTTTGTAGTCTTCCTTTGATATTCTCTTAAAGCAGTTTAGAGTAAGCACCCGCGACGCAAGTTCTGCTGCGGTCATCTCTCCGTGTGAAGCAAGGGTGCTCATGGTCTGATGGTAGAGGAGGCTGTAGGGGAGACGGCCCTCCCTTGGCGGTTCCACAAAGCGTTCCTCAATGTAGAGCTGGACCAGCGCAATTCCCTGAATAAGATACCAGGGGATGCTGTCCGGAAGCATTGCCCTCGCCTCCTGGTGATCCTCCCGCATTACAAACCACATTTCCGAGGGGTCCCCTCTTCTTCCCGTTCGTCCCATGCGCTGGAGAAAACCTGATACGGTAAAAGGCGCGTCGATCTGGAAAGCCCTTTCCAGTCTGCCTATGTCGATACCCAGTTCAAGAGTTGCAGTGGCGCATACGGACATGAGTGAATCGTCGTCCTTCATCTCCTCCTCTGCGCTCTCCCTGTAGGAAGTGGAAAGGTTTCCGTGGTGGATGAGGAAACGGTCCGGCTCGCCCACGGCCTCGCAGTATTGGCGGAGGTGCTGGCAAACGGATTCGCATTCCTCCCTGGAATTTGTGAATACAAGGCATTTTTTGCCCCTGGTGTGTTCGAAAATGTAGCCTATGCCCGGGTCAGCGGCAAGGGGCGCCTTGTCGGTGGCAGGTTCCACGGTCGGGGTCTTGACGCCAATGTCTTTTCCTTCGTCGGCCTGGGGCGGCGTGTTGTAAAAATGCTCCATGGACAGCCGCCAGACCTCCTTGCCCCGTTCAAACTCAGGGACAACGGTCTTCCTGCCGCTTCCCGAGGCAAGGAACTTTCCCGCCCCTTCCGGGTTTCCTATGGTGGCAGAGAGACCTATCCTCCTCGGATTGCAGCCCGCAACTCTGCACAGGCGCTCAATAAGACAGAATGTCTGAAGCCCCCTGTCCCCCCGCAGCAGAGAATGGATTTCGTCAACCACAATGAACCTTAAGTCGCCAAAGATCGCAGGTATCTCCATGTGTTTGTTAATAAGGAGGGCCTCAAGGGACTCCGGGGTTATCTGAAGGATTCCCGAAGGGTTCTTAAGGAGCTTTCTTTTTTGGGTCTGCGACGCGTCCCCGTGCCACTTTGTGACCGCAATGCCCTGTTCTTCGCACAACTCGCCAAGGCGCCAGAACTGGTCGTTTATAAGGGCTTTAAGAGGCGCTATGTAAAGGACGCCGACGCTTGATGAGGGTTTCTCGTCAAGGAGCGTCAGTATGGGGAAGAAGGCTGCCTCGGTCTTTCCGGAGGCCGTGGAGGCGGTGAGAAGCACATTGGCGTCTGTACCGAATATCGCCTCTCCCGCGGCATTCTGGACGGCTCTCAGGCACTGCCAGCCGGACCTGTATATGTAGTCCCTTATAAACGGGGCGTACCTTTCAAACACATTCATATTGTAAACTCCGTAAATTCCCCTTCGGCTTCGTTTGAAACAGCTTCCGATTCAGCGAACTTAAAACTGTCGGAGCGCAGAAGCTCCTCCACCCCTTTGCCCGGGTTCTGATAGATGATATCAAGAAGCTCGATAAAGTCCCGTATCACTTCCCTGGGGGTCACATTTTCGTCTGCTCCCACCCGTCCGAATTCTATCTTGACGAAGGTCACAAGGTCGCTTGTCTTAAGAGTACTCTCGTAGCCGTAGAGACCCTCGTGCATGTTCGCCAGCTTTTCGCACAGGACCAGCATTTCCTCACCCGTCAATGGATCCAGCCTTATCACCGGGGCAAGGAGATCCCTGCTGCCGGGTTTTGAGAACCTGCCCTCAGAGAGTCTTGACCTTAATGCCTCGTAGCTGTAAATGCCTCTTCTTTTGTCCTCAAGGGCCTGGGGCGTGGCGCACATTATGATGCCCAGGTATTTTGCCTTGCCCTGGAGAGTGTCGTTGTACATGGTGAGCATTTTTTCGTAGTTGTATTGGCGGGTTATCGAATTGGGAATCTTAAATATGTTCACCAGCTCATCGACAAGTATGAGCATGCCCGCGTAGCCCGCCAGGCGGAAGAAAGCCGCAAAGAGCTTCAGGTAGTCGTACCAGTCATCGTCCGAAATGATTATATTGACGCCAAGGGCCTCTTTCGCTTCGCTCTTTGTCGCATATTCGCCCCGGAACCACTTGACCACTTTAGCCTTGGTCTCATCGTCACCTTCAATGTATGCGCGGTAATACTGCGCCAGGAGCTTTGCAAACTCAAAGCCGTGGACAAGCTCGCTGACCGCGGAGGTCACCGCATAGATTTTTTTCTCAGTCTCTTTGGAAAGAGCCGGGTCCCCGGGCAAAAGACCGCTCTCGGTGAGCGTCTCGCTCTGAACTGCGCTTATCCAGCGGTCAAGTATGAGTGTGAGGGCCCCGCCCTCGGGTTTTGTCTTTGTGGAAAGGTTCACGATCAGTTCCCTGTAGGTCGCAAGACCCTGGCCGCGGGTTCCCTGAAGGCGCCTCTCCGGCGAAAGGTCAGCATCGGCAACAATAAACCCCTTGTCCATCACATAGTTCCGGATGGTCTGGAGGAGGAACGTCTTTCCGCTGCCGTACCTGCCCACAATAAACCTGAAGGAGGCGCCACCCTCCGATATAATCTCCACGTCCCTCAGGAGAGCCTCTATTTCGCTTTTACGCCCCACAGTGATATACGGAAGCCCTATACGGGGCACAACGCCTCCTTTAAGGGAATTGAGCACTGTCTGGGATATTCTCTTCGGTACTTTTTCTCTTTCCGCCATTGGCTTTTATCCTCCGATTATTCCGGCAATATCGTCTATATAGTCCTCCACAAGGCTCAGCTTGTCGTTTTCGCAGGTGACAACAATGTCGCCAACGGTGTCAAACAGCGCCTCGTTTATAATGTCAGCGGTGATGCTCGGCATGAGCCCCTCCGCCTTTATAATGTCAGACGGGTCCCCTCCTTCGAGGAGTACCGCCAATATGTTCCTCTGGGCATCCGAGAGAAGAACGTCTTCCTGAGGTTCTGCCGCTGCGCCGTCATCCTTCTTTTCCGTTCTTTCTTCATGGGCCGCTTCAGGCTGCTCTTCGAAGCGCTCCTCTTCGGTGAGCAGGCTGTCCCTTGTCTTAAGCGCGTCGGCCCTTATCTTTTCAAGGCCGGAGAGATCGATCTCGATTTTGGGCCGGGCAGCCTCCCGGGCAGCTCTCTCCGCAGCGGCTTCAAGTCTGATTGCCTTGGCGATAAAGGGGCGCATCCAGGCGTATGACTCGTTTTCTTTCAGTTTCCAGCCGGTTTTGTAATACTCCCTCATGACGCAGTCCACTTCCCTGAGGAACATATCAAGGAGATAGGTGTTGAAATTTCCGGCATAGTAGCAGTTTTCACGCCACTTCAGGTTTTTGTAGGTGTATGACCTGCAGTCGTTCAGTTCGTATTTGAAGCCTTCCGCAGGATCTGTTTTAATGCAGTAGACCGCATTTGAAAGAGGGTTCCAAAGCCTCGATTTGCGCCTGCCGAAGCACAGGTCGAAAAAGTCATTTTTTTCGTATTTATAGTCCTTTACCATGGATCGCCAGGCGTTGGAGAATACCCTTGCAGCCCTTGCCGGGTCCGAAGTCACCGATGGGGATTCCAGTGTCTTTTTGCCTCCAAACCTGAAAAGAGACTCAAAAACTTCTTTGTCGGTGCAGTCTGCAGGGTTCTTCAAAACATGCATAGCCCTGTCATGCCCGATTATGCTTCTGTCCACCAGAGGAAGAACGGTCTCCACTGCCGCATCCTCTACAACGGCAAGTTCAAGGACCCAGCGCTCTAAACAAAGGCGCATATAGTCATCGCCAAAGCCCCCGTCAACATATACCGTTTCAAACTCCTTCAGCTTTTTAAGTTTGTCCTCTACGGAGCCCGCTCCTATGCCGTTCAGCAGCTCGTAGATGTAAACATAGGCGTATGAGGCAGGTGCAGATTTAACGTCGCCTTTACGCAGCTTTGTGCGCCACGTGAAGTAGTACCTGAGCTGAGGTACGCTCATGTCGTGGTAAGTCGGATAATAGCAGAAGAACTCTTCCTCGCATGGGTAGTCGTCCTCGTAGTCCTCCATGAATTTGCCTTGGCTGTAAAAGTTTTTCGCCCTTTGGTATTCGGACTTGCTCCTGTACTCGTAGAGACTCTTCATCTCCCGAATCTTTTGCGGAATGTCGTTTTTAGGAGCTTTCTTTTGAACTGCCCCGGCGGTTTCTGAAAAAGGAAGCGGCACATCCCCGTACGCTTTATCGGAAACGAGATATGAAGCAAGGGTTATAAGTGCGCCGGATGGTTTTTCCAGAGAAACTGCCCGGTCAAAAAGGCCGAATACTGTTTCCCTGTCGGTTTTATTGCTTATGACAACGCCCTTCCACTTGGCATTTTTCATTTTGAAGGCGTGCTTTATATAAGGCCGCGAAGCTTCCTTCCCGTAGAGAGTGCCGCACCTTATATCGCACAGCTCCACGATCTCACCACGTTCCTCATCCCAGTACTTTATCAGCAGCGCAAGCCACTGTCCGGTCTCCGGATGGCAAAGAACAGAGAACGCCGGATAGTCCGGCCACTTGTGGTCTTCTTCAATTCCGTATTCTTCTTTTGCGTAAGATATAAGATCAATGAGCTCCACAGTCGCCTCTCCGGGTAAGGAAGTGATAGCAAAAAGCCGCTTGACTCCGCTCGGTTCATTATATCATTTTTTGTACCGGTAATAAAGGAAAACCGCGGGGCTCCCTCCGTGAAGCCCCGCGGCATATTTGAGTTCTTTTCAAGCAGTCTCTTCGCCTTTCACAAGGCCGCTGAGGGTTTCATAAAGCTCCGGATA
>CACZNV010000165.1 GCA_902782645.1 uncultured Ruminococcus sp. | reverse complement strand
TGTGTTATTGGCGACAGGAGCAAGTATAAGGCATGGAGAGGGAGTTGTCAAGGGAAAAAACGGGGCGCGGGATGAAAAACTTGTAAATGATTGGCGAGTAAAGTACAATGCTTCAGGAAAGGTGGTCTGAGTATGATCAGGAAGAAATTGGCGGTTTTGGTTACGGTTGTTTTGGCGCTGGCGGTTGCAGCCGGGATTTGCGGGTGCACGCCGCACAGGAAAACAGTTGAGGAGTATGGACTGACTATGCGTGAAGATGAGGTTGTGATTGAGGGGCTGAAGACGGAGCGGACTATAGTATTGGCGGCTGACACCCACATTTCCCTCTGCGACGACAGGGACACTGCGGTGGCGGAGAAGGCTGCCCAGAGGTATCAGATGTTTGCGAGCCTGGCGAAGAATCCCGCGGACGTTAATTTCAGCCACATGATGGAGATTGTGAAGCAGATGAAGCCGGATCTTCTGGTGCTTGCCGGGGATATTACGGATTCTGCGATGGAGGCCTCCATTGATTTTGTGAAGACTGAACTGGAGAAGGCCGGCGTGCCCTGGGTTTACTCAATGGGCAACCACGATTTTGAGTACGGCAGCGAGTATTTCAGCGCCAAGGCATACGATGACTATCTGCCCCGGTTTTCAGCGGTGAGCAATACCGAGAACGGGTGGCAGGCTCTTGAGTACGACGATTTGATTGTTTTCATGACGGATGACGCCAGCAACAAGATCGGTGCGGCTGCGCTGGAGGCGCTGAAAGAGTACGGCGCCAAGGGCAAACCTATCGTTCTTGTAAACCACGTGCCCATAGAGCCTCAGACGGAGGACAAGAGCCTTTGGGCTAAGTCCATAGAGGTTTGGAGAGCAGACGGAAACGGACGGTCCAGGGTGCTTCTTGGATATAATTCCTGCATACCGGACGGGACCACAGCGGAGTTTTTAAGCTATGTGCTGGCGGAGGATTCGCCGGTGAAGCTGGTGCTTGCGGGACATGTGCATTTTTACCACAGGGACAGTTTGAACGAAAAGCTTGAGCAGATTATTACAGGCGCGGGCTACGAGGGTGAATTCACAAAGATCACGCTGAAGCCCGCAAAATGAGCATCACTTGAGGGTTTTGAGGTACGCCTTCTGAGCCTCAGTGATTCGGAAGCTCTCGCAGGCTTTTTGAATAGTCTTTTTGTGAACCTCGGGGGTGAGTTTTTTATCCTCGAGGTATTTTATTGTGACGGGGTACTGCTTGGCCAGTGCGGTGGCAAAATACCATGCGCAGACCATGACGACGTAGTAGTCGTCGTCTTTGATATTGGCTATTTTTTCGAGAAAAATAGGGTCGAAGTCATCGTCGAGGAACTCGGCCATTGCAGTTTTGACGCCAAATCGCTTCGTGAAAACACGTTCTGAGGCGATCCAGCGGTCGATTTGTTTAGTGAGGTCCGGGCGGTTCTTTTTGAATAACCTTGGCGTCATCTGGTCGCAGGTGGCCCAGTTGTCGACGTAGGGGAGAAAGGCTTCAAGGGCCTCGATACATTCCCGGTAGTCTTTCATTTCGGAAATCATGAAAGCGTGGAGCTGGTTTTCCTCAAAGTACGTGTGGGGCAGGGACGAAAGGAAGGTGCCCGCATCAGGACGCTTCAGGAGAATCTTGGCGAAGGAGCGCAGGAAAGGGGTTCTCACGCCAAGCATTTGACTGCTGCTGTCGCCGGGAATCAGTGAGCCTTGAAACTTGAGGTATGCTTCGTCGGAGGCCTTGAAAAGCTCCGAGCGGATATAGTCGATAATGTTTTCCATTTGTAAGTTTGGGTCAGTTTGCATTGGCGGTTTGCCAGTTCTTAAGGTCCTCGATGAGCCTGTCGGTCCTTGCCGCAGCGCCCTCCTCCGTGAGGTGCAGCACGGTGTCGTAAAAATAGCTGTAGGGGAAGAAATAGTCGCTGTAGTGCGAAATCACGTCGCAGGAAACAACGGCCCTGAGCTCTTCCTCAAACTTGTTGAAGTCTTCGGCGGTGAACTTTGAGTACTCGCCAAAGGCAATGGGGTAGCCGGCAACGACCACCGCGGCGCCCTTTCCTTTGACATAGTCGCAAAACTCGTTGAAGCGCTTGATGCAGTCCTTGGAGATTTTAGGGATTTCGATGACGGCGTCCTTGAAAAAGTCCTTCGAGACTTTAAGGGCCTCCGGTCTTCTCACGATGTCGCCATACTCGTTAAAAGCCGTACGTGAGTAGCAGCTGCCGCTGTCTCTGTTGCCCCGACCGGTCACCCAGTTAAACAGTGAGTTGCACAGGTAGTCAGGGTAAGCCGCCAGCATGCCGAACCAGTCATCGGAGCGGATGAGCCCTGCGATTTCACCGTTATTGTCAACGGTTATCCAGGCAAGAGCGTAGTCGCCAATCTTTCCGTCGTCCGCGAAGGTAGTGTGGCAGACCACCACAATGTCACCCTCCCCGATGTTCTGTTTTGCCAGATCCTCGTGGAAAGTGTTGCCGAGGCTTCCGTGAAGGCCCAGGTTCACCACAGGCATGCCCATAGCCTCCTCAAGGCGCTTCGAGTCGAAGCCGAAAGCCACATTCGAGTGGCCCACAAGTATGATTTTGGGTCCGTCAATGCTTTTCAGGCGCTCAAGTTTGTCCACCACCGATGCCTGGTAGTTCTTCTGAAACATGCCCCTGACAACGAAAATATCGAGCAGCACCAGCGCCCCAACAAGAAGGATCACGGCCGCCAGCAGTATTAAAGTGCATTTTAAAAACTTCTTCATGGCCGTCTCCTAAAAGCTGAAATAGATAAACTCGGTGCCGTGTGCCGCAGGGATGCAAAGGATCACAAACACCGTAAACAGTATATATACCGCCCATCTGACGCCGGGTTTTGCCTTGGCGATACCGCCAATGACATCCCTCTTCACAGAAAATGCGTCAAACAGTATGAGTATCACCGTCGCCAGCGCCAGCACCGCAAGGCTTCTCAAGTCAAAGCCAAGAGCCCCGAGGCCTGACTTTATGTAGCCGAGGGGCGCAGATATGCCTTCAAACATATGTCCTATGACGTAAAAGCTGTCGCCAATGGACTTCGACGCAAAGAAAATCCACAAAAAGGAGCAGAACAAAAACACCAAAACGCCCCGCAGTACCTTCAGCACCTTGTTCTGAAATTCTCTCTTTTTAGGGAAAACAATCTCCTCAAATACTCTGCCCGCACCGTGGGCGCCGCCCCATACGAGGAATGTCCAGTCTGCCCCGTGCCAAAGTCCGCTCAAAAGGAATGTGACAAAAAGGTTGAGAAGCTGCCTTGGCTTTCCCTTTCTGTTGCCGCCAAGGGGTATATACACATAGTCCTTAAACCAGGTGGAAAGAGATATGTGCCACCGGCCCCAGAAGTCTCTGAGGGAGCCTGCAAAGTAGGGACTCTTGAAGTTTGTTGTAAGTTTTATACCGAGGAGCTTGGCGGTTCCGATAGCCATGTCGGAGTAGCCCGAGAAGTCGCAATAAATTTGGACCGTAAAGAGGAACACCGCAGCAAGGAGCGAAAAGCCCTTAAAGCCCTCCGGATTTTCAAAGACCCGGGCAGCGTAAAGAGCAATTCTGTCGGCAATGACCACCTTTTTAAAGAAGCCCCAAAGAAGCTGTTTCAGTCCGTAGGAGGCAAGCTCGCTGTCAAATTTACGTTCCTCTCTGATTTGAGGGATGAGGTTCGCAGACCTTTCGATGGGACCCGCCACCAGCTGGGGGAAAAATGAGACAAATGTCGCATAAATTCCGAAGTGGCGCTCCGCCTTGGCGTCTTTCCGGTACACGTCAATAATGTATCCCAGGGTCTGGAATGTGTAAAAGGAGATTCCCACGGGAAGAAGAAGCTTCAGCGTCAGCGGCTGGGGGCGGGCCGTAAAAAGACCTATAAAATCGCAAAGGGCCCTGCTTGCAAAGTTGAAGTATTTGTAAAGGAACAACACGCCAAGGCTCACAGCCGCCCCGGCCGCAAGCACAAGCCTTTTCCGGGCCTTCGTCCCGGCCTTTTCGATAAGTATGGCGGCAGTGTACGAAACCAAGGTGGTGGCAAGAATCAGAAGCGCATAGACCGGCTTCCAGCACATATAGAAGAAGTAGCTCGCGGCAAGCAGCAGCGGCCACCTGTATTTGTGAGGCAGTATCCAGTACAAGAAAAACACAGCCGGCAAAAATATTGCATACTCGATTGAATTAAAAAGCATGGCCGCTCCTTGGATTGGAATGTAGTTGGATTCTATCACAAAAGCCGCTCCGAAAGCAATTAAAGAACCCTTTTCAAGTTTTGTTTTTGTTCGGCAGCGGCAGAAGCACAGATGTTCTTTTCTTGTACTCAGCATAATCAGTCCTGCGCTCCATGTTGTGCTTCTCCATGAGCGGAATCGAAACCGAAAGGAAGAGCGCAATTATAAGCAGGAAGCCAAGCCCAAAGTACCATTTTTCGGGCATCACTCCTAAATATGCGATAAAAATACCTGTCCAGAAGGTCATCTCGCCAAGGTAATTGGGATGCCTGGAATACTTCCAAATCGATATGTCGCAGGTCTTTCCCGAACCCTTATTATCCCTGAGGAACCTGTGTATCGCCCTGTCCGCAAAGAACTCAAGGGCCACGCCGAGCATCATCACGCATATACCGGGAATAATCAGCGGATTAAATCCCGGAACAGCGATTACAAAGAATCCTGCCGCCAGCCCCGCGTACACAACTATCGTGGGTATGTACTGGAGGCCCGTGAAGTTGATAAGGGCAAACATAAACTTACCGTTTTTCTCACGGTACATCCTGTAGCGCCAGTCCTCGTGTAGAAGTCCCTTGTATGTGACGACCCAGTTTCCTGTGAGGCGTAATGACCACAGGCAAACCGCAGCAAAAAGCACCCATGCGTTTGCGCTGTAAAGGCGGTACTTTATCATCCCCGCAAGAAGCATCACCGCAGGGGCAACGCTCCAGTAAGGGTCGTAGAGGGATGTGTCGGGCACAAAGCAGGTCACGATATAGATGACCAGTGTCGCCACAGCGGTGAGAACCGCTTCCGCCAGAAAAATATTGCGGATAAACGCAAACGGCACAAGCCCCGCAGAAAACGCCAAGGCATAGAGCGCCAGATTCACGGCCAGTCCTTTTGCTTTTTCACTCATACAGTTTTTCTCCTTAGCAGTTTGATGCTGTTTAAGCTTTTCCAGCCGCTTTTCGGATTGCGTCCGCTGCCTGCTTGGCGCATTGGCGGTAGCCCTCGTCGGTGAGGTGCAGGAGGTCCGGGCACTTGTAGCAGTACTCGTCCTTAAGGCAGAGAGAGTATAGATCGTTTATCATAACGCCCTCGTTTTTCATAAATGCCTTGGCGACGTCGTTGTACTTCACCACCCAGTCATTGCTGTAGTCAAAGGTCTTGACGCCTTCAACTGTTACAGCCGCAGCCCTGTCCTTGGAAAGGATAGGCACAGAGGTGGCAAATATCGGCACCGCTCCGTTGTCCCTTATAAGCTCAAGTATCCTTCCAAGGTATTTAACGTACTCGTCAAGCGGATGCATGGGTTCTTTCATTGGCGGTTCGATGTTCATGTCCCAGTAGCCGTTGTTCCAGTGAACCACGTCGAACTTGCCCATATGTTTGAAGAAATGGTTTGCCTGCCAGAGGGTGTAGGCCGCGAAACGGCCGTTGTCCAGCTCGTCGTAGACCACTTCAAACTCGCCAAGGAGCTCCTCTTTCACATAATCGTCGTAGCCCATTCTTATGGAATCGCCAAGTAAAAGCACTTTTTTCATGTCAAAAATCCTTTCTTTCTGTCAGCGGCCCACCATGTCCCTGTCCATGAGCGAGAGCATTACGGCGGCAAATCTCGGGTCAAACTGGCGGCCCATGCCTTCAGTTATCTCTTCCCTGACTTTTTCGTTGGACAGGGCCTCGCGGTAGGATCTTGTGGAGGTCATGGCGTCGTAAGCGTCGGCAACCGCTATTATTCTCGCAATTTCAGGGATATTTTCGCCTTCGAGGCCGTCCGGATACCCCTTTCCGTCGTAGCGCTCGTGGTGGTAGCGGGCGCCTATGCTGAGATACGGGGACTCCCTGATGCTTGAAAGAATCTGGTATCCCAGGACCGGGTGCTCCTTGATCTGATTGTATTCGTCGTCGTCAAGCTTGCCCTGCTTGTTTATAACGTCGTCCCTGACGCCAATCTTTCCCACGTCGTGAAGGAGCGCCGAAAAGTATACTTGGTCGCAGGTCTCGCCGTCCATGCCTGCTTCTTTTGCGATAAGTCTTGAAATGGAAGCGACTCTCACGGAGTGACCGCAGGTGTATTTGTCCTTGGCGTCGATGGCGTTGGTGAGTGCCTCTGCGGTCTCCTCAAACAGGGTG
>CACZNV010000164.1 GCA_902782645.1 uncultured Ruminococcus sp. | reverse complement strand
GTGGGGATCTTTGAAAGGAGATTGATGCTGAGCGGGGTTCTGCACACCGGGCAGTATACAAATCCCTCAGGGAACCTCGCATGAGGTCTGAACTGGGAATAAGTGCATGTAACCGAAGCACTGCAGCGGTAGCAAACCGCCGAGTAAGTGAAGTTGCTGTCCTCGATATATACCTGAGTGTTGTGTCTCCTTGCCAAAGCAGCCGACCTTATGCCGAAAGCAAGAAGCAGACCGCCTCCTATAAGGAAGTTTAGAGCAAAGGCCAAAAAGATATAATAACTGCTTAAAAGCGATGCTGCGGAATAGTAGTAACGGTTAATTCTTACTCCCGCAATGCCTGAAATAGAGATGATGCCGATAATTGATCCGAATCCCAAAAGAATGGATCCCCAAACGATCATTCCAACTCTGGCTCTTTTCACTCCCACAACCAAAATCCTCCTATTTGAAAGATGAAAAACTTTTCTTAAGCTTTGAATACATAATAACACATATTATCAAAAAAAGCCATCACTTTTCGGGCTTTTTTTGCGAAAAAGAGATGACTTTGGCAATTTCCTTGTATTCCATGCCGCCCGGGGTCCTTTCAGACGACATGAGGGATATGCGGTTAGCGGTCATGGATGCTCCGCCGGGGTTGAGTCCGCCGGTGCTGCCCGAGAATTTCCTTGCCACGGTTATGTGGGGCTTAAAAGGTTTTTCGTCAAAAGGGATGCCCCGGTCGGAAAGCGCTTTTTTCAGCGACCTCACATAACCAAAAAGGCTGTCGGGGCAGGAAACGCCGCCCCAGAGAATGCTTCCGAAGGTGCCTGCGCCGGAAAGACTCAATTCAAAAGGCTCAAAAGGCACAGACTGCATTGCCTTCAGCACCTCCCCGGGTCTCTCGTACTCGCCAATGAAGGCAAGCGTAAGATGCATATTCCGTGCTTTGGTCAGGGCGCAGTCCCCTCCCCTTGCAGCAATTTCCCTCTGAAGGCCCAGAAGGGGCTCCTTCATTTTGTCAGTTAGGCAGATTGCGATAAAAAGTCTCATTGGCGTCAGAATCAGTCGTAGTCCTCGACTCTCCACTCGTCCTTCCAGTCAAGGTAGGCCATCTCGCCGTCGAACCTGAAGGGAAGCCAGACATAATCTGCCTCCCGGGTTTTGTCAGGGGGGATGAGCTTGGCGTCTTCGGAAGCCTTGGCAAGTTCCTCTTCGGTGGCGGTTCCCGAAAACTGAACTTTGAAAATGTTTTCGTAGAGCTCATAGGGGACGTCCATAGCCTCCGGCTTCCACCTGTCGCCAAGGGCAATATAGAGGTCCTTCTTTCCCGGCACCTTGAAAACGCTGGCGATCTGGCTGTGGAACGAGGTGTTTGAGGGATCGTCCGGGTGAGGATTTCCCAGCACCTTGTAAGGTCCGTGCCTGCTGTCGGCAACGGCAAGTTCCGACGGGTTGGGAAGGTATCCCGTGGTACCCGAGGTCACGAGGTAATGTTTAAAATTTCTGTAAAAATGCGAGGTTGCCTCCCTTACGTAAGGCGGGTACGGGTGGGGGAAATGGGTGGTGTAATAGCCCGTCACATCCGTGTAGTCATCGGTGAGATCCGCGCAGATTGTCTCGGAGTGGACGCGCTCAAAATAGTAATAAGCCTTCCCGTCCGGGGCAACCGCAAGGTCAAAATCTCCCGCATCCATATTGAGCGGTCTTAAGCCCTCCCGGACGACGGTGTAGGGACCTGTCAGTTTGTCGGCGGTAAGAACAGTCTCGTTCTGCTCGCCGTTTCTGTGCATGATTTTGAGCCAGCAGACAAACTTGCCGGTTCTTCTGTTGTAGATGATATGTGGTCTGTCCATAAAGGATCGGGGGTTCAGTCCCGAGTCCTCGTTTTCAAGATCCGGAGGAATAATGAGCCCCAGGTCCTCCCAGTTGTAGAGGTCGTCGGAGACATAGCATCTGACTCCCCAGTGCCAGATGCCCTTGGCGGGGTCCGTAAACTCCTTGTTTTCGCCGTACCAGTAGTACCTGCCGTCAAGGAACATAACCG
This sequence comes from uncultured Ruminococcus sp., assembly GCA_902782645.1. GTDB lineage: Bacteria > Bacillota > Clostridia > UBA1212 > UBA1212 > UBA1212. The sequence continues at coordinate 4,162 of CACZNV010000164.1, read as the reverse complement.
ATCCCCCGTGGGCCTGAATCCGCTTGCCTTCCGTGTCAAGCCAGACCTTTCCGGGTCTTATGCAATCATATCTCTTTTCCTGTTTCATAACGAGGCTCCCCGCTTTACTTAATAGCTTATATCCAAAAGAGGCAGGACTTGTATGCCTGCCCCGCGTCTTTGAATCAATATCCGCTGTAGTTTTCGTTCTTAATCTCGAAGGCCGGAACCGGTATTCCTTCGCTGCTCGTCAGGTTGCACACCTCGCTTGTGGCATCGTGTATGAGCCCGTAGCCCAGCGAATAGGCCTGCTCCTTCGGCGTTATCTTAACTGTAAAAGCGTCAATCTGCTCAATGGTGCAGCTGATCTTGCTCCAGAAACTTGTGTAGGGATAAAGGCCCTTGATTTCCTCGCCTGAGGCCAGGGTCAGACCTGTGCCCACATTCTTAAATTTTACAACAATCGTGTTGTCATCGTTGAAAGTCACCGACTCGGGTTCGGGTGTCAGCATGCGTGTCTCATCGCCAATGCCGTAAGACACATACGCCGCGATCTTAGCGGCCCTGTAGCCTATCTGGTACTTGTAGAGCGGGTGGGCCCACTCCGGATCGCCCTTAACATACCCCTGATCCATGGAGCAAACGATATACGAGTTGGGGATGATCTTGGTTGCGTCATACTGCGCCGCCCTGAGCTTCGGTACATATGGCCAGTTGTTTGATCCGGCAAGGCCGTGGGAGCTCAGCTGAACGTTTATAAAAGGAAACTCCAGGCCGAATACCCTGCGGTAGCTCTCCACCGTGGCGGCAAGATTCTTTGCGTAGCTCTGGTACTGCTGCTCGCCGGCGCTTTCCGACTCGCCCTGGTAGAAGAGCATTCCTGTGATCTTGTTCCGGGTGAAAGGATAAAGAAGAGTGTTGTAATAGCCGCAGACAGGTACCAGTCCGCCGGCGGTAAAGCCCAGCTTTGCGGCAACCTCATTTGGCATAAGTTCCTGGAGGGTGGCGCCGCCGGCGGCAGTCATGATAAGTCCGAGAGGGACGTCGATTTGCTTGCTGAGTTCTTTCCCGAAGTAGTAGCCGATGGCGGAGAAAGGATTTACATTGGCGAGTGTTGTCTTTTTCCAGCAGTTTGCCCCGTTGAAAACATCCTCGCGGGGGACGGTGACGTCTGCTGTTTTTTCGTTCACAGCGGTCTGCACGTCATAAGCGGCCTGGGAAAAGACTCTAATAAGGTCGTCCTCGCTGATTTCATCGTCATATTCAGTGTATTTTGTGCGGGCCAGCGAATAGCTGAGCTCCGCATTTGACTGGCCTGACACAATCCATACATCGCCCACAAGTATGTCCGTAAACTCTGTCACTTCGCCGTTTTTAGGATAAATTTTGAGTGTCTGGGGCTCTTTGGTGGCTTCGTGGGAGGAAAACTTTATTGTGAAGCTGCCGTCCTTTTCAATCTTCGAGTAGCGCTTCTCGCCCATGAACTCCCCGTAGATAAATCCGGAGGAACTGTCGGTTTTGCCGAACACGTTGAAATATGAATTTCTCTGGACAACCATGTTTGACGAGATTGTGTGATTTACCGTATAGGTTATAAGTTCGCCGCTGTCGTCGGGTTCCGGCTGCTCTTCAAGGGCCGCAGGCGCAATATTGGTCTTCGGAAGGGGTTCCGGCGTCACTTCAACGTCTTTTCCCGAACTGCAGCCTGCAAAAGGTGCTATGGAAGCAAGCGTAAGCACGCAGGCAACTATTTTAAATAAAAATTTATATGATTTCTTCATAATTACCTCATAGTTTTTTGATACGGTCCCCGGGGTGTCTTTGCGCCCGGTGAAGCATCTATTCTGTACACATATTTTCCGCCAAGGAAAAATGCGCCTATCGGCGGTAATTTTACAACCTGGAAAAAAATAATTCAACGGTGCCTTTTTCTTCGGGCCGCAATCTGCTATAATTCCAATCAACGCAAATATCTTTCGCACAGGCGAAGGATAAAACTGCAAACCATTACAAACAATATTAACGGAGATCATAAAATGAAAGTGTTTAAACGTGTAATGATGATAACATTGGCGGCAGTGCTTTTCGCGGCCTGCGCAGGTTGCGGCGGAAAAGCCGGAGCTAAAGTATGGAGTTCGGGACGCAGTGCAGGCGTAACAGCCGCCGAGCCCTCAAAAGAGATTGACAGCTACACTCTTCAGGAGGGAACGGCCGAGGAGTTTACGGTGGCAAACTACTTCACCGACAACATGGTCCTGCCCAGAGACAGGCGCATCGAGATATGGGGCACCGCTCCCGAATCTCAGAACGGAAAAATTGTTGCGGCAGAGTTCAAGGGGCTTAAAGGATCCGGAGAGATAAAGGACGGGGCCTTCTGTTTCGCTCTTCAGGGCACCCTCCCCGCCAGCAAGGAAAAAGGTCAGACTCTTGTCGTCAAAGGCGCAGCAGGGGTTTCAAAAGAGTACGACGAAGTCCTTGTGGGGGACATCTGGATTGTCTCGGGTCAGAGTAACTCCGATCTCACTTTTTACGGAACTGTAGGCAAATCCACAGCTGACATAAAAGCGCTTTACAGCTCCTATCTCGACGAGGCAACAGAGGACGACGCCATAAGACTTCTCCAGCAGATCAACTGGACGCTGCTCAACAATACAGGCGTGGAGCGCATGTCCTCTCCCCAGGACGATATCGCCCGCACCTCAAAATGGCAGCCGGCAACCCGCAAGAAAGTTTACGGCACCAGTTCCTCCAACAGCTTCTCAATGCTTGGCTATTTCTTCGCCAAGGAACTCTACAAACTCAACCCCGAAGTGCCCATCGGAATCGTGATGGCAGGCTGCGGCGGAGCACCCCTTGCCCTTCTCGCATCCGAGGAAGCCAGGGAGAAGTTCCCTGTTTCACTGAAGGACAGAACGATCACTCTCAACAGCATCACTCTCCCCGGTTCCGGTATCTACAATGCCTTCATGGCTCCCTTGAGGCACGTTGGCGTTACCGGCATGATTTTCTATCAGGGCGAATCCGACGCCTCACTCGCCAAGGATTACACCGACGCCCTCAAACTTACAGTTGAAGACTACCGCAAACAGTTCGGCAGCAACCTGCTGTTCCTCAACGTGCAGCTCACCTCTTACGGTTATGAAAGCGGCGGCGAAAATCTTGGCGGTGTCTGGGACAATGTGCCGGAAATGCGCTTCGCCCAGTCCGAAGTCAAGATTGACGGAAGCATTTCAAACTACGAGGTTATCCCCACAATAGACGTGGGCTGGAGAAAAGGCGATGCGGACGGCGCTCACCCCTATTACAAACTTCAGATTGGCGAGAGAGGCGCAAAGATCGCAGCCGCTATCGTATACGGCATCGGCGACATGGAATCCGCAGGTCATCCTGTGCCTTGCAAGATTTCTTACACCAAAGAAAAGGTAGTGATCGAATACAGCTGCACCGGCGGCGGGCTCAAAACTTCCGACGGCAAACTTCCCGCAGGCTTCCAGGTCAAGGTTAACGGCGCTTGGCAGCTGTGCTTCCCCGAGATTGACGGCAACACAATCACCATCGCAGCCGACGGAGCAACGGGCGTCAGGTACGCGTCAGAGCTCCGCTACAACCAAACCCAGACGGGTCTTTCGGACCTCACGGTGGAAACCGCCAATATCATTTCCAGCACCGGCAACATCGCCGTCCCCTTCTCTGTGGAATTCGATTAAACCTCTGCAGTTTTTAATACTAACTGTTGAAAGCGCCGCGGCGAATTGAAATCCAGCCGCGGCGTTCTGTTTATTCTCCGTTCTCTGTTCTATTCCTCTCGAAAGCAAAAAATCTCATTAGAATAATGAAAAACAATAATGAAAAAAACTTCGTCTTTTACGTGCGCGCGTATTGACTTTTATTTAGACTTATAGTATTCTATCGGTAATTATTGGCGGATCGTGTCCAATTTTTCGCTATATGTTACGTATGTGGCCGTTAACGAGATAAATCGGGACCACGGGAGACGCCTTATTTAACAAGGAGGAATCATGAAAAAAGTACTCGGATTATTATTGGCGGTAGCTATGGTGCTAACGCTGGTTACCGTGGCTCCTTCGTTTGCAGATCCGATAGAATGGATAAACATTGACTGGATCGAATCGACAGACGGAGGCGGCACCAGAATAAACCTGCTGACAGGAGCCGTTGGCGG
>CACZNV010000163.1 GCA_902782645.1 uncultured Ruminococcus sp. | reverse complement strand
GAGAGCAGCGAAGCGATGCCGGCATCAAGTTCTTCAACAGTTGCCCTGTCCTCCTTGCGCTTATAGTTCAAATAAGCGCTGTGAATAGGATGGATTATGAGGCTTTTAACATTCTCGGAGCCCATTGAAAGAGTGAAGCCAAGGCGGTTATAGTATTTCACAAAGTCGCCAAAGGCATCCTGCCAGGGAAGATGCTCGGAATAGTTAGCAGGGTAGTCCCTCTTTCTCTGACCCCTTATCGAGTATGCATAAAGGTGATGGCACATCACATTGACACCAGCAGAATATTGAAGGTCTGCAATGCGCTTAAGTTCCGTAGGGGATACATCCCATCCGCAGCAGGCAAATGTCTCTGTAAGAACTTTTTTCTTGCCCAGCTGTGCCGCCACGGAACCCAGCTGCTTCGGAGCAAGGTCGCCCTGGATACCTCTGCCAAGATAATCCATGCCGGGCATATGCTCAAACTCATAGAAAGGCATGACACCGCCGCAGCACCACATCTGCATGTTGAGTGTAGCTTCCTCAACGGCGTGACCCGTAAGCTTTGCACCGTTCTTTTCGCACCAGTCGTAAATCTGCTTTGCGAAAGCGTTGATGAAAAGATCGTGAATCAGATAGTAATAGTCGTAGCGGAACTCCTTGTCCCCTTCACAGTCAACAAAGAGAGACACCAGCTTTTCAAAAACATCGTAGCCGTATCTTTCCTTAAACTTTTCAGGGATTATCTTTGACCAAGGTGTTTCGTACCTGTAATACTGAGGCTCGTCTGTAAAAAATCCGGGCATGGCCTTTCCGAAATCATCGCCAAGGCGCGCCTTGTAGTCCTCATGAGTTACTTTTATGAACTCGGCAATGACCTTTTCATCAAGTACATCCACGTACGACGGGTCATAGTAAAGGACCACGCTGAGGTACTTCACATCTTTTGAATCAAGTGGTTTGTAAACTCTTATTACTTTATTGCCCTCTTTGACATACACGCCAAGGATAGTTGGTTCCGGTGCCTTTTTCGGCTCAATATCCGGAAACTCGTCGGACTCGGTAAGCTTGAGATACTCGGCAAGATTATAGGGATCGCAAAGTACCTTTCCTCCTCCGAAGCCGCTGGGCCAGCCGTTTTCGTCATAAGCCCAGGATTCCATATCAAGCTTTTTACCCTCGTCGATGCACGCTTTTACGCACTCAAACCAGTCTTCAGAAAGATATTCGGTCTCAAGGCCTCCTCTGGCGTGCATAAAATAGCCCTTCATACCGAGATTGTGCATAACATTGATCTGTCTTCTAAGCTCATCGGGAACAAGCTTGTCGTTCCAGCTCCAGAAAGGTATCCCGCCGTATTCCGACTGGTTTTGTTTAACTGTTGAAATATAATCCATTTGTCTGCTCCTTTTGGCGATTTTAAATGCCTGATATAGAGATTTTAAGTTTTGTTATCTGGTAAGAACGTTGACAGGTCTTACAACGTCCGTGAACTCGGCAATAAGCGTCCTGGTACCTTTCTTAACAACGTAAAGTCCGCCCTTGTCGTAATATATAATGTTTTCAAATTCTTTGTCGTAAACCACGCAGGATGGATTGCAGCTGTTTGTGATTCTTGTTACTGTGGATCCGTTTACAAGATCAAGAGACATAAAGGAACTGTCTTGAATGTCCCTGAGCTTAAGATAGATAGAATCGGATTTTCCGTACAAGCGCTGCTCGGAGGAAAGATAAGTTTCGGTTTTATTCTGCTTTATCACTATGGTTTTAACGGAGTGGTCTGTGGAATAGATAACGGACATTGCCTTGCCGAATACTGGAGTTATCATGCTGAGCCCGCTTTCAAGCTTTAAAGTGGATTTTGATGCGTTGAATGTATCTATTATCGAAATCTCACCGTCTGCATTGCCGACATAAAGTAAAGATGACGAGGTGTCAAAATATATATATGAATTCAATGCGGTTTTAGCCATAAGAGCCGGTTTTACACCGGGACGCACGGAATAAACATATAATTCGTTTTCTACTTGAACCGAATAGACGAGAATGGAATAAACATCGTCATAATTGATGATGTTTCTGACACCTACGCAAACATTTTTCGAAGATATATTGGTTCCGTTGACGGTGAGCTCGTATATGTCAAAGCTCTGACCGGATGTGCCGTTGTCAACGTAGTAGTATTTAATCTGTTTTGTCTCGTCAAAATCTGCAGGGGGAGTTGATGCCAGCTCTGCATACCCGATATTTGTTGGACTTATAAGGGCTGCGCTGCTGGGACCCACGAAAGGCTTCCCGTTTTTAGCGCAAAAATTAAGTCCGTCTTTCTTTATGTAAGATACGGCTATGTCGTTCTTGAAAATCACGGGAATCTGGGTGTAAAGTACGTCCTCATCCACCGTCTTAGAGCTGCCGCCCGTAAACCATACTTTAAGATCGGCGGTTCCTGCGATAGTGTCAAAATTGTCGTAGTAAAGTATGCAGGAATTTCCAATAACAAAACTCGTAGCAGTTTGAGGAAGCTTTGCAAGCAATTCGGAATCGATTGGCTCTCTCAAAAGTTTTGTGGACTTGGAGCTGAAAGAATAATATCCGAGAGATCCGTCTGTTCCTGTATAAGGAATCACAACCCTTTGTCTGAACAGCTTATATGTTGAGACGTTTGAAACGAGAAGCCTTCTTGAGTTGTCTTTTATGTCATACTCAAAGAATTCCTGGGTGGGTTTGTAGATGTAATAAACCTTGCCGAATATATTGTCAAAGATTACGTCTCTTGTGCTGTTGTCTATATCTCTCACCACAAGATTTTCGTCAACGGTGTAGATGTCATTGCCGGACGAGAAAACAAAAGGATATACGGAAGTCCTTGCCATACCGCTTTTACCGTCAAGCCAGGATTCAGTCTTTTTACCTATAGTCAGGTAAAAAATAATAAATACAAACGCGACGGCAATGAGGAAAAACAAAACAGTCAGCAGCATACGCTTGACCATGAGAAATCTGTTCGATTTGATTTTGTATTCTCTGTTATCCATCGCGTCCTCCGTTTTAGAGTTTAAAGAGCGTTCGGCAATATTCAGATAAGTTCCTCGTTTTCGCTGGCGCCTTTTTTCTCCGGTTTGAAGGTCAGATCGATCTCGTCAAGGTTGTAAGGCGTTGCCTGATATACATAATAGTTGAGCCAGTTGCCGTAAAGAAGATATGCATGTGATCTCCATTGGTGATAAGGCTTCTTGGTTGGATCGTCGTTTGGGAAATAGTTCTGCGGAACATCCGGGTTAAGGCCCTTTGCAATATCCCTTTCGTATTCAAGCTTGATTGTCTCTCTGTCATACTCAAGATGGCCGCTGACAAATATTTTTCTGCGGTCTTTCGAGGCAATGATGGAGGCGCCGGCAATGTCTGACATAGCCATTATGTCAAGGTCCTCCACAGATTCAATTTCTTTGATATCGTTGTATGTATACCTTGAATGCGGAATGTAGAATTTATCGTCAAAGCCACGAAGAAGCCTTGCCCGCTTGTTACAGGGTCTGTGCTGGTATACTCCGGTCAGTTTCTTAGGAAGAAGATATTTGTTTATACCGTAATGGTAGTAAAGTCCGGCCTGTGCGCCCCAGCAAATATGAAGAGTAGTGGTGACATTGGACTTTGACCACTCCATTATCTCGCAAAGCTCATCCCAGTATTCTACATCTTTAAAGTCAAGAAGCTCCACCGGCGCACCGGTTATAATGAGACCGTCAAACTTTTCGTGTTTTATGTCGCTGAACACCTTGTAAAATTCCGAAAGATGGCTCTCGCTGACATGCTTCGAAATATAACTCTCAGGGTGAAGAAATGTAATCTCAACCTGAAGAGGCGAATTGGAAAGAAGCCTTAAAAGCTGGGTCTCGGTAACGACTTTAGTGGGCATAAGATTGACAATGGCTATCTTAAGAGGCCTGATGTCCTGGTGATAAGCCATTCTCTCTTTAATAACGAAAACGTTCTCGTTTGACAATATTGAACTTGCCGGAAGATTATCCGGAATTCTTATAGGCATGGGTTTCTCCTGTACAAATAATGGTGTGTGACGTTTGTTTTCACACTATTTTATTATATTACAAAGGAAAACCGAATTCAAACAAAATAGCGCAGCGGGAGAAGCTGCGCAATATGAATATTATAAAGAAGCAAGCCTTCTCTCACGTCAAAAACTTAAGCCTCTCATAGGCCTCAAAATCCGTCCTTTTGGTACACAAAGGCGTCACGGAGCAATAGCCGGAAAGAACTGCATCAATGTCCACTGACGGATTTATGACTGTCTCCGGACTTCTTGCGAGGCAATATTCCGCTTTGTATGTATTGGCGTCTTCGCAGGGTATGAACTTATCCTTGTAATAGAAACGCCCCTGAGTAGTGAGAAGTATTCCCTTGGGGTCTCTGGGGATGTTTACATTGAAAATGGATGCATGCTCAAATGCTTTTTTCTCGGTAAGATAATCCCAAACTGCATTAAGATAACCTGCAGACTCTTCAATGCATTTAGATTTTGAAGAAAAACTGACAGCCGGAATACCCGCAAATCCCGCTTCAAAACTTATGGCGCAGGTTCCCGAATATGAAATATCATCGCCAAGGTTAAGCCCCCTGTTTATGCCCGCAAACACAAAATCGAATTTCGGATCAATAACATCAAGCGCAAACCTGACGCAATCAGCAGGCGCCGCATCAATTCTGTAGGCTTTGGCGCCGATGTATTTAAAATCATCAACCTCAAGAACTTCAAAAGGTCTGTCGAACACAACGCCGTGAGATCTTCCGCTCTGCTCGTATTTGGGGGCGCACACAACCACCTCGCCAAGGCCGCTTGCAAACTCCGCAAGAAGCTTAAGGCCTATCGCATCGATTCCGTCATCGTTTGAAACAAGTATCTTCATAATTCCGGATTTCCTTTCGTTTTAAAAAACATCAGGATTGTTTTCCTTGAAGGCGCTGAGCGCGCCGTCAAGGTCAGAAAGGAGATTGCAAGCCTCCTCTTCCGAGTATACTGTTGCCCCGGAAGCGCAGGCATGGCCGCCGCCGTGATATTTTCTTGCTATGGGTTCTATGGCCACAAATCTTGATCGGATGCGGGCCCTTGCGGAACCGTCTTCATTGGCGATGAATACAAGCCAGATAAGGCTGCCTTTGATGTTTTCCATAAGAGTCACGGAGTCGCTGGCCGCCTGGCTGTTAAGTTTCAGATCGTCTATGATTTTCCGGGTGATGTTTATGTATGCCACGCCTGATTTTGTGACCTTAATATTGTTCATGAGATATGCATGATCTGACACGTCTTTAAAATCTTTGACGTCAATGTTGTTGTAGATAGTCTCGTAGTCGATACCCTTTTCAAGAAGCAGAGCAGACAGTCTAAGCGTTTCAGCACTGGTTCCCCTGAACTTAAACCTGCCTGTGTCTGTAACAATACCGGTAAAAAGACATGCTGCAGCATGTTTTGTCAAAACCAGCTCATTTTCAAACGTTTTCCAGAAATCTGTGACCATCTCGCTCACGGAATTTCTGTTTTCTTCAACCCATGATAAATCGCCAAAATCACCATTTTTGATATGGTGGTCAATGACGGCAAGACATGAGCCGAGGGTAAGTCTTTTAGACGAAACCCTTGTTTCTTCTCCGCAGTCAAGAACTATTACAAGAGCATCCATAAAATCATCATCGGAGGGAACCGGGCCCTCATCGCCAATAAATGAAAGAGTGGGATTTTCATCATCTCTTTCTATAAAAACTTTTTTCTCCGGGGAGGAGGCTTCGATGATTTCCTTTAATCCTATAGTTGAACCAACAGCGTCTCCGTCGGGCCTTATGTGTCTGCAGAGAATGATATTGGCGTGTTCTTTAATCTTTTCAAGTATTGAGAGTTTGATGATTTCGTTCATGGCAAACCGCTTTCGTTTTTGATGATTTCAGGAATCAGTCTTTCCTGTTTAAAGATTATACTACAAAACCCGTATGTTTAAAAATAGTTAAAAATCGGTTTTTCGTTGAGAATATGAGGGTTTTTATATATAATCAGTCATGAATCTTAGAAAAGGAGCAACAAAATGCGCTATCTGTTTTCAAATCAGCCGGTACTTGGATTAATCTACATGCTGCTTTCGGTGCCGGGAATCATTTTTGCTTTCACGATGAAAGGCTTCGGACAGGCACTTGTTTCAAAGTGGCTTGGCGATCCCACTCCGAAAGACAACGGAAGACTCACAATAAATCCTCTTGCCCACATCAACTGGATCGGATTCATTATGATGATACTGTTTGGTTTCGGATGGACAAAACCCATGCCGACAAACAGCAGGTACTATAAAAATTTTAAGAGAGACAAGGTTCTTTACCATCTGAGCGGTCCTTTAACGCTTATCCTCACAAGTTTTGTGATGAGCTTCTTTTATGTCCTCTCAATTAAAATCTTTCAGAATCCTTATAACTTTACTGTAATTGGAACGACAGAGTATTATACTTTGAACTATGTTTCGGTAGCCTTTCAATACGCCGCACTATTTCCCATGATGTTGGCTGCATTCTATCTGCTTCCCCTGCCGGGACTCGACGGATACAGTATCATCACAACCTTTACGCCTTACAAGTGGAATTCCTTCTTTTTCAAGGTTGAAAAGTACAGCATGTTTATATTCCTGGGATTCATACTTTTGATGCAGGTAGGAAATCTTGGCGATTACATATTCTATCCGGCCACATCGCTCTTTAACTTCTTCACTGACATATGGAGACTGTTGTTTAACAGCGAAACGCTGAACTTCCTGCTAAATGTGTTCAGAATTTAATAACGCCAAACAAAAACCTCCGCGGCAGGATTCAACAGCAGCGGAGGTTTTTCATATACTCTTGATTTTCGTATCAATATTGCATAAGCCCGAAGAATTCAAGTATCTTCCTAAGGAGCCTCACAAACCAGTTGGCGCGGTCCATGTCCTGGTCGATGATAAGATCGACGCTGCCGATTTCTTCGTAGCGTTTTGAACCGTCGGCCTCTTTAAAGACCTTTTGATAGACAACTTTTCCGGCAATGTCGCCCTTTGAAACAGGAGCTTTAATAGTCCCTTCAATTACGATTTTCTTTTCTACCGTGTAGTCTTCGTTTGTATTGGCGATATAGCTGATGCCCTGGCCGGTGATGGTTTTGACCTTTAATGATTTGCCTTCTTTTACGGAAATCATCCTGACGTAAGTGCCCTCTTTGTCAAGCTCTTTCCACTCAAAAGTTTTTGCGGTAAGCTGGAGCAGGAACTTTAGCTCGCCTGCCCTGTCCTCGGGAGTTTTTTCACCGATGACAACCGCAATGGTACGCTCGCCGTCAATGAGAGCCGAACCAGCCTGGGCATAAAGATCCGCATTAGAATAACCAACAAGCAGGCCGTCGGCGCCCTCCAGCATGTCTGAATAAACAAGGGCATTAGAGTTCTGCATTGTGGTGTCAGGCTGGCCTGTGGACTTGTGGACAAAGGTTCCGGAAGTGATTCTTGTGTAGTTAAGAACCGCGGGAAAGTCTTTAATGATCCGGTAGGAAAGCATGCACAGGTCATAGGCGCTGGTGTATTGTCCTTCAGACATTATTTTGATGCCGGTTGAATCCGCAAAATGAGTATCCCGCAAGCCAAGTTCATAGGCCTTGCTGTTCATCATTTCGACAAACTTCTCCTCGGTTGAGCCTGAAATATGTTCCGCAAGAGCATAGGCTGCGTCATTGGCGCTGCCTGCAATGGAAGCTATAATTGCCTCCTCAACGGTTATGATTTCGTTCTTTCCGCTGTCGAGAAACACCCTTTCCTTTCCAACAGAAATGTTCTGTGCGTTCTTTGACACCTTGACGCCGGATTTAAGAGTGGTCTTGCCGGTTTCGATGGCTTCAAATGTGAGATAAAGGGTCATCAGCTTTATGAGATTTCCCACGGAATATCTCTCGTGGCAGTTCTCGCTGGCAAAATAAACCTCGCCGGAGTCAAAATACATGGTGGCGTAGGATTTTGCCTTGATTTTGCTGATTTTTGCATTGGCGGCAACGGAATTGGCGGTGTCCTTGCTGAAGGCATAGGAAGAAAGCAGGCCGATGGGCAAAAGCCAAATGCCGCAGGTCATAATCAATGCAAGCGCAAAGCAAACGGTTCTTTTAAGACAATTTTTCATGTGAATTCCCCTGATAAAAGCCGTCAGCCGGAAACATAATCTTTAAGCTTTCTGCTCCGTGAAGGATGCTTCAGTTTTCTGAGAGCCTTGAACTCAATCTGCCTGATTCTCTCTCTCGTGACATTGAAATGTTTGCCTACATCTTCAAGAGTTTTGGGTTTGTTGTCATCGAGGCCGAATCTCATGATAAGAACCTGGGCCTCTCTCTCGTTGAGATTCTGAAGGGCCTCATCAACGTCAATCTTAAGGTTCTCTTTTCTCGAATATTCAAGTGGCGAATTGTTCTCGTCATCCTGACTGAAATCGCCAATATTGCTCTCGTCCTCGTCGCCGATAGGAGTCTCAAGGGAGATCGGCTCAAGAGCGATTCTAAGCATGTCTCTCACCTGGCCGGGAGTCTCGTTGATCTCTTTTGCAATCTGCTCCGGAGTGGGATCCTGACCCAGTTCCTGAGCAAGCTGTCTTTGGGCCTTAACCATTTTATTGATCTTTTCATGCATATGAACAGGGATTCTGATGGTCCTTCCCTGATCGGCAATGGCTCTCTGAATGCCCTGCTTAATCCACCAGGTTGCGTAGGTGCTGAATTTGTAGCCCTTTCTGTAGTCAAACTTTTCAACGGCGCGCATAAGGCCAAGGTTGCCTTCAGATACAAGGTCCTCGAAAAGAAGTCCTCTTCTGACGTATTTTTTAGCGATGCTGACAACAAGCCTGAGGTTTGATTCGATAAGTTTGTCTCTGGCGTCCTGATCTCCGTTTTCGATTCTTATTGCAAGATCTTTCTCTTCCTCGAAAGTGAGAAGGGAAACTTTTCCGATGTCATGGAGATACATTCTCACATCGTCTTCAACGTTAATGCCCTCTGCGGCTCCGATGCTGTCGGTGTAAATCTTGCCGTCGGATTTTGCGTCATTGAGATCGCCGCTTATAATAATGCCGTTCTTTTCGGCCTGTTCGTAAATCTTGTCAAAGAAATTGTCGGAGAACTTATAGTCACCGGCCTGATCATTGATTTCATCGGCGTAAATAATTCCCGATTCTTTGGAGGACTCGATAAGTTTTTTAATAAACTGATATTCAAAATCATCCTCGTCGTTGATTTTGTCCTCAATGATATCCTCATTGGAGACAGACTCAAGCAGCGAAGCAAGGTCGGCGTCTTCCGTGTCGTCGGTATCATCGTCAAGGTCATCAATCTCATCGTCAAGATTTATCAAATCCTGGTCGTTGAAATCGTTCTCGCAGTCCTGAAGATCCTCGTCGTTAGGCTCTGCCTCGCCAAGGTCCTCCTCCTGCGAATCAAGATCCTCCTCAACATAATCCTCGTCCGGTTCTTCTTCGTCGTCAGGCAAACGGACATCATCATCAGCATCAAACTCAGAAAGTTCGTTCTTTGCTTTTGATTTGGCTGTTTTAGGCTCGCCTTTTGATTTCTTTTTAGGTTTAGATACTTCTTCGCCAAGAAGCTCTGTCTGCTCGGCATTATCGTTATCAATGTCGGTTTTCTTTTTTCTTGCCATGGTTCCTCCGGTTTAAAGGAAAATGATGCGGCGGAATATCTCCGCTGACATATAGTATATACCTTAATTTTATAATTTATTAAAGTCAGAATTTATCTATTTTTGGGTTTTTAAAGCTTGGAACTCTTTAAGATAACCGATGAGGTCGGATCTTGGCGTGTTCCTGTCGTCAATGAGCCTCTGAAGCTCCGAAAGTCTTGCCTGTTTCGAGTTCTGTCTGAGCCTTGAAAGAAGCTCCGAAAAAGCGGTTTTGGCGTTCTCTTTCGAAATGTTATAAGAAAGATAGGCGCCGGCAAGGGCATTGTCCGCAGAGGGGTTGATTGGCGGAATATCCTTAAAGCTCTTTATAGTACCCTTCTCGCAGCCCTCGGTCACAACATCGAATATGAGACGGTTGATTTCCGACATGATGAGAGGCCTTACATCCTTGTCGTTGAGATATCTGTGGAACTCCGGGTTTTCGG
>CACZNV010000162.1 GCA_902782645.1 uncultured Ruminococcus sp. | reverse complement strand
TCCAGCACAGAGAAGCTTGCAATAAGTACTACGACGCCGTTCCCGGAATCGTTGAAGAATACATGGGTAAGATCAACGCTAAACTCGGAACGGATTATAAGCTCTTCAACTACTACGGCGCACCGGATGCTGACAAGGTCATCATCGCAATGGGTTCCATCTGCGACGTGGCAGAGGAAGTCATCGACTACCTCACCGCTAAGGGCAAGAAAGTCGGTCTTGTAAAAGTCCGCCTCTACCGTCCTTTCTCCGCCGAGAAGCTTGTTGAAGCTATTCCCGCAACCGCAAAGAAAATCGCTGTTCTCGACAGAACAAAAGAGCCCGGCGCTCTTGGCGAGCCTCTTTACCTTGACGTTGTGGCAGCTCTCGAAGCACAGGGCAGAAAAGCCACTGTTATCGGCGGCCGCTACGGTCTCGGTTCAAAGGACACTCCTCCTTCCAGCATCTTCGCAGTTTACGAGGAACTGGCAAAGAAAGAGCCCAAGAAGCACTTCACCATCGGTATCAACGACGACGTCACATACCTCTCACTCCCCGAGAAGGCAGCTCCGAACACAGCAGCTGCAGGCACCATCGAGTGCAAGTTCTGGGGCCTTGGCGGTGACGGAACAGTCGGTGCAAACAAGAACTCCATCAAGATCATCGGCGACCATACCGACAAATACGTTCAGGCATATTTCCAGTATGACTCAAAGAAGACCGGCGGCGTGACAATCTCCCACCTCCGCTTCGGCGACAAACCGATCAAGAGTCCTTACTACATCAACAAGGCTGACTTCGTGGCCTGCCACAACCCTTCGTACGTAACCAAGGGCTACAAGATGGTCAACGACGTTAAGCCCGGCGGTGTTTTCCTCATCAACTGCCAGTGGTCCTCCAAAGAGCTGGAGCATCATCTCTCCGATGACGCTAAAGCATACATCGCGAAGAACAAGATCCGCCTCTACACGGTTAACGCTATCGACCTTGCGAGAAAAATCGGTATGGGCAAACGCACCAACACCATTCTCCAGGCTTCATTCTTCGCTCTTGCAAACGTAATGCCTATCGAAGAGGCCGTTGATTACATGAAGAAGGCAGCCTACAAGTCCTACTCGAAGAAGGGCCAGGACATCGTAGACATGAACTACAAGGCAATCGACGCCGGCGTTACCGCTTTCAAGAAAGTAAGAGTACCCGCCGACTGGAAGAAGATTGTTCCCGACACCTCGAAGAAGTCGGCTGACGAGAGCACAGCCCTCGAGAAGATGGTTGCCGAGGTTCTGGAACCCGTATCCAGAATGGACGGCGACAGCCTGCCGGTATCCGCGTTCAATGACTACGCAGACGGCACATTCTGCCAGGGCGCTTCCGCTTTCGAGAAGAGAGGCGTTGCGGTTATGGTTCCCGAGTGGACCGCAGAGACCTGCGCAAAGTGCAACAGATGCGCATTTGTCTGCCCTCACGCAACTATCAGGCCGTTTGCACTCAATGCTGAGGAACTTGCCGGCGCTCCCGAGAACATCAAGAAGGCTCCCAAGCCGGTTGTGAAGACGGATTACACATACACACTTGCCGTTTCACCTCTCGACTGTATGGGCTGCGGCGTCTGCATTGGCGTCTGCCCCACCAAGTCTCTCAAGATGGTTCCCATGGAGACCGCTATCGACCAGCAGAAAGTGTTCGACTACTGCGTGGCAAAAGTTGCGGAGAAACCCGAAATTTGCGGAACAAACGTTATCTCCAGCCAGTTCAAGAAGCCGCTGCTTGAATTCTCCGGCTCATGTGCAGGCTGCGCAGAGACATCCTACGCAAGACTTATCACTCAGCTCTTCGGCGACAGAATGTATATCTCCAATGCAACAGGATGCTCCTCCATCTGGGGCGGCCCCGCAGCTACTTCGCCTTACACAACTACGGCAGAGGGCAAGGGCCCCGCATGGGCTAACTCACTGTTCGAAGACAACGCCGAGCACGGTCTCGGAATGTACCTCGGCCAGAAGGCAATCCGCGAGAGACTTATCGCTAAAGTCAGAGCTCTCCGTGAGACCGCCGAGAAGGAAGACGTCAAGATTGCTGTTGACAGATACCTCAACACTCTTGAAGACGGCAATGCAAACGCAGCCGCCACAAAAGAGATGGTTGCAGCTCTGGAGAAGTGCGGATGCGACAAGGCAAAAGAAATCCTTGCCGAGAAAGATTACCTCTCGAAGAAATCCGTCTGGATCTTCGGCGGCGACGGATGGGCTTACGACATCGGCTTTGGCGGTGTTGACCACGTGCTCGCTTCCGGTGAAGATGTAAACATCATGGTATTCGACACAGAGGTTTACTCCAACACAGGCGGCCAGGCCTCCAAGGCTTCACAGATCGGTCAGGTTGCCCAGTTCGCAGCTGCAGGTAAGGCCATCGCAAAGAAGTCTCTTGCCGAGATTGCAATGTCCTACGGCTACATCTATGTTGCTCAGATTGCTATGGGCGCTGATATGAACCAGACCATCAAAGCAATAACAGAGGCTGAGGCTTATCACGGACCGTCCCTCATCATCGGCTACGCTCCCTGCGAGATGCACTCCATCAAGGGCGGCATGACAAACTGCCAGGCTGAGATGAAGAAAGCTGTTGACTGCGGATACTGGAACCTCTTTAGATTCAATCCTTCACTCAAGGCTCAGAAGAAGAATCCTTTCAGCGTAGACTCCAAGGAAGCTTCCGCAAGCTACAGAGAGTTCATTATGAACGAGGCGCGTTACTCAAGACTCACCAGGGAATTCCCCGACAGAGCTGAAAAGCTCTTTGCGGAAGCAGAGGAGAATTCCACAGAACGTTACGCTCACCTCCAGAAACTGATAACGCTCTACAGCGAAGAAGAACAATAATAAATAACCAAAGAAGTCCCCGGGCCTCACTCGATGAACGGGCCCGGGGCACTTTCCCGATAAAGCAGTTTATTCACAGTTTCAAATTGGTTATTTAAGATTATTCCGATCAATATCGATTATTTTCAAATAGCTTCTCAAAACCCACAATCATGCGGCAATAAAGTGACCGGGCGCCCGAAAGCCCGAGTAAAACTTAAACCGCGACAAGTCAAGTCAAAACAATCCCCAACACAAAGCATGTAAACTAAGCACCCAAAAGGAGAACAACAGACAAAATGAAATCAGAAGAAGATTTAAGAAAGATGCCCGTCAAAGAATTGAGGGAAATCGCCGCTGCGATCGGAATTGATGCAGCATCAATGAAGAAAGGGGAGGTTTTGGAAGCTTTGCTTTCAGCAGGCACTCCCGACAGCGGAGCAGCGCCTGAACCTGAGGCCTCTTCTTTCGCACCTGCCGAAACAGTCGAAAAAAGAAAAAGAGGAAGGCCGAAGGGATCCGTAAACAAGAAAAAAATTGCCGAGCCTCAGGAAGAGGAAGAACAAGCCGAGCCTGAGAATGTTCAGCCCAAAGTCAGAAGGGGAAGAAGAGTTGCAGTAAATGCGGGCACCGTGGATGCCGTTGAGGCTCCCGAGACCCCTGCAGCCGCACCGGTAACATCTCCCGCTGCGCAAAGTGACAGCAGCGATCCCTTTGGCGGTGAACCTGCCAAGGATCCCACCAGAAGGGCGGTCATCCAGACATTCAGACCTTTTAACAGAAATCAGAAATACGACGTTGCTTACAACCGGGACTACGCGCTGGTTTACGGAAACAAAAACGGTTACGGCAATCAATACGGCGGACAGCAACAGTTTGGCGATAAGCGCCCCATCATCGGTCAGCGTCCGACAGTACAGAGACCTTATGATCAAAAGGTTCAAATCGACAGAAGATTTCAGACCGATAAGGGTTTTCAGCCAAATCAAAGAGTGTTTACTGAGCGTTTGAGACCGGTGGTTGATCAGTCCGTCAGGCGCGAGGTGAATTTCCCAAGAACATTTCAGGAGCGCACCCAGGATTTTTTCGACGATGTATTCTCGAGAGATATTGTCAGAGAGATTCCTAAGACAGATGCCGCCAGAGCTTTTGAAAGAGACGAATTCCCTCCCGAGACCGCTGAAACCGAAGGCCGTGAGACCGTAAAGCCCGAGACAGTTAAACCAGAGGAAGAAAAAGAATTCGACTGCTACGGAATTCTTGAAATCAACCAGAATGGCTACGGCTTCTTAAGGGCTGAAACTCTTTATCCCGGAACCAGAGACATATTCGTGGCTCCTCCTCTCATCAGGCGCCACCAGCTCAGAACCGGCGACATGATCACGGGAAAAGCCAAGCCCCAGCCCAAGGAGTTCAACGCCCAGTACGCGCTGACCACCGTTCTTGAAATTAACGGAATTATAGCCGAAAACGTATCTGCAAGGCCAACGTTTGAAAGTCTCACTCCCACATACCCGGATCAGCAGCTGGTGCTTGAGACCACAAGGAGCGAATACGCCACGAGAATCATTGACCTGTTCTCGCCCATAGGGAAAGGCCAGCGCGGACTTATCGTCTCCCCTCCGAAAGCAGGTAAAACGGTTCTTCTTAAGACCATCGCCAATTCAATCACCCGCAACTATCCGGACATCCACCTTATCGTACTTCTCATTGACGAGCGTCCCGAGGAGGTAACGGACATTAAGGAGTCCGTCAACGCCATGGTGGTGGCCTCCACATTTGACGAGATGACCTCCCGCCACGTTGCCGTGTCTGAGTTCTGTCTTGAGCATGCGGAGCGCCTGGTGGAGATGGGGGAGGACGTGGTGATACTCATGGACTCCATAACAAGACTTGCAAGAGCCTACAACCAGGAGGTCACCCCTTCCGGAAGGTCCCTCTCCGGCGGTCTTGATCCTGCAGCACTTTACAAACCCAAGAAATTCTTCGGCGCCGCAAGAAACATCAAGGGCGGCGGAAGCCTCACCATCATTGCTACCGCACTGGTTGACACGGGCAGCCGCCTTGACGATGTCATCTACGAGGAGTTCAAAGGCACCGGCAATATGGAGCTTCACCTTGACAGATCTCTTGCCGAGAGGAGAATTTTCCCCAGCATCGACATCACGCTTTCCGGCACCAGAAAAGAGGAACTCCTTCTCCCCAGAAACACCCTGGACAAGATTTATGCCTTAAGGCGCTCCTTCTCCAATGTGAACAACGCCAAGGACATCACAGAAGCCGTCATCAACAACATCGCCAAGACAGAGGACAACAAGCATTTCTTAAACGAAATTAAGATTACAAGTTATATCAGCTGACCTTTGCCAAAGCGGCTGAGTCATTAGATTAAAAAGCGGGACCCTGAAAACGGATCCCGCTTGGCTTTTGTTATTGAAGTTTAATTCAGAAATTTTCCCTGGGCTTGTCAATAAGGTGATAGCTGAGAAGCCTGAGAAGAAGGGCGCCGATGCTGTTGCCCACAATCATGACGCCAAGCCTTAAAAAGGCGGGCCCCAGGTCGCTTGTAAAAGGCGCTGTGCCGATATAGAATGCGAAGGCTATGCAGTGCTCGCCGCCGGTGACGATAAACGCAACCACCGGAAGAATGATTGTGAATATGTTGGAAGTCCTCTTGTAGAGATCAACCGAAAGAAATACGCACATTCCGCAAATGGTGCTGTCAAAAAGTATCCTTAAAAGGTCCTTGTTGAGCCGTGAAACCAGCGCTCCTGATTCGCCAACGCATAGCTTGAAAAGAAGACCGAGAGCAAAAGCCGCAGCCAGGTTTAAGACAAGCATCAGGAGCCCCTGCCATAAAGTGCGGAAAGAATTGATGTAACCTACCTTGCCGGTGAAAAGGTTTGTTTTAAAAACGATTACCGAAAGAAGACCGAGGCTGAAAAGTACTGCGCCCGCAATGACGCCGGCGGTCTTGTCCGGTATCAGTGCAACGGCCTGAAGATACAAAACGCCTGCAAAGCCTATGAGAAGTCCCGCAAGCACTGATTTAACACAAAGATCTTTCATTTAATTCTCCTTATATATCGGCGGCCGCATGTATTGTTGCAAAACCGCTTAAGGTTTTGACTGCGGGAACGCCACGCCAATGATTATACCACAATCCGGTGAGCCATACCACACGGGAAAGTCCCGCAAGAGGCCGGTTTTTTAAGTGCTAATCCTGCAAACTCTTTTAAAAACCTCTTGCATTGGCGGTTTTTATATGTTATACTCTAATCCGCGCTGAAACAACAGCCGCGGTAAAATCAAACCACTGCGGGTATAGTTCAGTGGCAGAACATCAGCTTCCCAAGCTGACCATGGGGGTTCGATTCCCCTTACCCGCTCCAATATTTGCCTCCATAGCTCAGTAGGTAGAGCGCATCCATGGTAAGGATGAGGTCATCAGTTCGAATCTGATTAGAGGCTCCACGCCCGGACACAAGGTCCGGGTTTTTTTGTTGAACAAAAAACGCGGCTGCCCGCCGGCAGCCGCGTTTGGCTGATTATTCTTCTTCGTCCCAGCTGTGGAACACGTCAATTACATCGTCGTTGTCGTCAAGTCCGTCAAGGAGCTTTCCGATCTGCTCAATCTGTTTCTCGTCCTCCAGGTGAGTGGTGGTCTGAGGAACCATCTTAATCTCAGCCTCGGCAAGCACATATCCTTTTCCTTCGAGGGCTTCGCTCACTGCGGAGAATGAGGCGGGATCGGTTGTAATCTCGAAAACTTCCTCTGTGGGGTTGAAGTCTTCGGCGCCTGCTTCGAGAACATCCATCATAAGAGTCTCTTCGTCAATGTCGCCGTCATTTTCGATAAGAATGACTCCCTTTCTGTCAAACATGAATGCAACGCATCCGTTGTTGCCAAGGTTTCCGCCGTGCTTGTCGAATACATGTCTGACCTCGGAAGCGGTTCTGTTGCGGTTGTCGGTTACCACGTCAACCATGATGGCAACTCCGCCCGGGCCGTAGCCTTCGTACCTGATCTCTTCAATGTTGTCGCCGCCGCCTTCACCGGACGCTTTTTTGATGGAGCGCTGGATGTTGTCGTTAGGCATGTTGTTTGCCTTGGCTTTTGCGATGACGTCCTTCAATTTACTGTTGTTATCAGGATTGGGCCCGCCGTCTCTGACAGCTATCTGTATCTCTTTACCGATGCGAGTAAAAATCTTCGCTCTGGCTGCGTCTGCTGCGCCTTTTTTTCTCTTGATGTTAGCCCATTTTGAATGTCCGGACATAAATTACCTCCGATGTTTAAAATAGAAAAGGGCGATTTTTAGCCCACGTGGTATTATAGTATGTTTTTTTTGCTAAATCAAGAAAAAATCTGCTTTTTTAGCTTCTGTAAACCGCCAAGATTCCTTAAAACCGTTTTAAAAATCCCGGACCCGGAAAGTTATTCGCGATACTTAATAAAAAAATATTGTAACGTTTAACCAAAAAACAGTTGACGCGGGTTTTGTCCTTTGTTATAATATCTCACGAGTTTGTAAAAACGACTCAACGCGATGCCCGCAAGGGCCCGCTCCGATAGATAGTTACCACCGGAGGGAGGGGAATAGAAATGTCAGTTATCAGACGCAGAGAAAACGAATCAGACGAGAGTCTCTTGAAGAGGTTCAAAAAAGAGACTGTACGTTCCGGCGTGCTTGCAGAGAGCAGAAAAAGAGAGCATTATGAGAAGCCGAGCGTAAAGCGCAAGAAGAAAGCTGAAGCTGCCAGAAAGCGCAAATATTGATTCTTTACAAGAATTGATTTGGAAACAAGACCTGAGCTATTACCGGTTTCAGGTCTTTTCCTTTTGTGATAAACGGAGAAACGTGGCAATTGAAACCGGGACCTCCGTTTGGTATAATCTAAACTGCTTTTTTATGCGAATTTTTCAAGAAATCCGCATAAATTCCAAATGGGTCTTTCCTGTGAAAAGATCCGGACACGCCAAGGAGTATCAACGTTATGTTTTCTGATATCTGGAGAATCTCAGGAAAATATGACGACAGGGCGGGACTTTCAAAGAGTCCGGCTTCTTTTGATGCGGCCGAGGCCTGCGCAAAAGCGTTGTGCCCCGATGATCCGGAGGGTTTTACAGACCTGGGTCCCCACAGACTGAACGACTGTCTGCTCATGCCTGATGTTAATATTGCCGTGGACAGGATACTTGACGCGGCGGATACGGGCGAGAGAATCGCGGTGTACGGCGATTACGACTGCGACGGTGTCTGCGCCACCGCTTTGCTTTACGACTTTTTGAAGAAATCCCTTGAGTGTGATGTGGTTTGGCGTGTTCCGGAAAGACGGGAGGGCTACGGCCTATCGGTTCCGGTGATTGACGAGCTTGCATCCATGGGCGTCACGCTTATTGTGACTGTGGACAACGGTATCAGCGCAAACGACGAGATAACCTATTGCGACAGCAGGGGCATCGACGTAATCGTCACAGACCACCACGAGGTCACCGGGGAACTGCCGAACAGCGTGTGCAGCCTGAACCCACAAAGAGAGGATTCTCTTTACCCCGCTAAAAACATATGCGGGTGCGTGGTGGCATATAAGCTCTGTGAGGCCATCTCGATTGCTCTGGGCATTGACGGTATCGAAAACTACCTGCCGCTGGCGGCCATTGCCACCGTTGGCGATGTAATGGAGATGCGGGGGGAGAACAGGTCCATTGTGAAGCTTGGCGTCGACATGATTGAGGACACCATGTTCCCGGGCCTAAATGTGCTTGTTGCCGAAAGAAAAGGGAAAAAACGTGCGGAGAAAATCGATGCTGAATTCGTATCTTTTTACATTGTGCCGGTGCTGAATGCGGCGGGCAGAATGGGCGAGGCTGCGGATGCGGTGAGACTTCTTCTCGCGGAGAGCGAGCCCGAGGCCATGCCTCTTGTGCAAAGCATCATAAAGCTGAGCGACCTTCGGAAAACGGAAGTTGACAGGATTATTGAGGAATTCGAGGCAAGTCCGGGCAAGTACATTGTGAACAACCCTCAGGATGATTTCCTGTTTGCGAAGGATCCGGACTGGCTCGAGGGTCTTATCGGAGTTATCGCAAACAAGCTTTGCGAAAGATTCAATAAAAACGTTTGCGTCCTCACGGAGGAACAACCCGCGGATTCGGGGGAGACGGTGCTTAGAGCCTCTGTCAGGGGCACGGGCAGGATAAGCGTCGTGAAGGTTTTGAGTGAGTGCGGCGATTTGTTTCTCAAGTTCGGCGGCCATGAAAACGCCTGCGGATTCAGTATCGCGGAGAAGAACCTTGGCGAGCTCACAAAAAGGGTTTCGGAGATATCTTCCGCCATGTGTCTGGAGACGCCGGCCGTCAGCACCAAAGAAGCGCTTATTTATCTGCCGCCGGAGTGCATAACGACGGAAACAGCGGAAAATCTTAAAAAACTTGAGCCTTTCGGAGAAGGTAACCGGCAGCCTGTGTTTGTCACGGGGGACATTGAAGTCATGGAAGCCGTAAAACCCGGAGATACCGGCAAGGTTATCAGGTTCAGTTTCCGCTTTAAAGGCGGCTTCTTCGCTGCGGGGGTATACTTCAAGGATCTCAAATACGGAGACATGATTGCCTGCTCAAAACCCCTCGCGGTGGTTTATACTCTTGGAATAAACGAGTTTAACGGAAGAAAAACCGCCCAGATGACAGTACTTGACATTGTGGAGGGGTCATGCGGGGAAGCTTGCAAAAAAACAGACAGTTACGGGGAACGGCTTGAAAAGCTTGACGAGGAGCTGTTCAATGCGTTTCACATGACAAAAGAAGATCTTAACCTCATTTTCAGGACCCTTAAGGGCATCGGCGCCGCATTCTCCTTCAGAGATGCGGCGGCGGTTAAACGGGAAGCTATGAAGAAGGGCGGCGGTGTCGAGTCCGTCTTTACGTGGTTTAAACTGAAATACGCCCTTGACGTGTTTCAGGAGCTTGGCGTCTTGAAAAGAGAAAATTCGGGATTGTATTCATTCCCGGAAATACATGAGAAAAAGGATCTCTCGAACTCGAGAACTTTCGATGTTATAGGGACCAGGTATGAGTGATATGAGCGACATTGATGAAAAAATGAATAATGATGAAACAAAAACCGACGCATTGCCCGGTGAGGTAATCTCAGAGGGCGGTGTCAGTGCGCCGGAAAACGCCAATGACTACAGCGAAGAGGCCAATCTTGCCAAGGTGCGCAAGATAATGAAAATCGCCAAGGACAACTACCCAAAATCCAACGTGAGCAAAATAATGCACGCCTACGAGGTGGCAAACACGATGCACAGAGGGCAGAAGAGAAAGTCCGGCGAGCCTTTTATCGACCATCCCATCGAGGTCGCGCTTATGCTGGCTGAAATGCATGCGGCGCCGGATGCCATTGCCGCGGGAATGCTCCACGACGTGGTTGAGGATACGTCTCTTACAATTGACGATGTGCAGGCGGAATTTGGCTCCACCATAGCTGCTCTCGTGGACGGCGTCACAAAGCTGAAAAAGATTGGCGGCATCACTAAAGAGGAGCAGCAGGCCGAAAACCTCAGAAAAATGGTAATGCACATTGCCGAGGACCCGAGAGTCGTCGTTATCAAGCTTGTGGACCGTCTTCACAATATGCGCACTCTTCAGTACATGAATACCGACCAGCAGATGAAAAAGGCCCGGGAGACCCTTGAAATATATGCTCCTCTGGCCCACCGCTTCGGTATGAGCAAGATAAAGTGGGAGCTTGAGGACCTTTCCTTCAAGTACCTCGATCCCATCGGTTACGAGGAAATTGCCCAGCAGCTCAATATGACCCGCAAAAACCGGGAGGAGTTTATTGAGAACATAATTAACCTGGTGAGAAAGGCCCTTGAGGAGAGCGGAATTAACGGCGCCGACATTGACGGAAGGCCGAAGCACATCTACAGCATCAAGCGCAAGATGGAGAACCGCCAAAAGAGACTGGACCAGATCTACGATCTTCTCGCCATAAGGGTAATTGTGGACACCGAGGCCCAGTGCTACACTGTCCTCGGAATCATCCACCACATGTTCAACATTGTGGATGACAGGTTTAAGGATTACATTTCCCGCCCGAAGCCCAACGGCTACAGGTCCATCCACACCACCGTCATGGCTAAGGACGGCACTCCTTTTGAGGTTCAGATAAGGACCCACGAGATGCATGCCATGGCGGAGATGGGCATCGCGGCCCATTGGCGGTATAAAGAGGGCACTAAGAGCGACGTCTCCAAGGAAGAGGAGAAAAGCTACGAGTGGGTTAGAGCCCTTTACGAGAGCCAGAAGGACATGGATTCGCCGGACGAGTTCATGGAGGCCTTCAAAATGAACCTCTATACGGACGAGGTGTTCGTGTACACGCCAAAGGGTGACGTCAAGGTGCTTCCTCAGGGTTCCACCCCCATCGACTTTGCATACTGCATCCACAGCGACATAGGAAACCGGATGGTAGGCGCCAAGGTAAACGGGGAGCTCAAGCCCCTCAACTATACACTTAAGACAGGCGACAAGATTGATATTATCACATCCAACGCCCCCAACAGGGCGCCCAGCAGGGACTGGCTCAAGATTGTAAAGAGCCCTGAGGCGAGGTCAAAACTCCGCCAATGGTTCAAAAAGGAGCGCAGGGACGAGAATATCGAGCTTGGCAGAATAATGCTGGAAAGAGAGCTCAAGCGTCAGGGCGTCACATACCAGGATCTGTTTGAGGACCAGGAGACCCTTGGCGAGTTCCTTAAGCGCAGCAACTTCAGAAATCTTGACGATATGCTGAACAGCCTGGGCTTTGGTGATATCACCGCTCTGAAAATCATAACGAGACTTAAGGATATCGACGCAAAACGCAAGCTTTCAACCGCAGCCGCCGCAGAGCCCATGAACGTGAAGACCCTGCGTGACTCAAAGGTGAAGCCCCTTCACGAAAGCGTCTCCGACAACGGCGTCATAGTTCAGGACATGGCCAACTGCCTGGTTAAAATCGCAAGGTGCTGCAACCCTGTGCCCGGCGACATGATCGTTGGCTACACCACAAGGACCAGCGGCGTCTCGGTCCACAGATCAGACTGCCCCAACGTCAAAGCCATGGCGGCCGCAGACTCAGGCAGAATGATTCCCGTAAGATGGGCCATGGAATACCCTGTATCCGCCAAGCACACCGCAGAGATCAAGGTGGAGGCGATTGACGACGGCCAGACCCTTGTGAAAGTCGCCAATGCAATCAACGAGATGGCCATCAAGATGACATCCTTCAGTTCCAGAAACAACAAGGACAATTACCAGAACATTGACGTGTGCGTGGAAATCACCGACAGGCAGCAGCTTGACATGCTCATCAGAAAGCTTGAGGGCATAGACACTGTGAGCAAGGTGATCCGGCCCGTCAAATAATTCTACGGAGATACAGCTTATGAGATGCGTAGTGCAGCGGGTGCTTGAATCGTCGGTGGAAGTCGGCGGCAAGCAGGTTTCCGAAATCGGCGAGGGCCTCAATGTCCTTGTTGGCGTGGGAAATGACGACGGCGACAAAGACTGCGAATATATTGCCGACAAACTTGTCAATTTAAGAATATTTGAGGACAGCGAGGGCAAAACAAACCTGTCCATGCCCGATATCGCTGCGGCAGGCAGACCCTGCGGCATACTCCTTATAAGCCAGTTCACACTCATGGGTGACGTAAGACACGGCAAGAGACCTTCCTTCACCGATGCGGCCGCCCCTTCGGATGCCGAAAGCATTTATATGAAGCTTGTAAGGCGGGTTGAAGAGCTCTGCGCTCCCCACGGAATTAAGGTGGGAAGAGGAGTTTTCAGAGCCGACATGAAGGTGAAAATAGTAAACGACGGCCCGTTTACAATACTTCTCGACTCCAAAAAGAGCTTTTGAAAAAGGATTAAGTCAAAATGATAGCAAGATGCTGCACAGAGCCTTCAAACACATTTTTGTATATAAACGACAACCCCGCGGAGGGCGGCCTTAAGAATGCGATGCTTGTGGACGCAAGCTGCGACCTTGAGACTTTAAAGCGAGTGCTCGAAAAGCAGGGCGCAGTTTTAAAGTATATCGTACTCACTCACGGCCACTACGACCATGTGACTTCTTTTGAGGCAATAAAAGCGGCTTTTCCGGAGGCGCAGACAGTGTGCCACAGACTTGAAAACGCAACCCTCACGGATGTAGAAGCCAACGTTTCCGATCTTTTTGAGGACCCGAGAGTTTTTCCCGAGTGCGAGAAAACCGTCGACGAGGGGGACGAGATAATTCTTCATGGGGAAGCGGGAGACGCCGTATTTAAAGTCCTTCACACTCCCGGACACACCCCCGGCTGCATCTGCCTTTACAACGAACCTGAGAAGTTTGTGTTCACAGGGGACACCGTTTTTGCTGACGGAGGTGTTGGCAGGACCGATTTCAAGGGCGGAAGCATGAAAGTCCTGAATGAGTCGCTGGAGAGGCTTTCTCACCTTGGCGATGAGGTCACAATACTTCCAGGCCACGGAAGGCCCAGCACCGTTGGCGATGAGCTTTATTTCTTCTGAAAAATACACACATTTCCATGAAACTTGATTTTTACTGCCGCGAGGAATACACGCCAATGCATTACTACGAAGCAATGCAGGTGTTTTCGCATATTTACGGCATGCCTGAACTTCACCCCGCGTGGGACTTTGGCGATAAGGAAACAGGTCCCGACAGTGTTTTAAGGGTCACCGGGGAAGACGGAAATGTGTTTGATTATAATATCTTTGTTGAAGACGCAAGAAAGTCCGCCTATGGGGACGACCGAATAACCGGTTTAAGAAAAGATCTTTCAAACGACAGGAATCTTCTCAAAAGATATCTCTACAAAATTCTTTCAGGTATATACGGATACGAGTCGCCCTGGGGCGTGCTCACGGGTGTAAGACCGGTCAAGGTGCTTCACAAGCTGCTTGAGGCAGGTCTGTCTGAAGACGAGGCCAGGGCCCACTTTAAGGACTTCTTTTTTGTCACCGACAGAAAGGCGGACCTCTGTTTTGACACTTTCAAAAACCAGAAGAGGTTCATTGGCCCGTCAGAGGACGAAATCAGTATTTACGTATCGATTCCATTCTGCCCAACTATATGCTCCTACTGTACCTTCGGATCCAGCCCCATAAAGCGGTACCTGACAAGAGTTGACGGCTACATCGATATACTCGAAAAAGAGATTGAATTTGTTTCGCCGATGATGAAGGGTAAAAGAATTGCAGACATATATGTGGGAGGGGGCACGCCCACATCGGTGTCGCCGGCGCAGCTTGCAAGAATTCTTGATATTATAGGAAAAAGCTTTGATACAGGAAGCCTTGGCGAGTTCAGTGTTGAGGCCGGAAGACCTGATACAGTGACCCGGGAGAAGCTCGAAGCCATAAAGAGCAGGGGCGTCACCAGAATAAGCATCAATCCTCAGACCATGAACGACCGGACCCTTGAAACCATTGGACGGCACCACACAAGCGCCCAGACGGTGGAGGCTTTTTACCTCGCCAGGGAGCTGGGTTTTGAAAACATAAACATGGACGTTATTGCGGGGCTTCCGGGTGAGACACCCGACGATTTTTCACGCACCATGGAAGTGATTGAAAAGCTGGGGCCTTCGGGGCTCACGGTTCATGCATTGGCGTTAAAGCGGGCTTCAAGACTCTCAAAAGACGACGGTATGAAAAAGCAGGTGGCGGTGTCAGGCACCGAGAAAATGTGCGACATCGGAGCTGCGGGGGCAAGGTCCATGGGCATGGTTCCGTATTACCTTTACCGCCAAAAAAACTGTGTAGGGAACAACGAGAATGTGAGCTACTGCAGGCCCGGATTTGAGAGCCCCTACAACATCCATATCATGGAGGAGGACAGGACCGTCATCGCCTTCGGCGCAGGAGCTGTCACAAAGATAGTGAAGGACGGGGGCAATGTGATTGAGAGATTTTTCAACACCAAGAGCGTTGACGAATACCTGGGAAGCCTTGATGAAATACTTAGCAGAAAGCAGGCGGCAATATCTAAGCTGCTTTCAGAATGAAAAACTGCGCGGCCTTTAAAAACGGTGCCGCGCAGCTTTATATTTATGGAAGTTATGAAAAAACTGTGCCTTGTTTGAAGAGTCAGACGGGAAGGGCGACTTTTGTTTTGAAAAATTCAGCCACCGCCTGCTCTATTTTTTTGTGGCCCTGAAGATTGGGATGTATTCCGTCGCCGCAGAGAAGATTTTCGCTTTCCTTCCTGCTGCCGAATGCGGATCTTAAATCAATCAGTCCGCAGCCGTATTTTTCCGCAAGCTTTACAATGGCTTCATTGTACTGATCGTGCATGCGGGTGAGCCTTTCGGGTGTTCCCAGCCACTTCATTATGTTTTCATAGCAAAGCTTTCCGGAGACGTGGTTTATATATCTCTCAGGATCTATCGGAATGATGGTGGAAAGGGTGACGTCAAATCCTCCGGCAATGAGCTTTTCTATTATCGCCGCATAAGTTTCCGTGAAGCTTTTTATGTCGATGACGCGGCCGTGGGTTTTAGAGGGCGACTCCGAAATATCTTTCCAGCGGTACATGGAATCGTTGCCGCCGTATTCAAGGAGTACGCTCCCGGGGGTTTCATTGGCGATGTATTCATCAATGTCCCGTGCGCCGTCAATCACCGTGTAACCCATCCTTGACCTGTTCTCGGCAAAGAATCCTTCCGACTTGAGCTTCTCGGCAAGATTGCTTTCATAAAGACTGTATCTTTTGGGACCTGAGCCGTTAAACATCACGCCCTTAAGTATTGAGTCTCCGAATATCGACAGCTTGGTCATACCCTCAGTCCTTTCCTGAATTTTTGCCGCGTGAACTTCGCCTTGCAAGTCCATATTGCCATATATCGCCAATGAGAACAACCGAATTGCGTTAGAAATCGCTTTGAAGATTGTTAGATAAGGGTTCCACTGAGGGAAGGGCTCACTCCACTGCCGGTGGAGTTTGCTAAAAATA
>CACZNV010000161.1 GCA_902782645.1 uncultured Ruminococcus sp. | reverse complement strand
TCCTGGAGGACTATCACCGTACACCGGCTTATCCGGACAGACCGAAGGCGCCAAGTACCGGAAATGAAAGCGTGTTTATGGTCGTAGCGGCTGCTACATTGGCGTTGGCTGTAGTTGTAAGGAAAAGGAAGGCTGCGGGGAAAAGATTGAGACAGATGATGTAAAGAGGCTTGCTTGAGGTTCTTTTGTCTTGAACATACCGCCAAGCACATGGGAAGACGGAACGTTTTTCATTGTACGGACTGCGATTCCTTAAAAAAGCGGGTTTCATTTTTTATTGACTTGAACACCGTTTCTTTGTATAATCAAGCAGTATCTAAAAACACAGGTTCCGAAAGGAGTTATGGTCTGACAGATGAAAGTTCTTGTTTTGTATACGACAGTTGACGGTAACACCGAAGCAGTCGCGAATGCCATTGCCGAGAAGACAGGCGCAGACGTTTCAAAGATTGTCCGCGTCAATAAGCGGCATGCGTACGGTATCGATTGGCTTCGCCTCTGGTTTGAGGTGACCTTCAAGCGCCATCCGGGCATTTTCCCGTTCAAGCATGACCCCCGTGACTACGATCTTGTCTTTATCGGAACTCCTGTTTGGTTTAACAGATACAACCCGGCTTTTGATACACTGTTCCAGGTCATCAAGATTTATGACAGAAAAATCGCACTGTTTTCAACAGGTGCGACAGACAAGCAGAAAGCCCTCGATAAGCTTTCAAAGAAGCTTCAGGACTCTGTGATTCTCGGAAGGTATCATTGCATTGAACCTATTTTTGAGGATGATGAAGAGTCTACAAAGAAGATTCTCGACGAGGCGGCGGAATGGGCGCAGGGTATTGCCGATACAGCCGCTAAGATGATCGAAGAAGAAGAGTGTGAACGCCGCAAGACGATATTCTGAAGCTGCAGCGAAGCCGGATTGATGACATCGCTCGGAAAATAATACCGGCGTACGCGACGACTACGCTTTTCTGTGAATGCACGTATTTTCCGAGAAAATACGTGCATTTTGACTTTTACGGACGGTAGATGGATGAAAACGGACAGGGATGCGGGCGAGATTGAAATAAAGCCTTATAAGAGAGACTTTTTGCATTCTTATTCCTGCGGTGTTTTTCCGACTTGCGAACTTGCGCTGAACAAGCCGGAGATTTTAAAAAAGATTATAGTGACAAATAATTCCCTTGGGAATGGGGGCGTCGCAAAGCTGAGGGAGACCGCCGAAAAGCTCTGCGTGCCTTTTGTTATTGACGATAAAGCCATGGCGCGCATTTACCCGAAAGAGAATGTGTATGCCGCGGGGGTATTTACTAAGCGCTTTGAGAATCCGGCGAAAAACAGAAACCACGTGGTTCTCGTGAATCCCAGCGATATGGGAAATCTGGGCACCATTATGCGGACAATGGCTGCGTTTGAGATATTTGACCTTGCGCTCATCACGCCTTGCTGCGACGTTTACAATCCGAAGACAGTGCGGGCCTCCATGGGTGCGGTGTTCAGGCTGAGGATAAGCCAGTTTGACAGCTTCGACGGTTACGTTGAACATCTAAAGAAGAGCGGCGACAGTATTCCGGACAGGGAGTTTTTCCCCTTTATGCTTGACGGCAGGCCAGTCGAGGAGGTCAATTTTGAGGCGGGAAAGGCCGCAACCCTTATACTGGGCAATGAAGCGGCAGGGCTTCCGGAGAGTTTCCTTGGCGTTGGGAAGCCTGTAAGGATCATGCATGCGGACACAGTGGACTCGCTGAATCTGCCTGTGGCGGCGGCGATAGGAATTTACAAACTGAGAAAAAACAATTACTGATTCGGGAAACAGACAATGGGCGACATTTTCAAAAATTTGACGGCTGCCGGCGCGGGGAGCCCTCAGGTGAAGCTTGCAAACAGACTTGCGACATCAAAAAAGATACCGGAGGAATATGCAGGCGATCCGGATGCCGACAGGCTTTTCATCTGCGAGGGTGACTGGGCCTGCGATATGCTCCTTAAGAACAGCATTGAGATAAGGATGTTTTTCGTGTGCCCTGAAAGAAAGGAAGCGCAGGAGAACGCGGAGAAGATTCTTGGCGTCATGAAAGCCGCCAAGGAGTGCTACGCAATCTCGGAGAAGGTCTGCGGAAGAATCAGCGACAGGGACGGCGCAGATTATTGCTTTATAATCGCGGTTATGCCAAAACGGAAGCTTGCCGATATCAAAATCAACGCCAATATGACGGGTGTCATACTTGACGGGCAGGAACAGCCCGGCAACATCGGGGCAATACTGAGAACCGTTGATGCCTGCGGAGGAGAGTTTGCAATATACGTCAACAGACGGTGCAAAATCACCCATCCGAGACTCATAAGGTCGAGCCTTGGCGCCGCTTTTACGGTGCCCTTTGTGGAGGCCGACGAGGAGGAGCTTTTCGGCTGGCTGGAAAAGAACGGATTCAAGGCGGTGGTCACCGATCTTACCGCCACAAAGAACTATTTTGACGAGGACTACAGCGGCAGAATCGCGGTGGTTTGCGGAAATGAATACAAAGGCATATCGCCTGTGTGGCGCGAAAAAAGCTTTTCCAGCACGGTTATAATACCAATGCTCGGAAGCGTGGAGTCGCTGAATGTAGGCTTTGCGGCCACGTTGGTTTGCTATGAGAGCGCCTTGAGACAAAAGGGACTGATCAAGAGAGCCTAAAACTGTGATTTTTTGCATTTTTAGGAGAAAATACAGGAAGGGTAACAATAATGCTTAAAGGAAAAGAGAGAGCTGCGCTGAGAGCGCAGGCAAACAAAATGCCGGCGATTTTCCAGGTCGGCAAGAACGGGCTTGAGGAGAACCTTATCACTCAGGTGGACGATGCGCTCACGGCCCGGGAACTTATCAAAATAAGAATACTCGACACTTCCCTTGAGGACCCGAGGGAGGTTGCGGACTATTTCGCAAAGGAGCTTGGAGCCGAAGTGATCCAGGTGGTGGGTTTTACAGTGGTTCTTTACCGCAAAAAGCCGGAGGAGGATTGAGCTATGGGATATTGTGAAGACATTGCCGAGAGAGTTATTGGCGGCAGAGCAAAAGAAGTTGTCGCTCTTGTGGAGCAGGCTCTTTCGGAGGGCGAGAAGCCTGAAGACCTTCTCACTAAGGGACTTATGGCCGGTATGAATGTCATTGGCGAGAAGTTTAAGCTGAATGAGGTGTTTGTGCCTGAGGTGCTTGTGGCGGCAAGGGCTATGAACAGGGGTATGCAGGTTTTAAAGCCCGCTCTTGCAAAGGCCGGCGCTGAGCCCCTCGGCAAGGCGGTCATCTGCACCGTCAAGGGCGACATGCACGACATCGGCAAGAACCTGGTGAAGATGATGATCGAGGGCAGAGGCATTGAGTGCATTGATCTCGGTACGGACGTGGACGCGGAAGCGGTTGTGGATGCCGTGAAGGAAAGCGGTGCACAGATCGTGTGCCTCTCGGCGCTGCTCACAACTACCATGAATGCCCAGAAGGACGTTATTGACGCTCTTATCGCCGCAGGAATCAGGGACAAGGTCAGAGTCATGGTGGGCGGAGCACCTGTCACCCAGGAATTCGCCAATGAAATAGGCGCCGACTACTACACTCTGGATGCCGCCAGCGCTGCGGAGGTTGCCGAAAAGGCGCTGAAAGAGATGAACGGAAAATAAGTTTTAAGGGTTTGCTCGGAGGGCAGCATGACAAACCGTGAGAGAACATACAATATACTGCATTTTAAAGCCGCCGACAGAATGCCGGCGGTGCATTTTGGCTACTGGCCGGAGCTCCTTGCCGAGTGGGCGGAGCAGGGCTACATTTCCGGTACGATTCTCGACGGGTACTGCGACGGCGGTCCCAAGGACAATGAACTTGACAGGATAATAGGCTGGGACTACAACTGGCAGCACGTTTTTTGCGGAAACAACGGCCTTTATCCGCCCTTTGAGCGCAAGGTGATAAAAGAGTTTCCGGACGGCTCACGGGCGGTCCAAAACGGCAACGGTATTATCGAAAAGATCCATCCGGGCGTTATTTCAATCCCCTCCGAGTATGACTACCTGATGAAGGACCGGGAGGCTTTTGAGACCCTGTTTAAGCCAAAAATGGCCCTGAACATTGAAAAAAGGGTGGATTTTGATTTTTTCAGAAGGTTCAACAGCGATATCTACGAAAAGACTGACGTGCCTCTCGGCATCCACCTGGGCTCTGTCATGGGCAGCATCAGAGATATGACCTCCGTCATGGGCATGAGCTATCTCATGTATGACGATGACGAGGAACTCTTTGGCGATGTGGTGGACGCCTACGCGGACATGCAGTACGAAGTCGCCAAGGCGGTGCTTGAGACCGGCGCGAAATTCGATTACGCCCACTTCTGGGAGGACATCTGCTTCAACGGCGGACCGCTCCTGTCGCCAAAGCTTTTCGAGGGCCTTTGCGCAAAACACTATAAAAGGCGCACGGAGCTCTGCCACAGGCACGGCATAGATATTATCTCCCTTGACTGCGACGGGGTTGTGGAGAAACTGCTGCCTGTCTGGGTGGAGAACGGCGTCAACGTGATGTTCCCGATTGAAGTGGGAACCTGGGGCGACCAGTTTGAAAAAGCCAGAAAACGCTTCGGGAATGCGGTGCTTGGCGTTGGCGGCATGGACAAGACCGTCCTCAGAAGGGACCGGAAGGCCGTTGACGGGGAGCTTGAGAGAATGAAGAGGCTTGCGGCCCTTGGCGGGTTCATACCTTGCCCTGACCACAGGCTCATGCCCGGAACAAAGTTTGAACTTGTGGTTTATTACTGCGAGGAGATCAAAAAAATTGGATTGTAACGCGCCGGAAAAAGGCATATTAAGCGGGCTGACAGTAAAACTGCCTGAAAAATACACGGGCATGCCCCTTGCCGAGGCTCTCAGACTTGAGGGCTTTGACATTGATTTTCCCT
Source organism: uncultured Ruminococcus sp. (assembly GCA_902782645.1). Taxonomy (GTDB): domain Bacteria; phylum Bacillota; class Clostridia; order UBA1212; family UBA1212; genus UBA1212. The sequence goes on along the minus strand of CACZNV010000161.1, from coordinate 7,372 downwards.
GCGGCGGAAACGGCCGGTGCGGAAAGTGCGGGGCGGTCCTTGTATTTGAAGACGGCAGTGAAAAGACCGTCAAAATCTGCCGGTCGACTCTGGAACGGGGAACTGTTTCTGTGCGGATACCGGAAAGAATAATCCTTGGAAAGTCGGATCCCCTCATCGGAAAGAAAAGCGAGCGGGGAAGTGCCGGAAATGAACCCTTAGGCTCCGGAAAAAACGGTGAGAGACCGTCAAATGAGGCTTTCCTCGCTGTAGATATAGGCACTACCACGGTGGAGGCGGCCCTTTGCACCAAGGCGGGCAAAGACATTCTCTACCCCTTTGCGACTTTAAATCCCCAAAAGAAGTACGGCGCGGATGTGATATCGAGAATCGCTTTTTCTCAAACCGAGGGGGGTTTGGAAAAGCTTTCGTCGGACATACGCCAATGCATAAACGGTATGCTGGAAAAGTGCCGCAAGGCCTTCCCGGAGCTTGATGTGAAAGAGGTTTTTGCGGCGGGAAACACCACAATGCAGCACCTTTTTCTTGGCGTGTCCCCTGCGGGCATAGGTGTTTACCCATTTAAGCCGGAATTTACCGAAACGAAGAGAGTCAGCGGCCAGGCGATAGGCGTTGATGCGGAAAAAGTGACTGTCCTTCCGTCTGCGGACGCCTTTATAGGGGCGGACGTTGTGGCCGGGGCGGCTCTTGCAATCAAAAACGACGAAGGTCCTGCCTTTTTTATCGACCTGGGCACAAACGGCGAGATGGTCTTAAAGGCGGGAGGGAAATATTACGCCACATCTTCCGCCGCAGGTCCCTGCTTTGAAGGCGCCAACATCAGCTGCGGAACCGGCGGAATTCCCGGAGCCATCTCAAGGGTTGAAAGAACCGGGGCGGGAATCGAACTGAAAACCATATGGGACAGGGAGCCTCAGGGCATATGCGGCTCGGGTCTCATTAGCCTTATTTCAATGCTTTTGCGCGATGATGTGATTGATGAGACCGGCCTCATGGAGGAGGACTACAGAATAAAGGGTCTCCTTGGCGTCGGCGGCGCCAAAGCTTTTGCTGACACGGGCCTTTCCCTGACGAGAAAGGATGTTCGTGAGTTTCAACTCGCCAAGGCAGCCATCCGCACCGGCATAGAAATACTTCTCGAAAGGGCAGGGGTTAGCGCCCGCGACATATTGAGAGTTTACACCGCGGGCGGTCTCGGAGCATACATCAACGCGGCTGACGCAGTTGCGACGGGCATTTTCCCGCCTGAATTCGAAACAAAGGTGGAGGTTAAGTCCAATACCTCTCTGCTCGGTGCCGTTGCTGCCGGCAGGAATCCCGGGTTTATTTCAGAGGCTGAAGCTCTCGCCTCGGAAATTAACAGCTTCTCCCTCAACGATGACCGGGATTTTAACACGAGATTTGTTGACAACATGTATTTTGAGTAATCGTATCATCCGGAGGATTCATGGGTACCCTTTTTTACGGTCTTGACAATAACATACTTTCGTTCTGGCACGCTGCGGCTCAGCATGCCGGCAAGGTCCTTACTCCTCTCGCAAGGTTTTTCACATTCATAGGAGAAAAAGGCATTTGGATGCTGGTGCTTGCCGTCATTCTTATCTGCTTTGCGAAAACAAGAAAGATTGGCGTGTGTCTTCTGGGAGCGGTGTGCTGCGGGGCCCTGATCACAAACGTGCTGCTGAAGGATCTGATTGCAAGGCCCAGACCCTATGAGGCAATGGGATCTGATTTTTACAACTGGTGGCGCTACATAAAGGCGCCTCTTGAGAGCGGGTACTCCTTCCCCTCCGGCCACGTGACCGCTGCGACGGCGGGGGTTTTTGCATTGGCGTTTGTGTGGAAAAGAAGAGTGCTCGCCGCGGGCATTCCCTACATTTTCCTCATGTGCGCGTCCAGAAACTACCTGATGGCTCACTACCCCACCGACGTAATTGCGGGTATTGCCGTGGGAGTTTTTTCGGCAATTGTCTCCTACGGAATAACCGTTGGAATTTACGCAATTTTAGAGAAATTTGAAAAACATAGACTCCCCGGGCTCGTGCTTTATGATATTGATGCCGGGAAGCTCTTTAAGAAGATAACGAAAAAGAACGATAAGGGTTCAACACCCGGAAAGGCAAATGATGACGCCAATGGAAAAAAACAGGCTGCTGAATGAACTCGGTCTCTCAGACAGGGTTATCGAATACGGTGAGAGTGTTCTGGGAAAACTCGAAAAAAGGTTCAAAGAAATAGACGAAATTGCCGAGCGCAACCAGGCGAAGGTGCTTCTTGCTATGAGTAAGAACCGGGTGAGCGCCGCCTGCTTTGCGGGCACCACAGGCTACGGCTACGACGACATGGGCCGCGACACACTGGAAAAAGTTTATGCGGACACCTTCCACACGGAGGCCGCCCTGGTGAGACCTCAAATCACCTGCGGAACCCATGCGCTGGCCACCGCTCTTGCCGCCAATCTGAAACCCGGCGACGAGCTGCTTTCAATAAACGGAGCCCCATATGACACCCTCCAGGAGGTCATAGGAATAAGACCCAGCCCCTGCTCCCTGGCGGAGCTTGGCGTGAAATATGTGCAGGCTGATCTAAACAGCGAGGGCAGGTTTGACTTTGAGACCATCGAAAAGGCAATAACCGAAAAAACCGCTCTCGTGGCGATTCAGCGCTCCAAGGGATACTCCATGAGGCCCAGCTTCTCGGTGGAGGAGATAGGCGAGGCAATAGCTTTTGTGAAGAAGATAAAGCCCGGTCTTAAGGTCATGGTGGACAACTGCTACGGCGGATTCACGGAGCTTATAGAGCCTTCTGACGTGGGAGCCGATATGACCGTCGGGTCCCTGATAAAGAACCCGGGCGGCGGTCTTGCGCCGACAGGAGGTTACATCTGCGGCACAAAAGAGTGCGTGGAACGGTGCGGCTACAGGCTGTCGGCGCCCGGCCTCGGCCGGGAAGTCGGCGCAAACGTAGGCATAATCGACAGGCTCTACCAGGGCTTTTTCCTTGCGCCGACTGTGACCGCCGCCGCGGAAAAGGGCGCTATATTCGCCGCGGCGCTTTATGAGCCCCTTGGCTACAACTGCGTGCCGAAGGCGGCGGAGATGCGCCATGATATAATCCAGTCCATCGAGCTGGGGAGCGAAGAGGCCATGAAGGCCTTCTGCAAGGGCATACAGGCCGCCGCACCGGTGGATGCGTATGTGACCCCGCTTCCCTGGGACATGCCCGGCTACGACGACAAGGTCATCATGGCCGCAGGCGCTTTCATCCAGGGCGCCTCCATAGAGCTTTCTGCCGACGGCCCCATCAGAGAGCCTTACGCGGTTTATTTCCAGGGCGGTCTCACCTGGGCACACGCCAAACTCGGCATCCTTATGAGCCTTGAGACCATGATTTCCAGGGACCTGACAAAGCTTTGACCGGAGAAAATCACGGGGATAAAAACTACCTTAAATGAGGGAGGCTGAAAGGCTCCCCGGGGGCAATATTATTGCGGCAGATGAGGCTTTGTGATAAAATTACCTCGCGAAAGCATTCCGAAAGGACACTTAGCTATGAAAAAAAGCCAATTTATAACTCTTTTTATAATGCTTATCGTTGCGTCTGTGCTTATTTGCATCGGATGCTTTTTACAGAGCCCGGGAAGCAGTTCAAACAGTAAACCCGGCGAAACCCAAAAACCCGTCGATATCAAAACAATGAAGCCCTACGAGACCGTGACTCCGGGTGAGGAGACTCCTACGCCAACAGGCGAAGAGACCCCGACCCCCGATGGGACGCCCACGGCCGAGCCCACGGAGACTCCGGCGGATCCCACGCCCACCCCTTCGCAGTGGCCCAGAATCGAGTTCCCGGTTATCAAAAACGTGGATTTCATGAATTACGGAACCACCTTTGACCATTTTTCCACCAAGTGGGAGACCGGAAAGGACAACCAGAACAGGGCAGTCATATACAGCCGCGTCAAAGAGATTATAAAGAACATCGATTATGTGTTCTATACCATTGGCGAGGACGAGTCCTGGGACCACTACATGACATTCATCCTTCACTATGACTACGGGTACACGGACAAGCTTCTGGACCTCCTTAAGAGGTACGACATCAAGGCGGTATTCTTTGTGACCAAGGACTATATCAAAAACTACCCCGACAAGGTCACCAGAATGAAAAACGAAGGACATATCATCGGCAACAGAGGAATCATTGGCGATGACAACATAAAGCAGCTGACAGCCGAGACATTTGCGGAAGGGCTTCTTGCCGTGGAGCAGGAGTACCAGAAGCTTTTCGGAGCCACGGAGAGAATGTATCTTTTCAGAACGGATTACTTCAACGAGAGGCTCCTTAAGGTTGCCGAGGCTATGGGCTACACTGTTGTATTCAGAACTTACACCTATCAGTCGGATGCATCCGCTTACAAGGATAAGTCCGCCGAGGACCTGGCCATCTGGTTTGACGCAAGGGCGGGATACAACGGAACGGTATCGGAATTCATGGCCGATGAGAAGTGCTACAAGGCGCTTGAAATATTCATTTCAAACAGCATCGACCAGGGTATAAAATTTAAACTCGTTGAGAGAAGGCATTAATTTATGAACAAAGCTATAATTACAATTTTGGGTGCGGACAGAGTGGGCATCATTGCCGCGGTCAGCACATACCTTGCAAAGGTTAACGTCAATATACTCGACATAAACCAGACCATTATGGAAGACCTTTTTACGATGGTCACGATGGTGGATATAAACGAGGCGTCGAAGCCTTTTGATGAGATCTACAATGACCTCAATGCCCTCGGGAGCGAGCTTGGCGTTGTGATTCAGATTCAAAAGACGGAGATTTTCCAGTCGATGCATAAGATTTGAAGACCGGATACGGCTTTAAGTCAATTGCGCCGTACCTAAAAGAGCGGGCCGGCGCATAATTTTTGATTTTTGAACGAAAAACGAAAGAAGATAAGAGATGTTAATTTCAGTTGACGAGATCAGACAGACAATACACATGATACAGTCAGAGCACCTTGACATAAGGACCGTAACCATGGGCATAAGCCTTCTCGACTGCATCAGAAGCGACTTCGGCTCCACGAAGAAAGCGGTTTACGACAAGATATGCAAGTCCGCCGAAAGACTTGTGCCGGAATGCGAGGCCATTGAAAGAGAGCTGGGCATACCGATTGTGAACAAGCGCATTTCCATCACCCCCGCTGCCATCATTTGCGGAGGAGCAACGCCGAAGCAGTGCGCGGAGCTTGCAGTGACCCTGGAAAATGCGGCACAGACCGTGGGAGTGAATTTCATTGGCGGTTACTCGGCCCTGGTTCACAAGGGTTTCACGGAAGCAGACAAGGCGCTCATCGAGTCCATTCCGGAGGCTCTTGCGGCGACCTCAAGGGTTTGCTCCAGTGTCAACGTGGCCACCACCAAGGCGGGCATCAATATGAACGCGGTGAAGGAAATCGGTCTTCTTATAAAGAGGGCTGCGGAACTCACCAAGGACAGCGGCGGCTCAGCCTGCGCAAGGTTTGTGGTATTCGCCAATGCGCCTGAGGACAACCCGTTCATGGCCGGCGCTTTCCACGGCGTGGGTGAGCCGGAGAGGGTCATCAACGTGGGCGTCAGCGGCCCCGGCGTTGTTAAGTGCGCAATTGAAAAGGTCAGGGGCGAGGACTTCACCGTTCTTGCGGAGACCATTAAAAAGACAGCTTTCAAGATTACGAGAATGGGTCAGCTTGTGGCCAAGGAAGCCAGCAGGCGCCTTGGCGTGGAGTTCGGCATCGTTGACCTGTCCTTGGCGCCTACGCCGGCGGTGGGTGACAGTGTGGCCAGAATCATAGAGGAGATGGGTATCAGCTCCTGCGGCGGCCCCGGCACAACCGCGGCCCTGGCGCTTCTTAATGATGCGGTCAAGAAGGGCGGAGTTATGGCTTCGTCACACGTTGGCGGTCTCAGCGGCGCTTTCATCCCTGTCAGCGAAGACGAGGGAATGATTTCCGCAGTGAGGGCGGGCTCCCTCTCCCTCGAGAAGCTTGAGGCAATGACTTGCGTCTGCTCTGTGGGACTTGATATGATTGCGGTTCCCGGCAGCACGGACGCTTCAACCTTGTCGGCAATAATCGCCGATGAGATCTCCATTGGCGTCATCAACAACAAGACCACAGCCGTCAGAATCATACCAGTTCCGGGCATGGCTGAGGGCGACACGGTGGAGTTCGGCGGACTCCTTGGCGAGGCGCCTGTTATGAGCGTCAGAAAGGCCGACAGCAGCCTGTTTATCGACAGGGGCGGCAGAATACCCGCACCGATACACAGCCTTAGAAACTGATTCTGAAGGGCAGGCAGGGGTTTAGTTATGTTAAAGACAGGAATTCTCGGCGGCACATTCGACCCGATCCACACCGGTCACATCGAGTGCGCGCTTAAAATAAAAAAGGAATTCGGACTCGACAATGTGATCATCCTGCCGGCCGGAAATCCGCCCCACAAATTCGCAAGGCCCGTCACTCCGGGAACTGTGAGGCTGGAGCTTGCGGAATTGGCGGTTTCGGGCATCGATGGGCTGTCAGTCAGCGGCATCGAGGTCAATAAAAAGGGGTACACATTCACTGCCGACACACTTTCGGAGCTTGCGGAGAAAAGCCCCGGCACCGAATTCTATTATATTCTCGGCGACGACTCGGCAGCGGGCATTTCAGGCTGGAAGGACGCGGAGAAGCTTGGCGGCATCTGCAGCTTCATTCTTGTGAGACGCCAAGGGTCCGGCGAAGATTCTTTTCAGGCTGCAAAAAAGGCCCTGGAAGGTATTGATGCCAATGTGCTCTTCTCAAAAGAGACCGTCCCCGAGATTTCATCCACAAAGATAAGAGAGGCTTTTTCAAAGGGCCTGATTCCCGAAGGCGGAATCGTGCCGGAAAAGGTTTCAAAGGTTATACTTGAGCGGGGCCTTTACAAAGAATGGCCCATGTCGGAAGCCTCGATAACCGAGGACTTAAGGTCCGTGCTTCCGGAGAAGCGGTTCAGACACAGTTTGGGCGTCTCCGAAGAGGCGGTGAGACTTGCCGAAAAATACGGTGCGGACAAAGACAAGGCCCGCCTTGCCGGGCTCCTTCACGACTGCGCCAAAGGCGTCACCATACCCCAGCTGAAATGGATAGGCATGACTATGGAGGATTTCTCCCCGGAGCCTGCGGACGGATTCAGCTATAGAGTTCTCCACGGTCCCCTCGGAGCGGTGGTGGCCGAAAGAAGGTACGGTGTGACGGACCCTGAGGTGCTAAGCGCCATCTCAAAGCACACCACAGGCGGCAAGTCCATGAGCCTTCTTGACAAGATAGTTTTCGTTGCCGACTACACCGAGCCCAACAGGTGCGGCG
>CACZNV010000160.1 GCA_902782645.1 uncultured Ruminococcus sp. | reverse complement strand
GGCTCCCAGTTCTTCATCATGCACAAGACATCGCCTTTCCTTGACGGCCAGTACGCCGCATTCGGCAAGGTCACAGAGGGCATCGAAGTCGTGGACAAAATCGCCGCCACCCCCACATACAGAAACGATGCGCCGGTGGAATCTGTGGTGATTGAAACCGCAACCTGCGACACCTTCGGCGCAGAGTTTGAGAAACCTGAAACTGTCTGATGCAGGGCGTAAAAGCAGCTCAAAAACGCTGAAAAAACGCCAAAAACCGCGGAAAACTTGAAAAAAATAACGCTTGCTTTAACGGGACGGACTTGATATAATACGTCCCGTTCCTTGCCCTTGACAGTGGTTTGAGGGCCGATAGACCAAAAGGAGGTGAAATTCATGGTTAGATACGAGACAATGTTTATCGTCAACCCTGAAATCGGTGAAGAAGCGGTGGCCGCTGTAGCCGAGAAATTCCAGGGCCTGATCGCAGAGAACGGCGAAATCGAAAGCTTCGCTGAGTGGGGCGGAAAGAGAACCCTCAGATACCCCATCAACGATGTCAAAGAAGGATGCTATTATCTCTGTCTCTTCAAAGCTGAGCCTACATTCCCGGCTGAGCTCGAGAGAATTTACAGGATCAATGACGCTATTCTCAGATTCTTGATCATCAATAAAGACGCTGAGTGAGAAGGTCCGGTGCGTCTGCAAGACGCAAAGAGATTTGATGTTTAAGACAGTTTTCAGATTGGAAAGACAGCAAAAAGAGGAGAGAAATTATGAACAGAGCTATTCTTATGGGACGTCTCTCAAGAGACCCCGAACTCAGGTACACACAGACAAACAATGTTGCCCAGTGCAGTTTCAGCATTGCGGTTGACAGACCCGGAAAGCAGCCCGACGGTTCCACAAAAGCAGATTTCATCAATTGCGTGGCTTGGCGTCAGACAGCTGAATTCATTAACAGGTATTTTACAAAAGGGAACAGAATACTTGTTATAGGTTCCATCCAGGTTCGCGACTACACGGACAAAGACGGAAAGAAAGTCTATGTAACAGAAGTAATCGTTGACAATGCGGAATTCTGCGAAAGCAAAGCAGCGTCGGCAGGCTCTTCTTCCTACGGCAGCGCAACCCCGGCACCGGATTTTGGCGGTGCTCCATCATCGGGCAGCAGTGACGCCGGATTCTTCCCGCTTGACAAAGACGAGTTTGTACCATTCTGAAAAACTGCCAGTTAATGCCGATTAAAAACCGGCTTTAATGATTTAGGAGGAACTGTTATGCCTTACGCAAAAAAAGAAGGTAAAGGTGCCGACAAATTCGAAGGTAAGGGCCAGATGAACAAGAAACCGAGAAAAAAGGTTTGCCGTTTCTGCGCCGACAAGACCGAGCATATCGACTACAAGGAAATCCAGAAGCTCAGAAACTTTGTTACTGAGAGAGGAAAGATCCTTCCCAGAAGAATGACCGGAACCTGCGCAAAGCACCAGAGAGAGCTGACCACCGCTGTAAAGAGAGCCAGACACGTTGCGTTGCTGCCGTTTACAGCTGACTGATCCCGAAATTCCGCTGGGATAGCGGGTATCAAAAACGATAAACAAAAAGCCACGGGGTCGAAAAATTCCGTGACTTTTTTTATGCCTAAAACCTATCAGTCGATGGCTTTCAGTTTGCCTTCCTCGATCAGCTTGATCACCACATCGGCAATTTCGGGGTCAAACTGGATGCCCTTGCATCTCTCGAACTCGGCAATGATCTTCTCCTTGGGGTAGGGCTCTTTGTAGACACGCTTTGTGGCCATGGCGTCGAAGCAGTCTGCGCAGCAGATAATGCGGGCAATGAGCGGGATGTCTTCGCCTTTCAGGCCTTCGGGGTAGCCGCCACCGCCGTATTTCTCGTGGTGGGACTTGGCGCCTTCCACAATGTTCGGAATTGTGGAGATGTCCTTCAGAATCTTCGAGCCCTTTGTGGTGTGATTCTTCATGATGTCAAACTCTTCGTCCGTGAGCCTGCCGGGCTTGTTGAGGATGGCGTCGGGAATGCCGATCTTACCGATGTCGTGGAGAAGGGCGGTGTAGTAGAGGTTCTCAAGGCTGTCGCCTTCCATGCCCATGGCCTCCGCAATGATTTTGGAGTAGCGGCCGACACGTATGGAGTGACCGTTTGTGTAGGCGTCCTTGGCGTCGATTGTGCGGGCAATGGCCTCAATGGATTCGATGGTGATGCCTTTGAGTTCAGCTTCCCTTGCCTTGGCGTTTTTTGCTTTTTTGTGGATTATCAGGAAGTTGATGAGGAATATGAGGAACAGAACGACGACGCTTATCATAATCCAGAACCAGGGCTGCTCGTAGATCTGTTTATCCTTGATGAGGACAATGTCAATCTGGTTGCTGACAAGGCCGGCCGAGTCGATTATGTAAACGTGGAATGTGTGTCTTCCTCCGGATATGTTGGTGTATGAAATGGTGAGGTCGTCTGCAATCTGAACGTAATCGCTGTCGACGCCGTCAAGCTTGTAGCATACCGTGTGACCCTTGTTGGGCTTGAATTCGAGAATGGACAGATTGAATTCGATACGGGAGGCGTCCTTATTAAGCTTGATTTCGTTTCCGTACATGGGTACGCCGTCAACGCTGACTGAGTTGATGGCAATCTTAGTGGGTATGTTCCGGTCTTTTGAACCTGCGAAATCGTAGACGAAAATACCGTCCGTGGTTTGGAAATAGTACCTGCAGGTCTCCTCGTCGTAATAACCCGATGTGTTGGCCTGTATGGGTCTGAGGCCGTTGGTGGCGTCGTAGAGGTCGTAATTCACGAGCCTGCCGCTTGCGTCAACATTTGACGTGTCAAGGGAGTCCGTGATGTAGGCCTGGGTTTGGCTTGCTATTACATACTTGTAGGATGTGTTCCCGCTGCTGTCCTTTACCTTAACCTTTGAAATCTCCACGATGGAACCCTTGACGTAGGGTATGGTGATCTCTCTGTTCACAACATTGCCGTCAATAACCTCTCTGCAGAAGAAGCGCCCGTTCAGGTTGTAGTAGACCTTGTCTCCGTCGACCAAGAACTTCAGCCTGTTGCCGCTGACCTGCTTCTCCGTGGAAATCTCTTCGGTGACCGTGAAATCGTCGCTGACGGTGAATATTCCTGCGGTGTGGTTGAAGGCGACCTTGCCTTCTGAGGTCTTGCTTATGTAGACGGTGCTCTTGTCGGTGTGGTAGACCGAAATCTTGCTGCCGTCGAATCTGTAGACGCCGCCGGACTGGTAGCCCACTGCAAGAAAACCGTCAAATGCTCTCAGACATCTGATATTGGCGAGGTCTCCGTTCTGGTAGGTGTTCTCCTTGTCCTCTTTGAGGCTTACGATATTGGCGTCATCGCCAAGGAAATCATTGTCGTATATCACCACATCCCCTGTGGCGGGGTCGTACTCCACAATGCCGAGACCGTAGTCGGCAAAGTACAGCTTGCCTTAGTAATATTCCACATCCCTGAAATCGTAGGGCACGTTTTCAGGCTCCACGCCTTTTCCGGCAAAATAGGACTGAATGCCCAGCATAACCGGGTTGTCGGTGCCGTCAGCGGGAACGATTGAGCCGCTGTTTATGTCAAACAGTACCAGACCTGTCTTCCCGAGGCAGATGTACAGGGTGTCGCCGTAGCGCTCAAGAGCGTAGACGGTTTTGCTCTTGCCGGCATATTTCTCGGAAGCCCACAGAACATCGTCAAAGAGAAGATCCATGAGGGCGCTCTTGGTGATGATGGAGACGCCGGAAGAGGAAACGTTGTGGCTTGCAATCCAAAGGTTTCCCTCGTAGTCCATCATAAGGTCAACAATCTGGGTCTTGTTCTCCAGATTGTCCATTGTGGAGTATTCCCCGTTCTCGTAGATGCAGTAAACTCCTTCCTTTTCACAGCCGGCAAAAAGCACCTTTTCGTTTTCGGAGTACATGGCGCAGTTGACCTGGTCCGTGATCATCGGATACTGAACGGAGGAGAGGGCATTGGCGGCAAGATCGTATCCCGTAATGCCCGAGGTTGTGCAGATATAAAGGGTATCGGCAAAGATATAGAGCTCCAGAATGGCCGGATCGTCAAAAATCTTTACGTGTTTGTCGCTGTAGATGCCGTCGCCAAGCTGGTACAGGAATCTGTCTCTTGAGGGATCTGCGACCGCTCTGTATACGGTCTTGCCTTTGGTGTCCTCCACGAGGCCGGCAGAGCCCGTTTTAACGTCATAGGTGAAAAGTCCGATATTTGTGCAGATGTAGATGATGTCGTTGACTCTGTCATACTCAAGGTCGTAGCACTCCACGTTGATGTTGTCCTTGGAGAGGGACTGTTTCACGGAGTCAAAATCCAGGTCAATCACAGAAAAAGTATTGTTTTGATACTGAAAGAGGTTATTGTACGTCATGATGTAGAGGATGTTGTTGTGCTGAACAAGCCTCCTGACATTTATGATATCGTATTCAACGCCGTTTTCCACGAAGCTCTTGTACGAGACAAACTCATTTGCATCATACCTGGTCAGCCCCGAGTACTGGGCGACCCAAACAAAGCCGTCGTCGGTCTGGCACAGGGCCTCGGCACCGGCAACGTCTATGTCCACGACCTCTTCTGCTTTATCGATAAGAAAAGAGGACGCCGACACTCCAAGAGAAGAAAACAGCGTGCAGACTGTCAAAATCACAGAGAAAAACAAAAAGAATCTTTTTTTCATTTTATACTCCATAAATTTTTTCCCATATTATAGCATACAAAATAATATATGCAACAGCAGAGTTTCGCCAAGAATACCGCTCCAAATCCGCTGCGGGGGAATATAAAAAGTAGCCCGCAAAGCGCTTTGAAAGCATTGCGGGCAGGCCTTTAAACCGGTTTGATTTGACCTAAAAATTCTCCTATACAAAGGCAAACAAGCGGCTTTCCGGAATCATTTGAGATCGGCTTTTTTGAACCTCATAAGTCCCAGCACAGTGATAAGCACACCGAAAACCAGGTAGGACAGAATTCCCAGCAGGAAGGAGACTGTCTCGAATTTACCCGAACTGAGGAACCCGGAGTTTGTGTATGTGGGGATGAGGCAGAGCCACTTTTTGGTCAGTGCCGGGTCGGCAACGTGAAGGATCTGTCCGATGAGACTGAGACCCATGCCCGCAACGACCGTGACGATGACCGCAGGCGCAGTGTGTTTCATCATAAGGGAGAGGGCGGTGGATATGGCTGCCGAGAAGATGAATGTAAAGAGGCCTGTAATGAAGAAATAGACGAGATTTACAATCTCTTCGGAGTCGATGGCCGCACCGTAATGACCGGGCAGTATCAGGCAGGAAATGCCGAAGAAAAGAAGCACTTCAAGTAATATCAGAACCGCACTGATGACGGACGAGGATATGAGGTGCGAGAAGTATATGGATGTCCTGCTTCTGCCGGCAATGATCTTGTTCCGGAGGGTTCCGTTCGACACGTCCGCACAGATAAAGATGGTGATGAAGATCGGCAGCAGAAGACCCATGTTGCTCGAGAGGAGAAACGAGTCGCTGACGACCGCGCGGCCTGTGAGAAGGTTGACCTGCATGCCGGAAGTGTTCATGCCGGGCATTTTCATGATCTTAATCACAAGGTAGTAGAGACCTGCGGTGAGGAAGGGAAAAGCGCCTGTGAGTATGCAGACGATCATGAACAGTTTGCTCCTAATTATGCGGAAAAAATCCGCCTTCAACAACTTACCCATTCTGACCCCTCACTTTCTCGATGTAATAGTCCTCCACTGTCTTTTCCTTCAGATTGATGGAGGAAATCCTGATGTTCTTCGAGACAAGAAAAGCAATGATATCGTTGATGTCTGCGCTGCCGTAGACCGTTATGGTCTTGTCGGACAGAACGGTCGAATTCAGGTGTTCGCTGGCGTAAAACTGCCGCTGAGCAGCCGCGGCTTCCTCAGCCGAATCAAAGTCAATCAGGGTTTTTGCGGTGGATTTTGAGTGGAGGGTTCCGACGGAAACTTCGTCCAGCAGGATGCCCTTTGAGATGAGGCCGATCCTGTTGCAGACCTTGTCGAGTTCGGAAAGAATATGGCTGGAGATGAGAAATGTAATCCCTTTCCTGTTCAGCCTGACGATTGTGTTGCGCATGTCCACAAACCCCTGGGGGTCAAGACCGTTCATGGGCTCGTCCAGAAGCACCAGCTCCGGGTCCTGAATGATAACGGAGGCGATGCCGAGACGCTGCCTCATGCCCAGGGAGAAGTTCTTTACAGTCTTCTTTCCGATGCTGTTCGGATCAAGTCCCACGTCCGCAAGCACCTGCGCCAGTTCTTCATTCGTTTTCGTTATGCCGCAGATGTAGCACTGGTACTTCAGGTTTTCGATTGCGTTCATGGATCTGTTAAGAGAAACGTTCTCCACAATTCCGGCGACCCGTCTGTTTTTGACGGCTCCTGATCTTTCCTCGCCAAAGAGGTAGAAGGTGCCTTCCGTGGGCGACGCAAGACCTGTTATAAGTCTTATGATGGTGGTCTTTCCCGCACCGTTTTCACCCACGAAACCGTAGATGTCGCCTTTGTTGATAGTCATGTTTACATTGTGCACGGCGTAGACATCTTTGTACTTTTTTGAAAGATTGACCGTCTCTAAAATGCACTCATTGTTTTCGGCAGTGGTCAATGTGATACCGTCCTTTCTCTCATTGGCGTGTTCAAAATCGCCAAGGAGCAGATAATACATCCCCGCCATTTTACCAGATTCGGAGGGCTTTTTAAAGGGAAAACGGCGCCCGTAGGATTGGCGATGCCTTAAAATATAATAAAAAAAAACGCCAATGGCCTCCGAAGGGCTCTTTCAGCCAAAAATCCGCTTTTAGAAAGGACGGCTTTGTGATAAAATTACCCTGATTATCCATATGCGGAGGGTTCGGTAAATCTATGAAGAAAAAAACTTCTCTTGTGTACAAATTCCTTTACAGGATGAATTTGATATGGATTAACGTTGCGATGTCGCTTATATTCGCCGCTGCCGCTGCTGCTGCCTTTCTCAGACTGGGCAACCCGCTGGCATTTGCGCTCACCGTTGTTCTCGTGTGGGCAATGGTCATTATGGACATCGTTCTCACTTTTCTCAGACGCAGAAAGATTGTGACTGAGGCGGGAAACCTGGGTATCGTTGACGATTCCGGCACGGTCTGCACGGGTCTCCTTGACGCCATGCAGCTCCCCACGTTCATTGTGACCGTGGAAGGAAAGCTCATCTGGGCAAACATCGACTTCAAGGATGTGTGCGACAGCCTGCAGCTGAAACCCGCTTCAGTGGTTCAGAAGGTTTTCTCCGAAGCCATCGACGGAAAGCTGACAACGAAAAACAGTATAGTTAACGGCGACATAGACATTGACCGCAGATCATTCAAGTATTTCTCGTCATATGTTGCGGTGAGCGAGGACCTGGCGGCGGGAGGCGTTGCCATCTGCGTTTACTTCTACGACGTGACGGCGGTGGAAAGACTCAAATACCTCTACAGAACAAACAAGGTGGTTCTGGGAGAAATACTTATCGACAACTACGAGGAAATTTACCAGGCCAACGGCGAGACGGTGGCAAACCAGGTGCTTATAGCCTTGAACGATATATTCGCCAAGTGGATCGAAGGCAAAAACGCCATCATAAAAGGACTTGCCCGTGAAAGATACCTGATAGTTGTCACAGAGGAGAGCCTGAAGCAGCTTGAGGAGGAGCAGTTTGTGGTCCTCGAGAGTGCAAAGAAGATATCTGTCGGAAACTCGATACAGGTAACCCTTTCAATAGGCATCTCTTCCAACAGACTTGAACTCACCGATGAGGCTTTCAGAATGCTCATCGCCGACAGAAACCGCGACGAGCAGTTCAAGAAAGCTTTTGACGACACTCTTCCGGACCACATCGCGGACGTTGAGGAACTCATCAATCTCAGCCTTTCGAGAGGCGGAGACCAGGCGATAGTAAAGATTGGAAACGACAAGAGGGACAATCTCTTCTTCGGCGGCAGCGAGCTTGACATCGACCGCGAGGATATGGTCGAGGTGAGGGTGAGAGCGGGACAGCTTAAGAGCGAGATTCAGAAGTCAAACAAGGTGCTTATCATGGGCCATGCGATGGCGGATCTTGATGCCCTCGGTTCGGCATTGGCGATGTACAGAATTGCGGTATCCCTCGGAAAGCCGGCCTATGTGGTGCTGGGAGGCCCCAATTCTCAGATCTCGGTCATGTACAGGACCTTGATGGAGAGCGGCGATTACTACGACGTGTTCATTTCGGAGAGCGAGGCGCTCAATGTGCTTGACGAGGGCACACTCACAGTTGTTGTGGACACCTTCTCGGCCCGCCAGTGCGAATCCCCCGAAGTCGCCAAAAAATCCGAGAGAATAGTGATTGTCGACCACCACAGAAGAGGCGTTGATGCGATTGAGAATGCGGTTATAAACTACACGGTCACCGCGGCATCGTCATCCAGCGAGCTTATCGTGGAGCTCATGAGATACATCTTCCCCAGCGAGAAGATTCTTAAAAAGCTTGAGGCCGAGACCCTTTACGGAGGAATACTTGTCGACACGAAGAACATGTTCTTCAAGACCGGCAGAAGGACGTTTGACGTCTGCTCCTACCTGAGACAGCTTGGCGTCACCCCTGTGGCGGTGAGAAAGTACATTCAGCCCAGCTTCGAGGAGTTCAGAAAAATCAACGCGATTGTTTCCGGCATGAAGTACATGACCATCAACGGCAAGGGCGTTGCAATCACCACCTGCGAGCTTCCGAGAAACGAAGCCAATACATTGGCGCCGATCGCGGCGGACAAGATGCTGGAGATTGCAGGCGTCGACTGCTCCTTCGTGCTGATAAAGCTTGACGAAGACACGGCGATTAAGGCCAGGTCCCTTGGCGAGGTCAACGTGCAGATCATTCTCGAAAACCAGGCAATCAACGGCGGAGGACATTTTACTGCAGCTGCAGGCTTGCTGAAGGACACGCCCCCCGACAAGGCCGAAATGCTTCTTCTCAGCATACTGAGAAACGAGGGTATAAAGACCGCAGAACAAAACTGATTTCCGGGGCCGTTGATAATGGCCTGCGGAGTTTAACGGAGGAATAAAATGAAAGTTATTTTGAAACAGGATGTTAAGAGTCTCGGAAAAAAAGACGAGATGGTTGAAGTAAACGACGGATATGCAAGAAATTTCCTCATTCCGAGGGGAGTTGCCGTTGAGGCCAGCACCGCCAATGTAAACCAGATGCGCGACAAGCAGAAGGCCGCCGCAAACAAACAGCAGCGGGAAATGGATGCGGCAAACGCCTTCAAGGCCAAGATTGACGGTAAAAAGGTCATCGTCAAGGCAAAAGCAGGCGAAAACGGAAAGCTCTTCGGCGCCATAGCCACAAAGGATATTTCCGAAGCCGTCAAGGAACAGTTCGGCCTTGACATCGACAAAAAGAAGATTGTTCTTGACGAGCCCATTAAGGTTACAGGCGTTAAAGAAGTATCAATCAAGCTTTATCAAGGAATCTCGGCTAAAATTAACGTGAGCGTAGAGGCCGGCTGACAGATTTTTTAAGTATTTTTCAGCGGCACAGTATATTATTAAACGGCTTTTTCTAAAGCGATGCAGAAATCAGGCGGAGGTAACAGGATGCCCGACAATGTTAATATGGCAATACCGCAGAGCATAGAGTCCGAAAACGCGCTGCTCGGAGCACTGCTTTCCGACAGCAACGTGATAACAGACATCATCGACGAGGTCACCGTTCAGGATTTCTACAGCGAGAGCAATAAACAGGTCTTCGAGGCATGTCTCACGCTTTTCAACGAGGGCGTGAAGATTGACCTTTTCACGGTCATGGAAAAACTTGAACGCATGGGAAGCCTTGACAAGATGGGGGGCGCGGGATACCTGACAGGTCTTCTTGGCGGTTCCTTCCTTGTCGCCAATGCAGTGACCTACGCAAAAATCATTGCCGAGAAGGCCACCATGAGACGCCTCATCAACGCCGGCCGCAGCATAGTTGAAGCCGCCTACAAGGGGGACAAAGGCCTTGACGGGACCGTTGAATTTGCGGAGAACACCATACTTCGCGTCACCCAGAACACGAACACCAAGGGCTATTCAATCCTTTCCGACGTGAACCAGGACGTCTTCATGGAGCTTGAGCAGAACGTGGGTAAAAACGGTATGACCGGCATCCCCACGGGCTTTTACGACCTTGACAGGGCCATGTCGGGCATGAAGAAGGCGGATATGATCGTGGTCGGCGCACGACCGGGTATGGGAAAAACCGCATTCATGCTGGACATCGCAAGATACGTGGGCTTCAAGAAAAAGATACCCGTTGCGATATTCAACCTGGAAATGACGAAGGAGCAGCTGGCGACCCGTATCCTGAGCGCCCAGTCGGACGTTGAAAGCGAAAAGCTGAAGAAGGCGCAGCTCTCCACAAACGACTGGAACTCATTGGCGGAGGCCGTGGCGGAGTCCAGAAACGTTCCGATTTACCTTGACGATACCACCGATGCCAGCATCCAGAGCATCAGGGCCAAGTGCCGGAAGATGAAACTTGAGAACGACATCAAGCTCATTATAATCGACTACATGCAGCTGATGACTTCCGCGGGAAGGCGGGGAGATGCAAACCGTGTGGTTGAGGTGTCCGACATTTCCAGACAGATCAAGATGATGGCCCGTGAGCTTGAGGTTCCCATCATTGTGGGTTCCCAGCTGAGCCGTGAAGTCGACAAGCGCGACGACAAGAGACCGAAAATGAGCGACCTGAGAGAGTCCGGAGGTATCGAACAGGATGCGGACGTGGTGCTTTTCCTCTACCGCGAGAAGGTCTACAACAAAGAAACCAACTATC
>CACZNV010000159.1 GCA_902782645.1 uncultured Ruminococcus sp. | reverse complement strand
CCGGACTCACAGCTAAATCTTGAAGACGGGCCGCTCGGAACAAATCTTTTCTGTTATTGCGGTAATGATCCGGTGAACTGTGTTGATTCGGCGGGAACTGCCTGGTGGCATTGGGTAATTGGCGCTGTTGCAGCTGTTGCATCAATTGCGCTAACAATAGTCTCTCTAGGTGCTGCTGCTCCTGCGGCAGTGTGTACTTTTACCGCAATTGGAATGTCAATTGGTGCAAGTTATACGGTCGCCAGTGCTGTTGCTACAGTAGCTGTGGCAACGACAATTGGAGTAGCAGGAGCTTATGCGGGCGATTTGACCTATTCGGCATTCACTGGCAATAGTATACTTTTAAGGACTGTTTTTCAAGGGAATGAGGAAGCTTACAGCGCTGGGCAGATGTTAGCATTATTTGCGACTTGCGGCATTTTGGATGCAGCTTCACAAAGCCCAGGAATGTGTTTTGTCGCAGGGACTGAAGTGTCGACTATTGACGGGTTAATTGCAATTGAATCGATAAGTGTTGGAACATACGTCCTTTCATATGATGTTAACAATAATCGGAAGGAGTATAGAATAGTAACCAACACTTATGTCAGTGAAACATATGAAATCGTTATTGTGTATTTTGATGGATTTGAAATAGTGTCAACCCCAAATCATCCTTTTTGGACGATTGAAAGTGGCTGGGTTGGTGCAGAATACTTGACTTGTAATCACTCTTTGTTTCTCTCTTCTGGAGAATTATACCACATTAAGACGATTGTTAAGGTAAAATTAGAAAAACCGATAAGAGTTTATAATCTTGAGATAGAAAAAAATCACACATATTTTGTTGGACAGATTGGACTTCTTGTTCATAACAAAAACAGCTGGGACCCAACGGTTGAACAATCAGTTAGAAATCTCTTGAAAGGACACGGCCAGTTGAGAGATTTGCAAAACAATCCAAATCTTAGTGGAGTGAATATTCAAGAACTATTAGATTATTCACCTCGCGAGCTGGAAACTATGGAAAAGAATGGTATAATAAGCTCGAAGACATTGAAACAGATAAAAAAGGCATTTGAAGGTCGCGATTTAGGTTCTAAGGGAAGGGGGTGCTGAAATGGATAGTATTTCTGTAGTGATACGTTTCTTTAGGAATGACTCGAATGAGGAAGAAATTATGGCTTTAGATGCTCATGACTATTTTGACGATGACGAGTGTGAGTTTGAAATTGACAGTATTCCGAAGTATAATCACGCAATTGAATACATACCGGATAATAAGAATGTAAAAAAAGTGACGCTTGAGCTCTGCGACACTTGTAACCGAAGAAAGAAAAAAGTTGAGACTTATTATTGGGCCAATCGAGACATAGAACTGATTATTTTGTCTGAGTATAAAGATAATTCCTTGACATATAGTGAAGCAATTCACCAGGTTCGTCTTCCTAAAATAACTAGGCAAGAAAATGATTTGTATAGCATAGGAAGGTTTTCGATTGATAATAACGAGTTGATATGTACTTATTATGCATTAATCGAGGAAAGTGGGCCATCAGAAGAAGAGTACAGATTGGTTTAATGGACTGGTATGGGAAAGTATTAGTGGGCAATGTGCTATTGCAATGCTGTCAATATAGAAGACACGAATTTGTGCAAAATTATAGGATGACACTGGGTTATACGGTGCAGCCCCAGTATTCAGCCTCATGTTCATTTGGCGTTTTATAGCCAATAGCACCGTGAGGAAGCTGGTTGTTGTATAGCTTCTCGATGTAATCGAAAGGGTCGAGCCGGAGCTCTTCCGCCGTACGGTAAGATCTTCGGTTTGTGCGGTTCTTCTTCAGGTATTTGAAGAAAGATTCGCAGAAGGCGTTGTCATAAGGATAACCTTTCTTTGAGAAAGACTGGACTACATTAAGCGAGTCCATCAGGTGTCTGAAGGCAAACACCATATACTCAGAGCCTTGATCTGAGTGGAATATTAAGCCGTTGGGGGCTTTTCTTTGGGCATAAGCTTTACGGAATGCAGTTAGCGTAAGGTCGACATTATGCTGGCTCGCAAGATGCCATACGATAATCTTACTTGAGAAAAGATTCATAACAATTCAAATTAGAAAGCGGAAGGATTAGTACTGAGATAGTGTCCATAACAACGATTCGTTTCTATTATTACTATGGTATTTGCCTGCATTATTGGGATAAATTTCACAGAGACAAAAAACGCCAATCTAGCATCAAAGCAGATATTAGCGGGCGGGGAAAACCTTATTGACAAAAAGCGGTTTCGGCGCTATTATACGACAGTACTCTTTTTAAGATTCAAAAGTGGAGGTGTTGATTATGGCATATAAGATTTCTGACGATTGCATCGCTTGCGGCGCATGTGCGGCAGGCTGCCCCTGTGAAGCTATCAGCGAGGGCGACGGAAAATACGAGATCGATCCTGAGAAGTGCATCGATTGCGGCAGCTGCGCTGAAGTTTGCCCTGTAGGAGCTCCTGCAGAGGAAGGCTGACAAGTAGCAATCCAAAAAAAGGCAGCAGATTCCCCGCGGGATGCTGCTGCCTGATTTGTCTTAAATGACTTATGAACGGTTGCCGCGGATTGTTGCCGCGGTTTTTTGTTTTAACATTGAACAGGAGAATCCGGTGGGAGCCAATCTGGTTGAAAATGCGAATATTCCCGGAGATGAGCAGCTTGACGATCTGCTCGTGGGAGGACGTGTGATCCTGCAGAAAAAGGAAGGCTTCAGGT
This sequence comes from uncultured Ruminococcus sp., assembly GCA_902782645.1. Lineage (GTDB taxonomy): Bacteria > Bacillota > Clostridia > UBA1212 > UBA1212 > UBA1212. Next base: position 9,787 of record CACZNV010000159.1, on the reverse strand, counting down.
ACGGGACCGACGCTGTGGCCCTTGCCGAATTTGCAAGGGTACTGCCGGAGGACAGGGTGCTTGATCTGGGAACCGGCGGAGGTATATTGCCGATACTGCTGTCGCTGAAGGGCGGTGCGGAATTCATTGGCGTGGACATAGTTCCGGAGCTTGTTGAAATGGCGGAGCGCTCGTCAAAACTGAACGGTCTCACTGACCGCGTCAGGTTCGTTTGCGCCGACATTAAAAACATTGCAGATGAGCTTCCCGGAAGCAGATTTGACGTTGTGGTGACAAATCCTCCCTACAAGTCGGCGGGGAGCGGTATACCGTCAAAAAACTATAACGCCTACATTGCAAGACACGAGGCGCTTTTGACTCTTGAAGATGTGATCGCAGGGGCGGCGGCACTGCTCAAAACAGGCGGCAGGTTTTACATGATAAACAGGCCGGACAGACTGTGCGATTCGATGGAGCTTATGCGAAAGTACAAAATCGAGCCCAAAAGGCTGAGATTTGTGCACGCAGACCCGGAGAAGGAACCGGTTATGTTTCTGGTTTGCGGCGTGAAAGGCGCCGGAAGAGAGCTCATTGTGGAGGCGCCGCAGGTCCTTGGCGGCAGCGGCGGGACAGTGGGCTTTCTGGATAACAAAGGCAGAGAATGCCGGATTTAAAGGAAAAAAACATGCTTTATCTTGTGGGAACGCCAATAGGAAACCTTGGAGACATGACGCTTAGGGCCATAGAGACCCTTAAGAGCGTGGATTTTGTGTGCGCCGAGGACACCAGGGTCACCGCAGGCCTTCTGACACACCTTGGCGTCAAGAAGCCGCTGGTCAGCTACTACGAGCACAACAAGCTTGAACGGGGCCCGCAGATTATAGAGAGACTCAAGAAGGGCGAAAACGCGGCCCTTGTGACCGATGCGGGCATGCCCGGTATTTCAGATCCGGGGGAGCACATTGTGAAGCTTTGCATCGAAGAGGGGGTGCCTTACTGCGTTGTGCCCGGCCCCTGCGCATTCGTTGCCGGAGCTGTTATGTCGGGCATTTCCACGTCGAAAATACTCTTTATGGGTTTTCTGCCGGAAAACAAAAAACAGGCTGCGCCGATGCTTGAGACCATATCAAAGACTGAGGCAACGGTATGCCTTTACGAGTCACCCTACAATATTTTGAAGACCCTGAAGACCCTTGAGACAGCCGCTCCGGGGAGAATGATTGCCCTCTGCCGGGAAATCACCAAAATTCATGAGGAAGTTAAAAGAGGCACCGCCAAAGAGCTTTTCGAGATGCTCACGGAGGAACCTCCGAGAGGTGAGTATGTGGTGGTGATAGAGGGCGCAAAACCCGTAAAAGACGATCCCGAAACTGCCGAAAAAGCAGGAAAAATTAAGGATGGGGACGAAAATGCGGTGGCTGAATTCATTGCCGGCGTCAATGCCGCAATCGAAGGCGGAATGAAGAGAAATGAGGCTGTGAAAACAGTTGGCGTGAGGTTCGGACTTACGAGGAGCGAGGCCTACGAAATCTACGGAAAGGGCGGCCGGGAAGGCTGAAAAAGAAAACTGCGGAGACAGGTATGGACAAAAAAGACGTTTTGCTGATATGTCAGTTTTACAGTCCCGAATACGTCACCAGCGCGGAACTTGCCAAGGACACGGCAAGGGCTCTTGCCGGCGCAGGTCTTTCTGTGGATGTGCTTTGCGGCTACCCGGGCGAGTACAAACCGGAGGGCTGCGGCAATGTCCCTGCGGAAGAGACAGACCGGGGCGTCGGCATTAAACGCATAAAATATGCGCGGCTTTCGAGAAAAAGCGTTGCCGGCAGGCTCATCAATTATTTTTCGTTTTACCTTGGCGTCAAAAAAAAGCTGCGCATGATGAAAAACTACAAAGTCATTGCGGCTTATTCGAACCCGCCAATGGTCACCAACATCCTCAACAAAGCAAAAAAACGATTTGGTGTTAAAACCGCATTCATCGCCCACGATGTCTACCCTGAGATCGCAATCAGAACCGGCAAGGCGTCCGAAACCGGCATGATGGCCCGAAAAATGCGGAAAATCAACGAAAAGCTTTCGCAAAATCTTGACGGCGCGGTATGCATCTCCCGGGAGATGGCAGATTTCTTTGAAAAAACCAGGGGCATCCCGAAAGACAAAATCGCAACGATCCCCAATTGGCACGGGGATATTTACAAGGAACCGGCCTCGCCGGACCCGTCAAGGCCTTTCCGCTGCGGCTACTTCGGCAACATGGGCGTCTGCCAGGACATGGAGACGGTTGTGTCCGCCATCGAACAGCACATGGACCGGCTTAAAGATATCGAGTTTGTGTTTGCGGGCCACGGCAGCAAATCACCGGACATCGAAAAGAGACTTTCAGGATACGCCAATGTTAAACACGCCGGATTTCTCCGGGGTTCGGAATTTCAGGATGAGCTTTCAAAATGCGACGCTCTCATCGTAAGTTTGGAGGAGGGCCTTGGCGGGCTCTGCGCACCCAGCAAGGTTTACTCTTACTACATGATGGGAAAACCGGTCATTGCGATACTTGACGAGAAGGACATTATCGCGGATATAGAGAAATACGGCTGCGGTTTGATTGTGAAAAACGGCGACGCCGAGGGCTTTGTTTCCGCCGTGAAAAAGCTTGCGGGCGACAGGGCTCTTGCAGGGAAAATGGGCGAAAACGCCAGAAGGTGCTTCCTCGATAATTATACTAGGGAAAAGTGCTGCGGGGAGCTTGCGGTTTTTTTCGGAAAGCTTGCGGGCAGGCCGGTTGATTGAAACTTGCTGAAAAGATCGCGTATTTTAATGTTTTTTAATGTTTTTTTACAAAAAAACAAGTTGCATCGCCTTTTTAAAAGTGTTATAATCATCGTCGCCGCTGATTTTTGGCGGCCGAAAAATGCGAAAAAATCACCTATTTGGTGTCTAAAGGAAGGTGACATACAATGAAACAGGGTATCCATCCTAATTTTACCGAGGTAACGGCAAAATGTGCTTGCGGTGAGACTTTTACGACAATGTCCACCAAGGGTGCTGTGAACGTAGAAATTTGTTCAAAGTGCCATCCTTTTTATACAGGAAAGCAGAAGCTGGTTGACACCGGCGGCCGTGTTGATAAATTCAAGAAGAAATACGGTCTTTGATTTGTCCTTTACCCGTAAGAGAAGAGGCCTGCCGTTTTTGCAGGCTTTCTTTTTGTAAAACCTCAAGACCCCAGGGCGTTTGTAAAACAGGAGGAATTTACGCAAATGAGCGCAAAATATGAAGTTACTGAGAAGAATAAGGTTTTAATCACCGTTGACGTTGATCCGGCGAATTTCGAGGCTGCCCTTGAAAAGTCGTTCCAGAGGAACAAGAAGAAGTTTAAAATCAACGGTTACAGAGACGGAAAGGCTCCCAGAAAGCTTGTCGAGAGAATGTACGGCATCGGAGCTCTTTATGATTCCGCTTTCAATATCCTCATTCCGAAGGAGTATGACGCTGCAGTTAAAGAGCTTGGCCTCAAGCCGGTCAGCGATCCTGAGTACGCCGTTACGGAAGTTGAAGAGAACACAAAGCTCGTTTTCACTGCAGCTGTATTTGTTGAGCCTGAGGTTAAGCTTGGCGACTACAAGGGCATCGAGGTAAAGAAAATCTCTACAGAGGTTACCGACGAGGACGTTGATGCAGAGCTCAAGAGACTTGCCGAGGAAGATTACCGCATGGAGAGCGTTGAGGGCAGAGCCGCACAGTCGGGTGACACAGTCATCATCGACTACAAGGGCACTGTTGACGGGGTTGCTTTCGAGGGCGGAAGTGCTGACAACCAGAATCTGGTTCTCGGTTCCGGCCAGTTCATTCCGGGCTTTGAGGATCAGGTTATCGGCCATAATATTGGCGATGAATTCGTTGTTTCCGTTACATTCCCCGAGGACTACCACGCAAAGGATCTTGCCGGAAAGGCCGCTGAATTCGCTGTAACTCTCCACGATATAAAAGTGAAAGTTATTCCCGAAATTGACGATAATTTCGCAGTTGAGAAGAGCGAGTTCGAAACCCTTGCCGAGTATAAAAAAGACCTGGCCGTTAAGCTTGGCGAGAAGAAAGAAAAAGACGCCAAGGTATCCTATGAGAACCAGATTATCGAAAAGGCCTGCGAGAACGCCGAGGTCGATATTCCCGCAGTCATGATCGACAATGCGGAGAAGAACATTATCGAGTCATACCGCAGACAGCTTTCAAATTACGGAATCAAGCTTGAGGACTACCTCGCAATGAGCGGCCAGACCATGGAAGGCATGAAAGAGAGCATCCGTCCCAACGCCGAAAAGCAGGTCCGCGAAGAACTCGTTCTCAATGCAATTGCAGCTGCGGAAGATTTGAAGCCCACCGAAGAGCAGACGGAAGCTCACCTCAAAGAGATGGCTGAGGCTTACAAGATGGATTTCGAGGAGCTTAAATCACAGCTCAGCGACGAGCTCAAGACCTTCATCCAGAATGACATGAAGCCGAAGCTCGCCATCGATTTCATCGTCGCCAATGCGGTTTACACCGAATAATTGAAGGCGCGATACCGTCTTACACTACGCAGTTTCAAAGCGGCAAAAAGACAAAGCCGGGGTCTGACCTTAAGGCTGTTCTTTCCTGCCGCTTTTGCTTTCGGACAGCCCGCAACATGAAAACGTTATTCTTAACGATAGCTTAATTAAATATAAAAAGCTTTTTAAGGCTTTTAAAATGTGTTAAAATAACGTTCCAAGGTGAAATCTGCCTCTTTTTGAAAAGAAGCAGGCCGGCAGAAGAGATAATAAAACGGACGGCGGAGACCCGCTTTCAGGCGACTGCCGGCCGCAAACTGTAACTGGAGGAAAACAATGGCACTTGTACCTTATGTTGTTGAACAGACCGCAAACGGCGGAGAGAGATCCTACGACATTTTTTCGAGGCTTCTTAACGAGAGGATCATAGTATTAAGCGATGAGATCAACGATGCAACGGCGAGCCTTTGCGTCGCACAGCTTCTTTACCTTGAGAGCGTAAATCCCGGAAAGGACATCTCACTTTACATCAACAGCCCCGGCGGCAGCGTTTCCGCAGGCCTCGCTATTTACGACACGATGAACTTTATCAAATGCGATGTCTCCACAATCTGCATTGGCAGGGCCGCAAGCATGGGCGCTTTTCTTCTTTCCTCGGGAACAAAAGGAAAACGCTACGCTCTTCCCAACAGCGAGATAATGATACACCAGCCTATGGGCGGCTCCAGAGGCCCCGCAAGCGATATTGTCATCGCCACGGAGCACATTAAGAACGTCAGGGCAAACATGAACCGCATTTTGAGCGAAAACACCGGAAAACCCATCGAAGTTATCGAGCGCGATACGGACAGGGACAATTACATGACGGCGGAACAGGCCCTCGAGTACGGCATTATCGACAAGGTTTACAAGAACAGAGTCTGAAGACCGGACTGCTCATGATTTCAGCTTCCCGGCTTCCACGAAATATCTTGTAAGGATTCATTTATGAACGAAAAAGATAAAAAACCATATAAATGCTCATTCTGCGGCAGAGATCTGAACGGGGCAATAGCTGTTGTACAGGGTCCCAACGTAAACATATGTGAGGACTGTGTGCGCATCTGTGTTGAGCTTATCGGGAAAGACCTTTCCGCAGGGGAAAAAACAGAGATGACGGATGTTAAATCTGTTTTTAACGACGGATTCAGGCTTCCGAAACCGGATGAGCTCAAAGCCAAGCTTGACGAGTACGTTGTCGGCCAGGAGACTGCAAAGAAAGCGCTTTGCGTTGCCGTGTACAACCATTATAAAAGGCTTCTCGACAATGAGAGAAGGGCATTGGCGGCAAGAAAACGCAAGGCAAAGATCCCGGAGGAGAACCTTCCGGAGATACCTAAGGAACTCCGTGACACCGAACTCACAAAGAGCAATGTGCTCTTCATTGGACCCACAGGTGTCGGAAAGACATACCTTGCCCAGACTCTCGCGAAAATACTTGACGTTCCCTTTGCGATTGCCGACGCCACCGCTCTCACCGAGGCGGGGTATGTTGGCGAGGACGTGGAAAATATTCTTTTGAGGCTCATTCAGGCTGCCGACGGCAATATTGAAAAAGCCGAAAAGGGAATCATTTTTGTGGATGAAATAGATAAAATCGCCCGGAAGACCGAGAACGTTTCCATCACCAGGGACGTGAGCGGAGAGGGTGTTCAGCAGGCGCTTCTAAAGATACTGGAGGGCACTGTTGCGCAGGTGCCGCCCAACGGAGGAAGAAAACACCCCCAGTCCCAGTTCATCCAGATCGACACCACCAATATACTGTTTATATGCTCCGGCGCCTTTGACGGACTGCCCAAGATCATAGAAAACAGACTGGGAAAATCCACCATGGGCTTCTCGGGAAAAATAATCACCGAAGAGGACCTGGACACAAACAAGCTTCTCGCCAAGGTTGAACCCCAGGATTTGCTCAGATTCGGCCTTATTCCGGAGTTTATCGGAAGGGTGCCGACGGTTGTAACCCTTGAGGCGCTTGACGAAAAGGCATTGATAAGCATCCTGACGGAGCCCAAGAATGCTCTTACGAAGCAGTACAGAAAGCTTCTGCTCCTTGACGGAGTGGACCTTGTTTTTGAGGATAAAGCTCTTACCGCTATCGCAAAGCTTGCAATGGAAAGAAAGACAGGAGCAAGAGGCCTGAGAGCCATTGTTGACAATGCGATGCGGGATGTGATGTTCTCCGTGCCTTCGCGCAAAAACGTCACCGAGTGTATCGTGACCGAGGACACCATTATAGAAGGAAAAGAACCGCTGCTCACATTTGCTCCGGAGGAGGCACCCGCTTCCGAGGGGGATGAAAGCGAAGTTTCTGCCTGACACAGCTTTAAAACATAAATATCGCGGCGCTCTGCGTGCCGTGAAATAAGCAAGAGGCATTATTTGCCGATAACACTAAACTTTGGAGAAATTGATAATTATGAAGATATTTACATCCGAATCGGTAACAGAGGGACATCCCGATAAGATTTGCGACCGGATAGCGGACAACATACTCGATGCCGTACTTGCGGAAGACCCTTCTTCAAGAGTTGCCTGCGAAGTCACTGCATGCACGGGACTAATTCAGATCATGGGCGAGATAACCACAACCGCCAAGGTTGACTACGCCCGTATCGCCCGGGACACGGTTCTCGAAATCGGATACAACGATTCGTCGCTGGGATTTGACGGAAACACATGCTGCATAAACTGCTGCCTAAACACCCAGTCCCCTGATATTGCAATGGGTGTTGACAACGACGGCGCCGGCGACCAGGGAATGGTCTTCGGCTACGCTTCGAATGAGGTTTGCGAGAACGGCGAGTATATGCCGGCTCCGATTGCTCTTGCCCATAAGCTCACGAAAAGGCTTACGGAGGTCAGAAAATCGGGACTTCTTAAATACCTCCGCCCGGACGGAAAGAGCCAGGTCAGCGTCGCATACGACAAGAACGGAAGACCTTGCAAAATCACCGCAGTTGTGCTGTCATCCCAGCATGACGAGACTGTCACTACCGAACAGCTGAGAGCGGATCTTGAAAAATATGTTATCAGGCATGTGCTGCCGAAAGAGCTGCTGGCTTCTGACACGGTCTTCTACATCAACCCGACAGGAAGATTTGTGATCGGCGGACCCTACGGAGACTCCGGTCTTACAGGTCGCAAGATAATTGTGGACACATACGGCGGAATGAGCCGCCACGGCGGCGGAGCTTTCTCCGGCAAGGATCCCACAAAGGTCGACCGCTCCGGCGCTTACATGGCGAGATATATCGCAAAGAACATTGTGGCTGCGGGTCTTGCCGACAAATGCGAGATACAGATTTCATATGCCATTGGCGTCAGTCACCCCGTATCTGTATCCGTGGAAACATTCGGAACAGAAAAACTTCCCGTCCAGGAGATTGAAAGGGCGGTATTTGAAAACTTCGACATGTCGCCGAAGGGAATTATTTCCTATTTCGACCTGAGAAGGCCGATTTACGGAAAAACAACATGCTACGGCCATTTCGGCAAGGTGGACTGCGATCTGCCCTGGGAATACACCGACAAGGCCGAAGTGCTCGGCAGACTTATTTGACGGTTAATTGCGGCGGATACCGAAAGGCCTGCGGCAAGACGCGAAGAAGAAAGGCTAAAATCATGAAGACTACAAGATTATTTGGAACGCTTAGAGCAATAGCGGTCGTTCTTGCTGCGATTCTTATGATTGCTGCAGTGAGCGCATGCTCATCCAACGGTTCCGGTGAGACCCCGGAGAACCCCACAACGGCTCCTGTTGATAATCCCACCGCAACTCCAGGAGAAACCGCCAATGAAGATCCCTCCGCAATCCCGCAGGTCGTTTCAACGTCGGATCAGTTCACCAAATTCGATACGACCATCGCCTATGTGCCCGAAGAGTGCACAAAGATCAACCTCAAGGATAATGCCACGGAAATCGTTGGCCAGGGCGCTTCCGTTGACGGAAACAAGATCACTGTCAACACTGCAGGCTCCTACATCCTCAGCGGCTCTCTCACCGACGGACAGATCATAGTGAACGTGGAGAAAACCGAGAAGGTTCGCCTAATACTGAACAACGTAAGTGTGACCAACACCAAGTCCGCCTGCATCTACGTTATGTCCGCAGACAAGGTCGGAATTACATTGGCGACAGGCACCCAGAATACGTTTACGGACGCTGCAACCTACACGGAACTAGACGCCAAGGGCAATCCCAACGCCTGCATCTACAGCAAGGATGACCTCACAATTAACGGCTACGGCGCTCTCACCGTCAACGCCAATTACAACAACGGCATCGGCTGCAAAAACGACCTCTGCATCGTTACTGGCACAGTCACAGTCACAGCTTCCAACAACGCCATCAAGGCAAAAGAGAGCTTCAGAATGCACGACGGCATAGTTTCGGTGAATTCCGGAGATGACGCCGTAAAGGTTGACGGCGACGAGGACATCTCAAAGGGCTACATATTCATCGAGGGCGGCTCCCTGAATCTTGTTGCCGTTGACGACGCTCTCACGGCAAGCTTCAAAATCACCGTCACAGGCGGTACAATCACAACGAAAGTTGACGGCAAGGCCCTCAACTGCCTTGGCGAGGTCTCAATCGCAAAGGGGTCACTGATTGAAAAATAAGGGGTGAAAAAACGGGTCCGCAGGATCCGTGATTGAAAACCTTTAAAAATATAAAAAAGACAGCGAAAAAAACGCTTGCGCCGTTATACCAAAAAGAGTATAATGTACACCGCTGTTTGATAAATCCGAGAGGAGGTGCTTTAAATGGCAAAATGTGAGATTTGTGCAAAAGATATGATGTTTGGCCGTCATATCAGCATTACCCGTTCCCAGGTCAGCAGAAGAGCTAAGAGAGACTGGAAGGTTAATGTACGCCGTGTCAAGATTATTGACGATAAGGGTGTAACCCGTTACGCATATGTATGCGCAGCCTGCCTTAAAGATAAGAGAGGTCTTGTAAAGAGAGCTCCTAAGCAGGTTGCTGTCGAAGCTCAGGCTTGACAGAGCAAAAGGCCGCGAGGTTTTTAAAGGCTTGAACAGTTGACTGTTCGCCCGATACCTCAAAAAATCAAATTCTCCTGTGGTCCTGCGGATAAATACTAAATGTCCACACGGAAGCCACAAAAAGAGCCACGGCGGTTGGCTCTTTTTTTAGTACGACGGGCATGCCGTCGGTCTGTGGTGAAAGTCCACAAGGGGCGTAGTTGCCGACGAACCCCAGAGCGACTCCCAAGGTT
>CACZNV010000158.1 GCA_902782645.1 uncultured Ruminococcus sp. | reverse complement strand
GGCGTGGTTACCCATTACGGTTACAATATGTCAAGAATACGCGTCTACCCTCTGTCCGAATATGATGACGAAGTTGCTGATGTTCACGGCGTCAAAGAAAAAACGCCGGAATTTTCAGTCAAGTATCTTAACAATATGCTCAGCAGTATTATTGACAAACAGTTTCTGAAGTAAGAGGTCTGTTATGGATTATACATATGAGATATCTGCCGCCGGGAAGGGTTATAACGCGGTGTGCGGAGTTGACGAAGCTGGAAGGGGCCCTCTTGCAGGACCGGTGTATGCCGCCGCGGTTATTCTTCCGCCGGGTCTTGAAATAGAAGGTCTCAATGATTCAAAAAAGCTTACGGAAAAAAAGAGGGAACAGCTTTTTGATATCATAATCAGGGAGGCTGTATCTTACAGCGTAGCCTCTGTCGACGAAAAAGTAATCGACGAAATAAACATACTTCAGGCAACCTATCTTGCCATGAAAAAGGCGGTAGAAGGGCTGAGCGTACCTGCTGATTATGCTCTGGTTGACGGAAACCGTATGCCGCCCCTGCCAATCGAAGGGGAAACCATCGTAAAGGGCGACGCCAAGAGTCCGTCAATTGCCGCGGCATCCATACTTGCGAAGGTCAGCAGGGACAGATTCATGTACGAACTCGACAAAGAGATGCCCCAGTACTGCTTTGCGCAGCATAAGGGATACGGCACAAAGCTGCATTACGAATGTATTGAAAAATACGGTATATCGGAACGTCACCGTCTGACATTTCTCAAGAATCTGACAGAAGCCGGGAAATAAATTAACTCTTTTGAATTTTGCAAAAAAAGCAGGCGCCGGAGCTGTGTTTACCGCCCGGATTGTCTGCTTGATTTTATTTGCGCGGGAATGTATAATAATATAAGACAATAATTCGGAGAGATTTGCATGAAAAAAATAATTTCCGTAACCCTTGTGATAATAATGACAGCGGCTTTTGCTTCTCTGCCTGTATCGGCTCAGAGCAAAGGTCTTGAAACGCTGAAAATTGTAAGAGGCCGTGACGGGAAATACGGCTATACGCCCTTTACTGTAGTTGACAGCAACGGCAACGAAGTTGAACCGAACGAGGGAGTGAACAAGGTCTCCGGCCCTGTCGCCAAACTGGGACTTCCCGACCGCTACAATTCGAACACACAGGGATATGTTACCTCGATAAAGCATCAGGGTAATTCGTCCGCGTGCTGGGCGTTTTCGGCTATAAGCGCTCTGGAAACAGATGCCGTTATGCATTACGGCGAAAAAGTTGACACCGTTGACTTTTCAGAAGCTCATCTCACGTGGTTTGCCCACCACCCCAAGGGAGCCAAGGGCTATGATGACGGCGCAAATGATGATGGAGATCTGTCGTTCACCATCGGCGGCAACTGGTTCTATGCTTCAGCCGCACTCTCAAGGTGGTCCGGTATAAACAACGAATCAGATTATCCGTTTTACAAGGATGATTATTCCAGGATGTATTTTCCGGAGGAAGACAGAACAGGTTTCAGTTCCGGATATATTGTGAATTCCGTTGAGGTCCTGAAGAGTCCTGCCGAGATAAAGAGCTGGGTTATGAATCACGGTTCGGTAACCGCAGGTTTTTATTATGACAAAAAGTACCTGAACAACGGGTCGTATTACTGCTCCGGCGGATATGGCGCCAATCACGGCGTGACAATAATCGGCTGGGACGACAACTATTCCGCATCCAAATTCAGCCCGGATGTTCCTTCTTCAGACGGCGCCTGGCTTGTCAAGAACAGCTGGGGAACCGTATGGGGCGATGAGGGATATTTCTGGCTTTCATACGAAGAAACGACATTTGACGATTTTGCCGGATACACGCTTATTCCGAATAATGTGTCCGATCCGGAATCCTATGACAACAATTATTCATACAGTTCATTTGCCTGGGATATATTCAAAAGAACCGACAAATGCGCCAATGTTTTCAAAGCTGAAGGCAGCGAGATTCTCAAAGCAGTTTCATTCTATACTTACAGCAAAGATACAAAGGTAACCGTCAATGTATATAAACTGAACGAGGGATACACGGAGCCCGTCAGCGGTTCCGCATACTGCAACACATCTGCGACATATTCCAACAGCGGACTTCACACAATGAAACTGGATACGACGCCTGAACTTGACCCGGGACAGATCTTTTCAGTCGTGCTTACATATGAGGACAGTAGCGGCAAAACCACTTTCATTCCTTTCGAGTCGGCCGATGATTACGAATCAGAAAAGGGTCAGTCATATTTCTGGAAATCCGGCAAATGGGTTGACGTGCACGGCTCAAGCGAAGGTATGAACAACGCCGTTATTCAGGCATATACATCATGCTCACACAAGGACAGGACTCTTAAGTCGACAAATGTGACCTGTGCCGCGGGAGGCAAGGAAATCTATAAATGCAGCAAGTGCGGAAAAGAGATAACGGTAAGCGTTCCAGCCGGTCACGACTTTTCGGATCTTAACGTTATAAAGGCTGCCACATGTACCGAGAAGGGTTTGTCAGAGAGAAAGTGCAAACGCTGCGGATATGAAGCCACTGAGGAAACCGAAGCGCTCGGTCACAGCTTTTCGGATTATGTTTACAACAATGACGCCGGAGCCACAAACGACGGTACGGAAACTGCAGTGTGCTCGGTTTGCGGAGAAAAAGACACAAGAACCGCAATGGGCACAAAGAAAG
>CACZNV010000157.1 GCA_902782645.1 uncultured Ruminococcus sp. | reverse complement strand
TTAAGAATATGCCCACTTAGCTCAATCGGTAGAGCATGCGGCTGTTAACCGCAGGGTCGTAGGTTCGAGTCCTACAGTGGGCGCCATAGAGAGCGTGATGTTGTTATCAATTGCCGTCGCGCTCTTTATTTTTTATTTCAATTGCCTAATTATTACTCAAAAATGGGCAATTGAATTCAAACATTAGGCAATTGAAATTTTTGCCTCACCGGCACGCAATTATTCCGAAAATATTAATAATCGGAATAAAAACTGAAACAAATCAGCAAATATCATTGACTTTATTCCGATTTTGCAATATTATACGTAACGTATGCTTCTATGGAAGGAGGAACTCCTGAATGGAATATATTAAAGTTACGCAGGCAGCGGAAAAATGGGGCATTTCAACACGCAGGGTCAGGGCCCTTTGCGAGGAAGGCAAGATACCGGGCGTTATAAGGAAGGGCAGTCTGTACATGATTCCGGAAAACGCGGCGAAGCCTCTTGACGGGCGAAAAACACGTGCAGGTTTCCTTGGCGAGATTGAAGCAAAACGGGAGCGCCTAAGCAAAATGCGGCCGCTGACACCCGGAGAAGTCAAACTGCTGCAAGAAGAGTTCACGGTTGAATTCACATACAACTCCAATGCCATTGAAGGCAACACGCTTACCCTTAAAGAGACGGCGATGGTGCTGGAAGGGTTAACCGTAGGTCAAAAGCCCTTGAAGGATCATCTGGAGGCGGTTGGGCACAGGGATGCGTTCATGTATATAGAGGATATCGCAAGCCGGGAGTACCCCCTCAGCGAGTCTGTTATAAAGAGTATTCATGCACTGGTTTTGATGGATCGGCCGGAGGATAAAGGCGTTTTTCGCAGGATTCCTGTCCGCATTATGGGTGCTTATACGCAGCCGGTGCAGCCGTATATGATTGAGCCAAAAATCAGCGAGCTGCTGACGGTCAACGAGGAGCGCAGAGAAAGCATGAATCCCATCGAGCGCATTGCCCGTTTCCATCTGGAATTTGAGGGAATTCATCCTTTTATTGACGGCAACGGTCGAACCGGGCGTCTGATAATGAACCTGGAACTGATTCGCGCCGGTTTTCCGCCAATAAACGTAAAGTTCACGGACCGGAAGAAGTACTACGACGCTTTTGACGCGTATTACCGCCAAGGCGACGCAGGTGCAATGACGGATCTGATTGCCGGATATGTCAGCGAGAGACTGGACGAATACCTGAGTATATTGGCGGCAGTTGAATAAAACAGTATAATCAGGCAGTGATTGAATAAATACAGGGTGTCAGAGACATGAAATACACTTATCCCGTAGATGAATATGTGAGACAGCTTAAGGCGTACAACGAGCTGGAAAACATGCGCTTCTCCCCGGAGGACGGGAAGGAGTTTGTTGTGGCGAAACTGGTGGAGCGGTCAAGAAAAAAGAATTTGATTGCCGAAACCGCCAATACGATGATCTGCGAGTATATCGAGACCTTTGAGAAGGATCCGGGAGCCATGACGGCGGAGGATGCATTGGCGTTGAGGAAGTTTTTGGAGACGCTTTTGCCCAGCGGAGTGCACTTGGCGGATTTCGTGACGGACTACGGGGTCATGCTGCGCCTGGCGAATCTCCTTGCGGAGTTTTACGAGAGGCAGGGCGACAGGGACAACTATGCGTTTGCGCTGCAGAAGTGCTGCGTTGCTTATCAAATGCTTGTCAACCAGCATTCATACCGCATGCGGGACCTTCCCTACATCGGGAAGATTAAGGAGCTTGAGGAGAAGGCGGAGGCGAGCGGGCTTGGCGGCAGTACGAGGATGCTTGTGCTCAAGATGCTGGTTTACATGGTAATTACAGGGCCTGAAAGCTTTCCTGTCGAGCGTTTTAAATACATCAGGGAGAAGCTTGCGGCGAATATGGGGTGCCCGCCTGCCCGACCGGAGGAGGGGCTGCTGTTCAGCTTCAACGTCAATGTGCTTGAGGTGTTTAACTCCCACTGTCTTTATGCGCGCAGGCACGGTTTTTCTGTGGACATGGAGTCCGCAGGGCCCTTTGTCGAAGATGTTTACAACTGGCTGGAGGAGCGTACAGAGCAGGCAAAGGCTTTTGGCTTCGTGGTAAACAACTTCAGGTACCTGCTTTTGACGGCGGAGTATCACCTTGGCAGTATCACCCTGGACGAACTGCTTGAGGGGCTGACGGACATTCAGCGGGCGGCATCCGAAAGTGAGAATCCGGTGGAACAGGCCAACGGGCTTGCCGAGGTAAACTACGCATACCTGACTTTCCTGTACCTGTTCAGCCCTTTACCGAAGGAAGAAATACTCAGACGCAGCAGGGAGCGGGTGCGGGAGGTGTTGCCCAGGCTCATGGAGATGTCCCGAGCGGTCAACAACATACAGTTTAACAGGTGCATAGTACTGTTCCTTGGCGCCGCTTCTCTCACGGGTTCCTTTGACGAGTTCTCGGACATCATTCTTGAGACAACAGTCTATGCCGACAAGGTGCTTTACATACACACGGCAATGGTTCGCGAGATCAGCCGGGCAATATTTGACGAGATGATCGAAAAAACGCCTGAGGCGTTTGAGGGCGTGGCAAACCGGGGGACGGATTACATAAAGACCCATAAAGAGGAGATGCGGGAGCTGCTTTCGGACTGCTGCATGTTCCACGACATCGGCAAGTTCTTCATGCTCGACGTGGTTGAAAACTCCATGCGGCGCCTGACGGCTGACGAGTTCAACCTCATCAAGGAGCACCCGGGCCACTTTGAACACATCTATCAGGCTGCTGAAGGCTTGGACGAGAGGGTGAAATGCATACGGGATTGCGCTCTGACCCACCACCTCTGGCATGACGGCACCCGGGGCTACCCGATTGACGCAAAACAGACAAAAAACCGCCCGTTTGTGGATATATTGGCGATTGCCGACAGCATAGACGCCGCAACCGATTTCCTCGGAAGACCCTATAACGAGGGAAAAACAGTTGACGAGCTGGTTGCGGAGATAAATTCAGGCGCAGGAACGCAATACGGTGTTGAGGCTGCGAATGCTCTCTCCTCGAGAAATGTGCGGGACAGGGTAAACTATCTTATGGATGAAGGCAGGAAGGACATTTACTACCGGATCTACGCTTTCAACAAAATATGAATGATACAAAACACGCCAATATTAACAAAATTCAAAAAAGAAAAACAGTCATAATCAGTACGACCGTATAAGTTCAAGTTTGCTTCAAGCATAGCGGGCGAGCTCAAAAAGCAGGAATGATTGAAAGCCTTTATCGGGTTTGTTATAATACACTGTCTGAAACAGAACTAAAAGAGTCGGATTGTCCGGGACTTCCGAAAAGGCCCTCAGGAAACTGAATTCGGGGTTCTCAAAAAATGAAACGATCGGGGTACAAATCAATGAACATGAAACGCATAATCATCGTGCTGATTTCAATAACTGTTGCGCTTGGCGTGTTCGCAGGCTGCAGAGACGAGAAAGAACCTTTACCTTCCGCGTCGCCAACGGCTGCGCCTTCAGACTTGCCTTCTGCTTCGCCTGACGACGGCAAGGTTCGGGAGATCATAGACGAGGCCTCCTTTACTGATCTTTCTCACCGCGTCTTTACAGAAAACCAGTTTGACACTTTGATAAGTCGCCACAGTTCTCTGCAGTATGTGTTCACATACGCGGAAAAACCGGAGTGGAATAATACCTGTTGGGAGACCGGGGAGTGCTTATTTGAGGATTGGCCGGGCCTGAACTATGCGCGGTACTACAAAAACCGCACATACTACAAAAATGAGCCGGACGGGGAAGGACAGGCTTCAACCTGCTGCGGCATCTTAGTAGTTGCTGACGAGTATGATCCGTTCTACAAGGTGTTCGGAGTCGAAGAAAATCAGTTCCTTGACAGAGAACATGAGTTTTTTGAAAAAGCTTTCAAAGAGGACGGCATGATCCATATTCTGACCGTTTACGACGGTGAACAGAGCAGAAAAGTTGTCGAGGGGACTCTCCGAAGAGAATATGACGGCGAGATCATACATGCGGAACTTGTAGTAAATGCCGAAAACTGCGAGCTTGTGTCGAATTCGTTGTCTGCCGAAAAAGACGGTAAAACCGGACTCGTTTACTCCATAGAGGCCTTATACGATACCGAAGAGCCTTCTTCCTGCCGCACTCTCCGGGCTGAATTTGAAACCGTGAACAAGCCAATGATGACTGTTGACGTCACGGTTGACAAGGACACCGAGAATGAGTACCGGGTGAGTCTCACCATGCCCAAAGGCAGCACCTTTACGGTTGACTCGGACGAAGGTTCCGCCGTTTTCTCCGACGCCGACTATTTATCTGTGGATAAGATCATTAACTGGGACGAAAAGTCTGACTTGAGCGTTTACGTGCTGACCAACCCCTCGGATGCTGTTTATAACAGATTCTACACATTGTCCCTGGAGGCGCTGAAGCTCAGAAAACAGGTTTACGGCATTGGCGACGTCACCATGGAGGCGCTTGTTAACGCAAACTTGCCTGAAAGCGTTTTTAAGAACCATGAGACGGCATACGTTGAATCGCACAGTATGTACGGAACCGATTGGTTCTTCTGCTACAAACAGGGTCTGTATTACGAGAGCAACTACGGCGACTATGAGAATCTGATCGACAGTGACGGAAACTTCTGCAGAAGAATTCTCCAGGACGGCTCGGTGAAGTTCAGTGTCGACTGGTTTGCAATGAGCGAAGAGGAGATGAAAGCGGCGGGAGCTGTGCGCCCCGAAGATCTGTCCACTCCGATAAACAAGGACACGACCGCCACCGAAAAAATTGTCAATGTCATCGATAACGGCAACGGCACCCTCACAGTGATTACAAGGATGAACGAGGCCGACACCCGCAAAGCCCTCGAAGCCAAGAACAATGAAGAACAGGACCGCTATGTCGGTGCGGTTCTGGAGGTGGAATATACAATATCCGCGGAAACTCTGGAAATATTAACATCATACGAGTATTTAGTCCTTGGCGATACACGTATGTTTTTTGACATGACCGCGGTCTGCTACGACGTGGACATCACGTCAAATTATGAGGATATGTTGGCAAGAAAGGTCAAACACCTCACGACCGACGGCGAAGAAACCAAAACGGTCAACGTGATTTACGACGCAGGCACGCAGAGTGAAATCAAATACACACTGACGATACCGAAAGACGACTACGCGTACCTGCATTTCAGAGACGGATACGGGACCCCTTACGCTGACCCGGAAAAGACCGCATTGTTTGACGGCACACCCGACGAATCCGGCTGTTTCAACCTCTATCTTTTTCCCGGAGAATGAACGGCACCGCCAATGAAACAGCGCCCCGAAGGGGCCGCAAAACACGTATTTCCGTGTTTTTACAGAAGTGAATAAATCACCTAAAAATCGGTAAATTTTAAAGGTTTTTTCAGAAAACCGTGATATAATTTACCCGAGAGGACTGACTGCAGAAATACCTCTTGCCCGACCGGACAAAAGGTATTTCTCTGCATTTTCCGCAGTCCGGCGAACAATTCGCCGGAACATTGGCGGCAAAGTCCGTAAACATATACAAAAAAACGAAAAATTGAATGTTGACAGGTGACAAAAGGGAAACTATAATGGACTTCATTACGCCTGTTATATAACGCAAGTACAGGAAGGAGATACAGAAGAATTGCCCCCTAAAGTTAAATACCAGAAAGATGAAATTGTTAAAGCCGCACTTGAAATAGCCGAGAAAAAAGGCTTTGAAAATGTTACTGCCAGGACTGTTGCCGTTGCCATCGGAGGATCGGTAGCGCCAATATTCACCTGCTTCGAAAATATGGACGACCTCAGATTAGAGGTCTACAAAAAGATCAAAGATGAATATTATGAATGCATTCGAAAGG
The DNA here is from genome assembly GCA_902782645.1 of uncultured Ruminococcus sp. Taxonomy (GTDB): domain Bacteria; phylum Bacillota; class Clostridia; order UBA1212; family UBA1212; genus UBA1212. The sequence continues at coordinate 42,103 of CACZNV010000157.1, read as the reverse complement.
GGCTGGAGGAACCGGTGCCGTTCCTTGGCGTCTGGAAACAGTACGGAAAGTTTGCAAAAGAGAAACCGGAACTGTACAAGACTTTGTTTTTCACACCGCCAATCGGAATACCCGCAGGCAGCGGATCCGATCTTCTGCGTTATTCCCAGGACCTGGTGCGTCCGTCAATAATGAACTGGTACAGAATGAGTGCCGAAGCTGCGGACAAGTACTTCAGAGATATGTGGCTTGTGTCCTACGGAATCAGCGCCATGATTATGATGGGTGACTGTCCTTTCTCTGACGAGGAGGTCTTTGAACTGGGCACTGAAATAAGCCTTTCCCTCTGCAAGGCCTTTAAGGAAATACCCGGGTTTGACGTTGGCGGCTACGATAAGAATCAGCTGTTCAAAGAGCTTGCGTTGAAAAATAATTTTACCGTTGCCTACGAGAATGAGGAGAAGGCGAAAGAACAATAATGGAAAAAGTAATTCAAATCGATCATCTGTTCAAGTCCTACGGCGACGTCAAAGCCGTCTCAGACTTGTCATTTGTGGTTAAAAAAGGCGAGTTATTCGCCTTTTTAGGTGTTAACGGTGCAGGAAAGTCCACAACCATCTCAATGATTTGCGGGCAACTCGCCAAGGACAGCGGCAGCATTACCGTTCTCGGCCGCGATGTGGAAAAAGAGTTTGACGCGGTGAGCAGGAAAATCGGGGTCGTGTTTCAAAACTCGGTGCTGGACAGAAAGCTCACCGTAAAAGAGAACCTTCGCAGCCGCGGGGCCCTTTACGGCATCACCGGCAGGGCCTTTGAAAAAAGACTGGGCGAGCTGTCAAAGGTGCTGGACTTTGAGAGCTTTCTCAACCGCCCCCTGGACAAACTTTCAGGAGGGCAGAGGAGGCGAGTCGACATTGCCCGGGCGCTGCTTCACGAGCCCGAAATACTTATACTCGACGAGCCGACAACAGGCCTCGACCCCCAGACACGGCGCATTCTCTGGAACGTTATCGAAAAGGAGAGGCTTGAGCGCTCTCTGACAGTATTCCTGACCACCCACTACATGGAGGAGGCTTCCGATGCGGACTACATAATCATTTTGGAGTCCGGAAAGATTGCCGCAGAGGGCACGCCGCTTTACCTCAAAAACAAATACGCAGGTGACTATGTAACGATTTACGGCTGCGGCGAGGATAAAATTAAAGACCTTGGCGTGTCATACACGAAGATCAGGGACGGAGTGAAAATCAAAGTCTCCGACACGTCAGAAGTGACGGACCTCATTTTGAAACACCCGGATCTTTTCAAAGATTACGAAGTGACCAAGGGCAGGATGGACGACGTGTTCCTTGAGGTCACCGGCAAGGCTCTCGAAGGGGGTGCTGCCCAATGACCCTCATGAATGTTGTCAGAAGAAACCTGAAGATGTTCTTTAAGGACAAGGGGCTCTTCATCTCATCCCTCTTATCGCCAATGATACTCCTTGTTCTCTACGCCACATTCCTGGCGAATGTGTACAAGGAGAGCTTCACAGATGCACTTCCGGAGGAGTTTCATGTCAGCGATGCGCTCATGAACGGCACGGTGGCGAGCCAGCTCATTTTCTCGCTGATGGCGGTGTCCTGTGTGACGGTTGCATTCTGCTCAAATCTTTTGATGATAGGCGACAAGGCGTCGGGGGCCATTGGCGATTTCACGGTCTCACCGGTGAAACGCTCGGTTATAGCCGCAGGCTACTACATCGCTTCGGCTGCGAGCACACTCATTGTCACCTTCACTGCTCTTGCGGCAGGGCTTCTGTACCTTTCGACACAGGGGTGGTTCATGTCCTTCACGGACGTGCTGCTGGTGATTGGCGATGTGTTCCTTCTGACCCTTTTCGGAACGGCTCTTTCGTCCTGCATACACTTTTTCCTCAGCACCAACGGCCAGGCATCCGCTGTGGGCACCATCATCAGCGCAGGCTACGGCTTCCTCTGCGGCGCATACATGCCAATATCCACATTCGGCAAGGGGCTTCAAAACGTCCTCATGTTTCTGCCCAGCACATACGCCACGAGCCTGCTCAAAAACCACATAATGGACGGCCTTTTCAGGGAGATGGAGACTGCAGGCTTTCCTCAGGAAGCTATAACGGGAATTCGCGACAGCGTCGACTGCAACATTTACTTCTTCGGCACAAGGGTTCCAACCTGGGTCATGGCTGTGATACTCATCGGCTCCGTGGTATTGTTTACGGGACTTTTCGTGCTTCTTCACGTCCTCTCCAAGGGACATATGCGCAAGAAGTAATGCTTTTTTTACAATGAGCCACTTTCAATACGCCAAGGACGGGGTTATGCGGGAACCGGATATTCGCTTTTTAGAAGAATACAAAAAGGCAGACAATTTTATCAAAGACGCCAATATGACCCAGGAGGGCATCTCCTGGTATATTCGCCAGATGGAGCTTTCGGAGCGGAAGGGTGCCGCAGTCGTCAGAACCTGGCAAGCAGACTACCGCATGCTTAAACATGTGCGCTGGGTCAGAAACAAGCTGGTCCACGAGGTGGAATACGACGCGGGCATCTGCGGAGCTGCGGAGTACAACTCCGTGAAGGACTTCGGTGAGCGGCTTTGCGCCGCGGAGGATCCATTGGCGGTGCTCGGAAAATATCTGCGGGAGGAACGCAGAAAGAAGATAGAAGCGGAACGGGCTAAGAATACCGCTAACAGGACCGCTCAGGCAAAAAGCGGTTCGCGCAAACAGACTGGCGCCTCGCAGACGAAAAAGAAAGAGACCTTCTGGCAGAAACTGAAAAGGTTTTTTACAGAGGACTGAAGATAAAAAAGGAATCTGAAAATGATACTGGAAACCGAAAGACTGATTTTAAGACCTTGGAGAGAGGATGACGCAAGCGAACTTTTCGAACTCGCCAAGGACGACAGGGTGGGCCCCGCGGCGGGCTGGAAACCCCACAAAAGCGTAAGCGAAAGCGCAGAGATTATAAGAACGGTGCTCTCGGAGCCTATAACCTTTGCCGTTTGTCTCAAGGACACGGGAAAGCTTGCCGGAAGCCTGGGCATCATGCTTGGCTCAGATGGGAACAGGAGAATCGGCGCTGAGGAGGCCGAAATCGGCTACTGGATCGGCGTGCCCTATTGGGGGCAGGGACTCATTCCGGAGGCTGTGAGAGAGGCAATCCGCTACGCCTTTACGGACCTGAATTTCAAGACTCTCCGGTGCGGTTACTTTGACGGAAACGAAAAGTCAAAACGCGTCCAGGAAAAGTGCGGCTTTAAATATGACCGTACGGATAGGGTGTTTGTTTCACAGATTGGCGAGTACAGAACAGAGCACATGAGCAAACTCACCCGCGAGGAGTGGCAGGCGATGCAAAGCTTTGTGATTCGCCCCGAGAGGAAAGAGGATGAGGCGGAGGTTGAAAACCTTGTGCGGGAGTCCTTCTGGAATGTATACAGGCCGGGCTGCAGCGAGCATTATGTGATTCATGTGCTGCGTGAGGATCCGGCTTTTGTGAAAGAGCTTGATTTTGTGATGGAGCTTGGCGGCAGGATCATCGGCCAGAACATGTTTATGCGCACTGTCATCGAAGGCGATGACGGCAGGACTGTTCCGGTCCTCACCATGGGGCCCATCTGCATCGCCAATGAATACAAGCGCATGGGCTACGGCAAAAAAATCCTTGACTATTCCCTGGAAAAGGCTGCTGCCATGGGCTTTGGCGCCGTGCTTTTTGAGGGCAACATCAAGTTCTACGGCAAGTCGGGCTTTCAATATGCAAGAAATTTCGGCATAAGGTACCACGACCTTCCGGAGGGGGAGGACGACTCGTTTTTCCTCTGCAGGGAACTGAAGCCGGGCTGCCTTGGCGGTGTGACGGGGGTCTATCAGACGCCGGCGGGATACTACGTTGACGACAAGGACGTGGAGGCATTTGACAAAAACTTTCCGCCGAAGCAGAAGCTGAAGCTTCCGGGCCAGCTGTTTGACTGAGTCATCAAGGAGATTAAAATGAAATACTATGAAGAAATAATTTTAAAAGACGGCAGGCAGTGCATTTTGCGGAACGGCGACGAAAACGACGCCCGGGTGGTGCTTGATATTTTCAATTTGACTCACGCGCAGACCGATTTTCTGCTTTCCTACCCCGATGAGAAAACATTCTCCCTGGATGAGGAAAAAGAGTTCCTGAAGAGCTCTGCGGAGAGCGACGGGGCCGTTGAAATTATTGCCCTCATTGACGGTAAGGTAGTGGGATCCGCAGGTTTTTCCGGACTCAGTAAACGGGAGAAACTCAGGCACCGGGCGGAGCTCGGAATCAGCGTGGACAAGGCGTACTGGGGTCTTGGCATTGGCGGTGCCCTCATGAAAGCGTGCATTGAACTTGCGAGGAAGGCGGGCTATGTGCAGCTTGAACTTGACGTGGTGGGCGAAAACAGCCGGGCAATTGCGCTCTACGAAAAATACGGCTTCAGAGAGTTCGGCAGAAATCCGAAAGGATTCAAGTCAAGATATTCAGGTTATCAGGACCTGGTCCTCATGAGGCTTGAACTTTGAAGGCCTTTCATGGTACATTGGATACTGCAACAAATCGAAAGGGAACCGGCTGAAATGGGACTTGTCAATTACATCGGAATAGCGGCAGTTATTCTGATACTCATTCCTAACATCGTATATATGATAAAAACCAGGGGCAAAACCCCGGCGGTCTGGAAAAACAAGGCCGCTGAGATTTTTGAAGGCATCGGCAGGTTCGGCTGCATCGCGTTTATGATTGTAAACGTTCCCAACACCTGGCTTGGATTCTGGCTCCTTGACGGTTTTCCGATTCTGGTCATCGCCAATGCGGTCCTCACCATCGCCTACCTCATCCTCTGGGTGCTGCTTTGGGACAAGGACACGGTTTTCAAAGCCCTGGCGCTTTCAATTGTGCCGTCATTGCTGTTCCTTTCAAGCGGCGTCCTGATTCTCTCGATTCCGCTCATGGCTTCGGCTGTGATGTTTGCGGCGGCCCATATACTGATTTCATACAAAAGCGTGAAACTGACTTAAAACGTATTTTGCGTAGGTAAGCTTGAAAAGTAATGAAAGCTCTTCGTGCATTAGCCTTACGGCTTTGGCGGACAAAATAAGAAGAATTCTGCTATTCCTGAATATTACTTATTGCCCCGAAGGCGCTTTTGATTGACTGAAAGCGCCTTCGGTTATATAATTACACGATGGAGCGAAAACTCTTTTTCGAACTTTTTTCAAAGGATCGGAGGCAGTTCCCAATGAAAATGACATTCCGCTGGTACGGCGAAAACGACAAGGTCACGCTCGATCAGATCAGACAGATTCCGGGCATGACGGGTATTGTTTCTGCTGTCTATGACGTTGCTCCGGGCAAGCTCTGGAGCGTTGAGAGCATCGACCGGATCAAGAAAAGCGCAAATGCAGCCGGGCTTGATTTCACTGTGGTCGAGAGCGTTCCGGTGCCTGAGGAAATCAAGCTCGGGGGAGCCTCCGCAGATGAACTGATAGGGGTCTACTGCGAGAACGTGCGGAGGCTCGGCGCCGCAGGCGTCGACTGCATTTGCTACAACTTTATGCCCGTGTTTGACTGGTTCAGGACTAACCTTAAAAACGAGCTGCCGGAAGGTGCAAACGGCTTGTCATATGACGAAAAGGAATTGGCGAAGCTTGACCCGTTAAACGGTGAGTTCAGCCTGCCGGGCTGGGATGAGAGCTATACGAAGAAGGAACTCAAGGAGCTGATGGGGCGGTATGCGGTCATTGGCGAGGAGGGCCTTTGGAAAAACATGGAGCGCTTCCTTAAGGCGGTCATACCTGCAGCCCATGAGGCAGGCGTGAACATGGCCATACATCCCGACGATCCGCCATGGGGCATTTTCGGACTTCCCAGAATCATAACCAATGAGAAAAACATTGAACGGTTTCTGAAGCTTGTGGACATGCCCGAGAACGGGCTCACGTTCTGCACGGGATCCCTTGGCGCCTCCACGGACAACGATCTTCCTAAAATGGCAAAGAAATTCGCCAAGAGGATTCATTTCGCGCACCTGCGCAACATTAAGATCACGGGGTACAGGGAATTCCACGAGGTGGCCCATCCCACCGACGAAGGGTCCCTTGATATGTATGGGATTGTGAAGGGCCTTCTTGAGGGCGGTTTTGACGGCTATGTAAGGCCTGATCACGGCCGCATGATATGGGGCGAAACAGGCAAGGGCGGCTACGGTCTCTACGACAGAGCCCTCGGAGCCACATACCTGACGGGCCTTTTTGAGGGAATTGAAAAAACACTGAAACGGTGAGTTAACCACCGAAAACATAAAAACGGAGGCTGTTTTATGGCTAAAACTGCGGTAATAACCGGCGCCGGCGGAGTCCTTTGCTCCTGCTTTGCGAAAGAACTTGCAAAAGACGGATTTTCCGTCGCTCTTCTTGACCTCAACTATGATGCGGCTAAACTCGTTGCCGATGAGATATGTAAAGACGGAGGCACCGCCAAGGCTTACAAGGCCAACGTGCTTGACCGGGATATGCTGGAAGCTGTCAGGGAGGAGGTCCTTAAGGACTTGGGACCCTGCAGCGTTCTTATAAACGGAGCCGGAGGCAACAACCCCCGCTGCACCACCAAAAACGAGACATATGCCGACGGCGACGAGGAAGCAGACGACTTCAAAACGTTCTTCAACCTTGACAAGAAGGACTTCAACTTTGTGTTTGACCTCAATATCGTTGGCGTCATGATACCGACCCAGGTATTCGCCAAGGATATGGTAAAAACCGGCGGCTCGATCCTCAACATTTCGTCCATGAACGCCTACAGGCCCCTCACAAAGATTCCCGCCTACAGCAGCGCCAAGGCCGGCGTTTCCAACCTCACCCAGTGGCTGGCGGTTCACTTTGCCGGAGCGGGCATCAGGGTCAACGCCATTGCCCCCGGATTTTTCGTCACAAACCAGAACAGGGACCTCCTTTTCAACAAGGACGGCACCCCGACGCCAAGGACAAACAAAATCTTAAACGCCACGCCGATGAAGCGCTTTGGCGAGCCGGAGGAGCTTGTGGGCGCCGTGAAGTTTCTGATTGACGATGAGAAGGCAGCTTTTGTGACGGGCGTGGTGCTTCCGATAGACGGCGGCTTCTCAGCTTACTCGGGCGTCTGACGGCCCCAGGGAGATTTGAAAATGGCTGACTACAGACTTTGCGCATTTGCCGACGAGGCGTCGCCAATGATCGACGGCCAGATTGAGGCGATGAAGAGAAACGGTGTCGGGCTTCTTGAGATAAGAGGCGTCGACGGCGTAAACATTGCCGATATCACCGTCGAAAAGGCAAAAAGCGTTCGGAAAAAGCTTGACGGCGAGGGCATTGGCGTGTGGTCGCTGGGTTCTCCCTACGGAAAAATTAATATCAAAGACGATTTCAAGGCCCATCTTGACAGGTTCAGACACGGCCTTGAGCTCTGTTCCGTACTCGGGTGCGGCAGAATAAGGCTTTTCAGTTTTTACGTTGACGGCAACACGGGTGATACTGTATTCGATGAGGTCTGCGACAGGCTCGCAAGATTCTCAGAGGAGGCAAAATCGGCCCGTATTGTTTTGTGCCATGAAAACGAGAAGGGTATTTTCGGCGAAAAAGCAGCCGACTGTCTGAGAATTCATAAGGCGCTCCCTGAGATCAAGGCGGTTTTCGACCCCGCCAATTTCGTCCAGGCAGGCGAGGACACGGTTAAAGCTATGGACCTGCTTTCGCCTTATTTGGATTACATGCACATTAAGGACGCTTTGCGGGGAAGCGGCGAGATTGTACCCGCCGGGTGCGGCGACGGCAGCGTGGAGAGGCTCCTTGGCGTGTTCAAAAAGGGCGTGCTCACCGTCGAGCCCCATCTGAGGGTTTTCGCAGGGCTGGAGAATCTTGAACAGTCGGGCGAAAAGAGCAGCATAGGAAACGCATACAGGACGTCGGACGAGGCGTTTGATGCGGCGGTTTCCGCGATTAAGCGGATTATAAATCAGTAAACAAAGGAAGGTTTTTAGAGAAATATGAGAGTAGGCGCACAGCTTTACACATTGAGAGAGTATTGCAGGGATTTGGACAGCTTTTCGGAGTCGCTCAAAAAGGTGGCGGATATCGGCTACGAGTTCGTCCAGGTGAGCGGAACATGTCCCTTCGAGGCGGAGTGGCTCAAAAACGAGCTTCAAAAGAACGGTCTCACATGCGTTCTCACCCACACAAATCCGGATGCCATCAAAAACGACACCGCCAAGGTGATTGAAAACCACAAGATATTCGGCTCAAAGTTTGTGGGCATCGGCGCAATGCCCAACGGCCACCAGTGCCCGGACTACGATGCTTTTGAGAAAAACTTCAAGCCCGCAGCAAAAATGATTGCGGAGAGCGGCCTCTACTTCATGTACCACAACCACCAGTTTGAATTCGCCAAGGACGAAAAGGGCGTCACGGGCATGGAAAAGCTGGCGGCGATCTTTACCCCCGACGAGATGGGATTTACAGTCGACACTTACTGGGTCCAGTTCGGCGGCGGCGACCCCGCACAGTGGATTAAAAACCTCAAGGGCAGGGTGCCGGCAATCCACCTCAAGGACATGATTATCGTCAATAATCAGCAGCGCATGGCTGTTGTCGGCGAGGGAAACATCAATTTTTCAAAGATTCTGTACGAGGCGGAAAATGCGGGCACGGAGTACCTTCTTGTGGAGCAGGACGACTGCTACGGAGAGAACCCGTTTGACTGCCTGAAGAGAAGCTTCAAGAGGCTCGGTTCCTGGGGTCTCAGGTGACAACTTGAGGGAACTTGGAATACCGGAAGCATTTGAAATACGAAGACTCTTAGATTTCTATCGGCAAAATGCGTAAAGAGTCAAAAATCACGGGGAAAGCCAAAACCTTGATTTTTGAACTATCGGCAAAATGCGTAAAGAGTCAAAAATCACGGTTTTGGAGGAGAATATGGATTATGTAAGAATGGGTATACTCGGTGTCGGCAACATGGGAAGCGGACACATTGCCAATATCGAGGGCGGACGCTGCCCCGAAATTCGGGTGACGGCGGTCTGCGACCTCAAACAGGACAGGCTGGACTGGGCTAAGGGCTTCATGAAAGAAGCGCCGGCCTGCTTCACGAACGCCGAGGAGATGTTTGACTCCGGGCTGATTGACGCCTGCATCATTGCCGTGCCCCACTATTCGCACCCCAAATATGTCATCGAGTGCCTCAAGAGAAATATCCACGTCATGTGTGAAAAACCTGCCGGCGTCTACACCAAGGCTGTTGCCGAGATGAACGAATTCGCCAAGACCAGCAAGGCAAAATTCGGCATGATGTTCAACCAGAGAACCGACTGTGTTTACCGTAAAATGCGGGAAATCGTAAAGAGCGGCAAACTCGGTCAGATCAAAAGGACCAACTGGATCATCACCAACTGGTACAGGCCCCAGGCATATTACGATTCGGGCGCATGGAGAGCCACATGGAGCGGCGAGGGCGGCGGAGTTTTGCTCAACCAGTGCCCTCACAACCTTGACCTCTGGCAGTGGATCTGCGGCATGCCCAAAACGGTCACTGCACACATGTACTTCGGCAAGTGGCACGACATCGAAGTTGAAGATGATGTCACCGCTTTTGTGGAGTACGAGAACGGCGCCACGGGCTGCTTCATAACCACAACGGGCGATGCCCCCGGCACGAACCGCTTTGAGATTACTCTCGAGGGAGGCAAGCTCCTTGCGGAAAACGGCAAACTCTACATGACGGAGCTTGAAATGTTTGAACCCGAATTCAGCAGAACCAACAAGGTATCCTTCGCCCAGCCCAAGAGCACAACTATAGAGGTTGAAACGGACGGCCTTTCGCCCCAGCACTCCGGCGTTCTCAACGCTTTTGCGGCGGCGATTCTCAGGGACGAACCGCTCATCGCAGGCGGCGAAGAGGGCATCAACGGACTGACCATCTCCAACGCAATGCACCTTTCCGCATGGCTTGGCAAGACCGTGGAGATTCCTTTCGACGCTGACCTTTACTACAACGAGCTTATGAAGAGGGTTGCCACATCAAGGCGCAAGGAAGACATTGGCGGTGCCGTTGCGGATCTCTCAGGCACTTACAACACAGGAAAATAATCGGGATTTGACATGAAAAGCATTCGGGTTGGAATTATCGGCGTAGGAAATATAGGTTTTGCCCACTGCTCATGCATCAAAAACGGCAGGATCAAGGGCATGACCCTTGCAGCTCTGTGCGACATTGACGGTGAGAAGAGGCGCAAACTCGCCAATGATTTCCCGGAAATCAAAATATTCGAAGACGGCGACGAGCTCATAAGGAGCGGCCTTGCGGATGCCGTGATTGTGGCAACTCCCCACTATTTCCACCCTCATTACGTGATTTCGGCCCTTGAAAACGGCGTTCACGTGCTCACGGAAAAGCCTGCGGGGGTAAATGTCTCCGAGGTTGTAAAGATGAACGGCGCAGCGTCAAAAAGCGGCTGTGTTTTCGGAATCATGTTCAACCAGCGCACAGACCCTCTGTTCCAAAAAGCCAAGGAAATCATTTCAGAGGGCGGCATAGGCATCCCCAAGAGGCTTGTCTGGATAGTCACCAACTGGTACCGAACCCAAAGCTACTACGACTCGGGCAGCTGGCGGGCCACCTGGAACGGCGAGGGCGGCGGCGTCCTCATAAACCAGGCTCCGCACAACATAGACATCTGGCAATGGCTCTTCGGCATGCCCTCAAAGGTCACTGCTTTCTGCCGCGAGGGACTCTACCACAACATTGGCGTTGAGGACGACGCCACAATATACGCGGAGTACGATAACGGCGCATCTGCGGTGTTCATAACCACCACAGGCGAGGCTCCCGGCACAAACCGCCTTGAAATCTCAGGCGACAGGGGCAGACTGATTCTTGAGAAAAACGAGCTCCGCTACACAAAGCTGCAGGTCCCCGAGCGGGAGTTCTGCTTCACCGAAAAGGGTGCCGCAAGCACTCCGGCCGCCAATGAATTTGTCTATAAATCCGACAATCCGCGGGATGGCCACGAGCTTATACTCGAAGATTTCGCATCAGCTGTTCTCAGCGGCACACCTCTCATCGCCCCCGGCGTTGAAGGCATAAAAGAACTCTCAATCACCAACGCCGCCTTCCTCTCATCCTGGACCGGAAAGCAGATTGCCCTCCCGCTTTCGGAGGAGAATATGGCTGAGTTTGACAGGCTTCTTAACGAAAAGAAAGCGGCTGAGACGGAGCGCAAAAACGCGCCCGCCTCCGAAACCGAAAAATACACCTACATCAAACGCTGGAGCGTCAGTTGGTGATGATTTTTGGCTCTTTACGCAAGTCGCGGAGAGAAAATTAAACAGAACAAGGAGTCTTGCGACGATTGCTCGCGACTTGCTTTGCGCGAGCTCCCCTCTCGAAGTATATACATACATCTTCGGGGTCGCGCACGCAAAAATAGCTCAAAAATCATGATTGCTGGAGCGTCAGTTGGTGAATAGTCCAAAAATCGAGAAATCTGCTGCAGCCGTATTGATACAACGCAATTTGTCTATTGAAGGGGAAAAAGTTCCAAAAGAATCTTGACAACTGCGAACATTTCCGATATAAAGAATCATGGTGTGTTCTCGCCGACAGAGAAAAACAACCGACAAAATACTTTGAAAGGAGGTTCCAATATGATTCAAAGAAGTTCGGTAATTATAGATCCGAAAAAGAGCAAGAGATTTGTTCAGTTCCTGAATTCATCGGGCAAGAACAAAGAGTTTTGGGAAGATGTAAAAAAAGGTGCCTCTGCAAAGGTGGATAAGAAGGAATTGGATAAGCTTTTTGAAAAATGAAGACATCCTTTGAATTAAGAAACATTGAAAGCGTGGACGATGCAGTCATAAAAGAGTTTGATTGTGGAAATCCCGCTTTCAATGTTTTTTTGTCGGAAAAAGCAAAAGATTGGAATGCTTCAGGCGAAAGCGTAACCTATGTTTTTGTTGATGCTGACGAAGCAAAGAATAATGCTATAAGTCGAATATATGGATTTGCATCAATAAATGCTTTAGGGCTATTGTTTGATAATGGTGGTCGTAATGAGTATTTATCGTGTGCAGAAATAAGACTCTTTGCTATTGCACGGCAGTTAAGAAAAAACCATGATCATACTATTGAGTGGAGCAACATACTATTCAAAACACTTTTGCAGGAGCTGTATTCCATGTCAACAAGAACAATCGGGTTTAAAGCTATTTTTCTAAATGCAAATCGTGAGGGTTATCAGCTGTATAAAGATAACGGTTTTGAAGTTATAAGCGAGTTTATAGCCCCAGAGAATGATTCAAAGATAGAATTCGAGGATTGCACACCACTTCTCTTAAAAATCAACTCCGAAATAGTGGATAAAATATTCTTTGACGTGTGACCTCTACCGGAATGAAGTGAAATAAACGGTTCCTGGACAGATTAACGAATTAAGCTGTTCCAAGAACCGTTTATCACATTTAGACACTTTCAGACATTAAAGTCAAACTCGTTTTTGCCTTCCGTCAGAGTCTTTTCAACTCCGTTATGCAGGAACCTTGCGGTTTTGCCGGCAGGGAGGGTGACCTTGGCGTGAATGAGGCTCGTGACCTTGGCGTCTCTTTCGTAGCTTGCGGAAACCTTGCCGCAGGGAAGCTCCCTGGAACCGGAGAGGCGGTTTGATTGGGAAGGAATGAATGGCGCAATCACGAGCTTTTCGTAGCCCGCAGAATCCTTTTCCTGGGTGATGCCGAGGAGTCTCTCAAAGAAATATGTGACGGGGGAGCCGAACATCGGGTGGCTGTGGGAGCGGTCCCTTGTGGAGTTCAGCCAGTACTCACTGAGGGTTGTGAAGCCTGCTTTCATCCAGCCTGCGAAAGTCCTGTCGCCAAGCAGCAAATCCACGGCAACATCACCCTGACCGATGTCAAAAAGCACCTTTGTGACCACGTCCGTGCCGCAGATACCCGTGTCAAACTGCCTGAGTTTAGTGTAGTAGCTAACGAGGAACTGTTTCGTGGCGTCATCGCCAAGCCCCATGTCGAGGGCAAATGCATTGGCGCCTTGAATGTTGGCGAGAAAATTGTGGTCCCAGGTGTTGTAGTAGGCCGCCTTGGTGGCTTTAAGCCTTGCGTCAATCTTCTCCGAAAGAGCCGGAATGTCGCTCTCCCTGCCGATGAGCTTGGCGGTTTCGATGGCCCGCCTCATTGACTTTATGTAATAGTAGTTGTTCACAAATCCTGCCGGAAGGGCTGTGGGGGTGAGAGTGCACCAGTCGCCAAGGCACCACTCGCCTTCCTTGTCGCTGACCACAATGTCGTTCAGCGAGTGCTCCTCGAGGTAGTCGAAATACCTGAGCATCTGGGGGTAGAGCTTCTTGGCGGGTTCGATGTCGCCGTACTCTTTGTAGAAAATGTAAGGCACCTCGACGATTGCGCAGCCCCAGGCACCGGGCCCGCCGCCGCTCCTTATATAAGGCGCAGTGTACTGAATGTGACCCGTCAACACGTCCTGGCAGTCCGAAATGTCGTCAATCCACTTCCTGTAAAACTTTTTCGCGTCAAGCACGGTCATAGCAGCCTTGCAGGTGAGCTGGCCGTCGCCCGTATAGCCCCTTCGTTCAATGTGGGGACAGTCGGAAGGAATGCCTGCATGCATATTGCTGAGCTGGGTGTTGATGTACGCCTTGTAGAGCCAGTTGAGGGCCTCGCAGTCCGAGTCAAAAGTGGATGACACGCCAATGTCCGCATGCACAAATCCCACGCTTTCAACTTCCGCGTCGCCGCACACCTCGATGAACCTGAAGGCAAACCATGTGAACCTTGGCGATATTGTCCGGGCCTTTCCGTCAGATACCGCGGTGAAGGTCTGCCTGTGCATAAACCTTGGGTCGATCATATTGTCCGGAGTCTTCTCCTCCGAAAACGCCAAGGTAACTTTTTCTCCTTTTTTTGCGAGAATTTTCACAACCGGTATCGCCGAGATATTCTTCTCCGCATCGTACACCGTGCACTTCGCGCCGTCCTTTTCGCACACGTTTATAACCTTTGGCGTTATCACCTCGGTCACTTTGTCCCCGGGGCAGTCCGAAAAAACGTACTCGGTCTCAAGGGGCTTTGCGGCTTTTGCCTCAACGGTCTTTTTATCCCATGCAGGGTCCGAAAGAACTCTGTCGTCAAAATCCGTGTAGTCGTGGCTCTCCAGGAAGGTAAAGCAGTACTCGCCAACATAGCTCTCCGCAAACCTGTCCTCCGGCCCCGAACAGAACGTCTCCGTCCTGCCGCCTTTTTCGACGGTGATCAGGTAGATTGCCTTGGCGTCGCCGAAGGGCCCCGCCTGAAAAGTGTACCAGCCGCCGCCAAAATGAACCGCCAGCAGGTTTTCCCCCTCTCTGACGGCTTCCGTAATGTCAAACTCCGGCACGATAAGCCTGTGTCCGAAAAGCTTCTCGCCAACGGGATAGTCCTTCCTCTCCTCAAAATCACTGTTAAGGGGCAAAAATGCGCTGTCGTTGACCTCCCGCCCGTTAATGTAGGCGTGGAAAAAGCCAAGCCCCGCGACCCTCAGCGTCACCCTGTCAAAGCCGCCAATTCTGAAAACGCGCCTCAAAATAGGGAAACCTGTCTTCTCCGCGGGCTCAACCCAAATCGCTTTACCGAACATTTCCTTCTGTGTCATCCTGAAAGACTCCTTATCGCCAATTCTCGCTGCGGCCTCATCCGCCCCGCAATTATATTCTCACCCCTCCGTTTTTTCAAGTGCCGCCGGCCTTTGTCGAAACCTGTCGAAAGCCGTCGAAACTTGTCGAAAACCGTCGAAACTTGTCGAAAACCGTCGAAACTTGTCGTACGGTGCAGACTATCAAAACCCCCTCCCGCATGTTATCATTTTCCCGCAGAGAACAGTGACGGAAGGAGGGAATTGCCGATTTGGTTAACCGTTTTTATGTTGACTATGTGGAGAAATCGCTGAAGAAAAAACTGGCGCCGGGCGGGGCGTATTCCGACCGGGAGTTCAGGGAGCTGACACTTGAGTGTGTTGAGGAACTTGCGGGGAAGACGGGCATTGGCGATGAGGAGAAGAAAGAGATTGCGGAGACGGTTTTTTCGTCCCACCGTAAGCTTGGAATCCTGCAGCCGCTGCTGGACGATCCGGAGGTGAACGAGATCATGATCAACGGCACGGAGAATATTTACATCGAAAAGAACGGAAAAATCGAGAGATATGACAAAAGATTCTCCGATGCGGGTGTGCTGCTTAATGTGATTCAGTCGATGGTTTCATGGGTTGACAGGACTGTTAATGAGAGTTCGCCTGTCGTGGATGCGAGGCTTTCGGACGGTTCCAGGGTTAACGTGGTTTTGAAGCCGGTGGCGATAAACGGGCCGATAGTGACGATAAGGAAGTTTCCGGACAAGTCGTTTGTTATGGAAGAGCTGGTGCGGCTTGGAAGTCTTTCTGCCGAGGAGGCCGGGTTTCTTGCCCGGTGCGTCAAAGCCAAGGTTAATATATTCGTGTCCGGCGGCACTTCGAGCGGCAAAACTACCTTCCTCAATGTTCTCTGTAAATTCATTCCTGACAGCGAACGCATTGTCACGGTTGAGGACTCCGCGGAGCTGAGACTTTCGCCTCCCAACCTTGTGAGGCTTGAAACCAGGGAGCCCGGACCCGGCGGCGCGGGAGGCGTGAGCATGAGAACCCTTATAAAGACCGCCTTGAGAATGAGACCGGACAGAATTATTGTCGGCGAGGTCAGAGACTCTGCGGCGGTGGATATGCTGCAGGCAATGTGCACGGGACACGACGGGAGCATGTCAACGGCCCACGGTAACAGCGCCAGAGATATTATAACCAGGCTTGAGACTATGGCTCTCTGGGAGGGAAATATCAACAGTGAAGCGATTAGAAAGCAGATAGCTTCGGGCCTTGATCTGGTTGTTCACATGCAGCGGAACAGCGATATGAAACGTTTTGTCTCGGAAATATGCTACGTGTCCGGAATGGAGGACGGGAAGGTGGCGCTTAAGACTTTGTACAAAAACGGATTGAAGACAGGAGAGCTTGCGGAGGAGACAAGAATCTATGAAAAAATCTGCGGGATTTAAGAATCTGTTCGGAAAGTTTTTTATCCGCGGGGAGGGAATGTATGCCGTGAATCCGGTCATTCCCGCCGCCGCAGGGCTTGCGTTCTTTGCCGCAGTGACAGCCGGCGCATTCATACTTTCGAACAATATCTATGTGTCGGTTGTGGTTGCAGCATTGGCATTTCCTTTTTTCATGAGAAGCTTCCTGATCTCACTCAGGGCAAAAAGAAAGAGAAAGATTGAGAGAGAGTTTCTTGAGGCGATGCAGCTGGTTCTTGCGGCGGTGACTGCCGGAAATTCTGTGGAGCAGGCCTTCGAGTCGGTGTGCGGTGACTGCCGGAACGGGAGTTCGCTGAAAATCGCGCATATCGCTCCGGAGCTTGATGCAGTGTGCAGAAAGACGGGGATGCTTTACCACTTTTACGATGAGCTTCTTGAGTTTGCCGGAAAGACCGGGAGCGAGGACATCATAAGCTGCGTAAAAGCCATGTCGATTGTCGGTATTCGCGGAGGAAACATGGCCTATGTGATAAGAAATGCGCTTTCAAACATACGCATCAAATTTGAGACGGATGCGGAGATTGCAGGCTCGCTTGCATTGCCAAGATACAACCTCAGAATCATTACCGTTATGCCTTTTGCGCTGGTCCTTCTTGTAAAAAGCATGTCAAAGGGTTACATGGACACCTTGTACGGCAGCAGCGCCGGGCTTTTTATCTCAATAGGGGCAATGGTGCTCATCGGCGGGGCCTGGATACTCGGGAGCAAGCTTTGCAATATAGAGATATGAAGATCAACAATCAAGGGGTTTGGTGGTTTATGAGAGGGGGGGAGACCGTTGGCGATTCGGTTTTCGGCGCTGGCTTCGTACAATGAATCGATGAACAGGAAGCTTAAGTTCATCTACGGAGAGGCCTTTGAAAAAAAGAAAAAGGAGAGGAAAACGCTTTTCAGGATGCTTCCGGTCTTCGGGGCGCTGACGTTTGCGACCGGCATGGTTTTCGGACTCAGTCTTGGTGAGGCGGCGGGGCTTGGCGCAGGCGTGCCGGTCATCCTGACCGTGATGTCCGAACACGGGATAAACGACAAGGCAAAGAAAAAAACAAGAAAGCTGAGGCTTGGTCTTGCGGACCTTCTCGAGCGTCTTGCAGTGCTTGTGGATGCAGGTGTTCCAATCTGGAGCGCAATAGTGACTGTGAGCGGCTATATGAAAGAGCGGGACGGAGCCCTTGGCGATGAGCTGAGACACACGGTCAGCGATTTTGCAACCCAGTCGGGCTACTATTACGAGCCCGAGACGGCAATGGAAAACCTTGCAAAAAGGTGCGGCGACGCCCAGGTGAGTACGTTTGTGTCGCTGGTGATCCAGAACTCGAGAAAAGGAGCGGATGAACTTGCGCCGCTGCTCAGAATGCATGCCGCCAACCAAAGAGAGGAGCGCAAGGCCATTTCAAAACAGATGGCGGATGAGGCGTCAACACTGATGGTGATTCCCTCAGTGATGGTCCTTATTGCGGTGCTTGTCCTGACTGCGGCGCCGGCAATGATCAGGCTGTTTTCCTCTTGAATTTGATAATTTCGGCTTATCGCCTATAAAATAATAAACACCGGGGAGGGGTAGAATTTGAAATCATTAACAATGAAAATCAGTAAAACCGTTTGCGGCTGTGCACTGTCTTTGAGACAGAGACTTTGCCGTTTTAGGGACGACGCCAATGGGCTTGGCACTGTTGAAATAGTGCTTCTTGTGGCTGTGCTTGTCGCATTGGCGCTTCTGTTCAAAACATTCATCACAAGATACGCAAACAATATGTTTGAGAACATTGAGTCAAAGACCGAGGGGGTATTTACGGATTGGTAAACGGTTTCTCTGAAGAAAAGAATATTGGGGAGCGCTTCGGAGAGACGGCTCTTAAAGAACAGGGCAACTGCATCATGATCAGCAGCGACAGGTCTTCCACGGCCTTGAGGCTTATAGGAGAAGGGTGCTACATTAGCTACAAGAGGGCGCTGCAGGAAAAGGAGTTTCTGAACGACTGCGACCAGGCTGAAATACTCCCTGCCACCGTCACGCCTGACGGCTACACATGTACGTTAAGGGGCAGAGCTACACTGAAAGAAACGGTGTTCGGAGACGATGTGCCCGGACTGAGAATGCTGAGAGGAATCGCCTCATGCCTGCGGAAGCTCTTGGCGTGTGCAAAGGAACACGGGGTCGATGCAAGGGAGTTTGTGTATGACTACAATGCGGTTATTGTGAGGAACGTTGAGTCCGATTACAAGTTTCTTTACATGCCCGGACTGAAAAATGTGCAGGAGAGGACGACCGTAAATGACCTTGTCAAGATTATTTTTCTTAACATCGACGTTGAAAGTGTTCCTGCGTCGGATTATGAACTCTTGCGGGATGACGTGAGGAGAATAAGATCCGAGGAGAACCCGGAAGAGACGGCGGAGGACCTTGAAAGACTCATAGAAAGAATCGAAGGGCTGACGACGGATGTAACATTGAAAGACAAGCTGTTGGGCTTTTTTAAGTCGAAAGGGCTGAAGCCCTCAGAATGTGAAAAACCGAAGCAACTTGTGCTTCATGTCAGAGGTATTGGCGATGTTGAGCCTCTTGAGATGGAGAGAAGCGTGGCAGGAGATAAGAAAACTTGCCTGAGAATAGGACGGGACGGCGATTGGGCAGATATCCGTGTGCCCAGCCTGTTTGCCAGCAGGAGACACGCAAGACTTGTAATCACGGGGGACGGAAGAATGCTGCTTGAGGATTTTTCTCTGAACGGGATTGCCGTTGACGGAGAAGAAGTTAAGGGCGAATGCGAGAAGGGAATTAAGGACCGGGAGGTGATGATAAAGATAACAGAAAACTGCGGGATTGTGCTGTCGGCGGCTTAGTCCGGGACAGAAATTCCGACCTAACCGAATATGATTTGCTGTTCAAAAGCGTTTTGAAAATGGGTTTGCGAACACAACCGTTTTTCGCAAAAAAACATTGACACGCTATCATGATTGTGCTAAAATCCGCTCCGTGCCTTTGGATGACACGGAAAGATGGTCGAGTTGGTTTAAGGCACCGGTCTTGAAAACCGGCGATGGTTTTGCCATCCGTGGGTTCGAATCCCACTCTTTCCGCCATCCGGAATATGCGCCCATAGCTCAATTGGATAGAGCGTCTGGCTACGGACCAGAAGGTTGTGGATTCGAGCTCTGCTGGGCGCGCCACTTGAGGACAGCTGATTTTTGAAGCTGTCCTTTTTTTGGTTTCCGTCAAGTGCATAGCTCCTCCGCGGATCCTCATTTTCTTGAAATACAGGCGTTTTTTGTGGTAGAATACGTGAGTCGAAAGACAACTTATTCTGTCAATGGGAGAAACGTTAATGCACCGGTTCAGAAATTATCATCCGATAACAAAACTGGCTTTCTTTGCGGTCATTTTCGCGATTTCAATGTTTACGGAAAACCCTGCGGTAAGGGGCATGTCCCTGGTCGGAGCGGTAACGGCTCTTGCAGCAGGAGGTACACCGCTTAAGCGGCTCTTGAAGTACATTGGCGGCGGGATTGTTTCGGTTCTGCTGATTGGAGTCATGAACTGCTTTATTGCCCATGACGGAAAAACGATTCTGTTCGATCTGCTGAGGCGGCACATAACGCTTGAAGCTTTCTATTACGGACTTTCGGCAGGAGTCATGATTGTCGGGGTTGCCATGTGGTGCGTTTTCATTACGGATGAAACCGATACCGAAGACCTTGTGATGACGCTGGGAAAAGTGCTTCCTTTCGTGTCTGTTGTTATAACGGTTACGCTGAGATACATACCGGAAATAATCAAGAAGTTCAGAGAGACCCTTTCCGCACAGAAAATGCTGGGTATTTTTGAGAGCAAGGGGTATTTTAAAAGGGCACTGATTATTTCGAAGGTGTTCATGTCCGTGACGGAGCGGTCTGTGGAAAATGCTATGGATATGGCATCGACCATGAAGGCAAGAGGGTACGGACTTGTAAGAAGAGCTTCTGCGAGGCATAAAAAGTGGCGGGAGTCCGATACGGATCTGCTGCTTGTCACCGCGTTTTGCGCGGCGTTCATTGCCGTGGGCGAGAAAACGGGAGATTTCGGATTTGCTTATTATCCCTCACCGGCTTTTGTGAAATTCGGCCTTTACGCGATCCCCATGATTGTCGCGTGTGCGCTGCTGTTTCTGCTTCCTGCCGGACAGGTTATAGATTGGAGGATTAGATGGCAAAAAAGCTTCGAATCGAAGGCCTGAGTTACAGGTATGCCCTTGGCGGCAGAAATGTTCTTGACGGTGCGGACCTGGACGTTGAGGCGGGGGAAAAGATTCTCCTTGCAGGCGGATCGGGCTCCGGAAAATCAACGCTTCTCAAGGTTATTTCGCCTGCAACTATGCCGAGGGGCACTGTTTCGGGAAGGGTCCTGATAGACGGAACGGATGTCAATTCCATTCCGAGAGCGGAGATTATCTCTAAAGTATCGTATGTTGCGCAGAACCCTGAAACGCAGATTGTTGTGGACACCGTATACGGTGAACTCGCTTTTTCCTGCGAAAACACGGGCATTTCCGGAGTGGAAATCAGGAGAAGAATTGCATGGACCGCAACGTATTTCGGGATTGAAAGCCTTCTTAAACGCAGAATATCCGAGCTGTCGGGAGGTCAGAAGCAGATTGTGAGTTTAGCTGCTGCCATCATGCTGAAACCGGAGATACTGCTGCTGGATGAACCGACCACATACCTTGACCCTGTTGCAGCGGTGAGGTTCCTTGATCTTGTGGACAGTATCAACCGCGATTTCGGCACAACGGTGATTGTGGCGGAACACAGGATATCGGAGTTTGCGGGAAGATTTGACCGTGTCGTAAAGGTTGAAAACGGAAAGGTTACGGACATTGAAACTGATTTCTGCGGCGGTGCGACGGATGTCTTCTATGACAAGGTTTTTTCCTTAAACGGGAAGAATAAAAATGAATCTGCGCCTACGGTTATGGTAAGAAATCTGGCTTTCAGGTATGACAGAAACGGTCAGAATGTGCTTGACGGTGTGGATCTTCTGATACCGAAGGGATCAGTGTTTGCACTGCTCGGAGGAAACGGATGCGGGAAGACAACCTTCCTCAGGTGTCTGACCGGCGAACTGAAGCCTCAGCAGGGCAAGATAAAGATAGACGGGAAACTGTCAGCCATGACGCAGAATCCGCTTTCGATGTTTATCGAAGAGACAGTGAGAAAGGACCTCAGATTCTTCCTGAAGAGAAAGGGCGCAACGGGGAAAGAAGCAGACGAAAAGATCAGAGAAATAGCAAAAAAGCTCGAATTGACGGACTCTGTTTTAGATTCCCATGTGCTTGACCTTAGCGGAGGAGAGGTGGAACGGGCCGCAATAGCGAAACTGATACTTGCCGGGGCAGATGTGATGCTCTTTGACGAGCCTACGAAAGGTCTTGACGACACGGCGAAAAAACGGCTTGCGGAGCTTATGCGAACGCTCTCCGGAGAGGGAATTACTTCGGTGTTCGTTACCCACGACATCAACTTCACACTTGCTGCCGCAGACTGTGCGGGGGTGCTTTCGGGCGGTACGATACTTTAAACGGAAAATGGCTGAGAGAAATACCCTGAAAAGAATAATTGCCTACCTGGCTGTAGCCTTGATTATACCGGCAATGATCGTGACTTTTGCGGTATATCTTCCGAAAAAAGCATTCATGCCTGTTGCGGTTGGTATTGCGTTTGTGGCGGTTGCGGCATTTATGCTTTGCTTCGAAAGAGGAGCCGACAATGCGGCAAAAGCAGTCCTGGCAGCAGTTTTTACGGCTCTATCGGTGGCAGGGAGGGTGTTGTTTGCGGCGACGCCGGGGTTTAAACCGGTGTTTGCAATGACGATATTTGCCGGTGCTTACCTTGGCGGCGAGACGGGCTTTATGGTTGGTGCTTTTTCAGCGCTGCTGTCAAACTTTTTCTTCGGACAGGGCGGATGGACTATCTTTCAGATGTTCACCTGGGGGCTGATAGGTCTCGTGGCGGGCCTTTTGGGGCCTATACTTCGTAAACACACTGCAATCCTGTGCACAGTGGGCTTTTTTGCCGGGCCGATGTTCTCGCTGGTGATTGACGTGTGGTCCACCGTATGGATATTCGGAAAGTTCTCCTGGAGCTCTTACCTTGTAACAGCCATGAATGCTCTTCCGTTTACGATAATGTATGCGGTTTCGAATGTGTTCTTTTTGCTGATACTGGCGAGGCCTATGAGGAGAACCATGAACAGAATCACGGTAAAATACGGACTGTTGCACCAAAAGCGGCGGCTTGACCGGAGGTGATTTGCTTGAGAATTGCGCTTGTTGCCGGAGCATCTTCGGGAATAGGGAGGGCGATTGCGGTGGAACTCTGCAGGAACTACGCCGAAACGTTTGATGAGCTGTGGCTCTTGGCGAGGAGGCTTCCTGGTCTTGAGGAAACTGCAAAACTGTGCGGAACGGACCGCATCAAGCTTGTGGAGGCGGACATTCGAAGCAGTGAGTCGCTTGAAAAGGTGTCAAGCCTTTTAAACGACGGAGAAAAAAGCATAAGCTGTCTTGTCCTCAGCGCCGGAACCGGCTTCTACGGAGATTTCAAAGACAGCGACAAAAAGCTTGCGGAGGATGTGATTGACCTTAACTGCAGGGCAAATGCGGCTGTGCTTGGCGAGTTCCTGCCTTATTGCGGAAAATACGCCAAAATCATCAACATTGCGAGCGCTGCGGCATTCTCGCCCCAGCCGGGATTTGCGGTGTATGCAGCGTCAAAAGCATTTGTGTTCAGCTTTTCCAGAGCGGTGTCAAAAGAACTGAAAAAGGACGGTATCACAGTAACTGCGGTGTGCCCCGGACCCTGCGACACAGAGTTTTTGAAGAAGGCAAGGGACGGCAAAGAGCTTCCGGCGTATAAGCAAAAGAGCGTTACCACGCCCGAAAACGTGGCAAGAAAAGCGCTTAAAGCGGCGGCAAAGGGAAAAGCTGTTTGCATACCGACTTTTTCCATGAAAGCGGCCTATGCTGCGGGAAAAATACTGCCGGCAGGGTTTGTGATGAATTTCCTTTACAAGGGAAACAGAAACTGAAGAAAAGACGCTTTCAAAAATTACTATAAATAGGGAAATATTGGCGATGATACCGCTTTTTCGAACCGATAATCTCAATTGACTCGGGACGAGAAAAATGGTAAAATATTCCGGACAAAACCGGAAAGGTTTAACAACCGTGGAGGGATAAAAAACATGGATGAGAAAAAGATGATGGATAAGAAAGCTGCCCTTGACGCCGCGATTGCAGGAATAGAAAAACAATACGGTCAGGGCTCGGTTATGAAGCTTGGCGAGAACAAACACATGGCTGTTGAAGCTATTTCAACCGGTTGCATCGGACTCGATGCCGCACTTGGCGTGGGAGGACTCCCCCGCGGAAGAATTGTGGAGATTTACGGACCTGAGTCGTCAGGTAAGACAACAGTCGCACTTCATGTTATCGCAGAGGCGCAGAAAGCGGGAGGCGCAGCCGCGTTTATCGATGCGGAGCATGCCCTTGATCCGATCTATGCTCAGAACCTTGGCGTTGATATCGACAATCTGCTTGTTTCCCAGCCGGATACGGGAGAACAGGCGCTTGAAATAACCGAGGCTCTTGTGAGAAGCGGAGCGATTGATGTTATAGTTATAGACTCTGTGGCGGCGCTTGTTCCGAAAGCCGAAATCAACGGCGAGATGGGCGAATCTTTCATGGGTATGCAGGCAAGACTTATGTCGCAGGCCCTGAGAAAGCTTTCGGGTGTTATAAACAAGTCAAATACGGTTGCTATTTTCATCAACCAGCTCAGAGAAAAGATTGGCGTCATGTTCGGAAATCCGGAGACGACCACCGGCGGAAGAGCTCTTAAGTTCTATTCCTCTGTGAGAATCGATATCAGGAAGACCGATGTCATAAAAGAGGGCGGCGAAGTTGTCGGTAACAAGACAAAGGCAAAGATCGTGAAGAACAAAGTGGCTCCGCCTTTCAAAAATGTGGAATTCGACATCATTTACGGCAAGGGTATTTCGAAATCCGGATCCCTTCTCGACTTTGCGGTGCTTAATGATATCGTTGTGAAGAGCGGATCCTGGTTCAGCTACGACGGAAAACGCATCGGACAGGGCAGAGAAAACGCCAAGGTATTCCTTGAGGACAACCCCGAGGTGGCTCTGGAAATCGAAGAGAAGCTGCGCTCCGTTATGCTTACGTCATCCGCCAATGTGCCGATGTCCATAGAGGAGACCGAAAACGAAGAGGATTGAAATCCTTAACGGTGGCGTGAAATGATAAGGGAACCTCTTTCCAAGGGCCTTCGCGAAAGCGACGGGAAATATATAGCCGCAGAGCATGAGAAGAATGAGGACGGAACCTACACGGTGACTTTCGAAAACGGTTCTTCGGGTGTTTTCGGTGCGGAAGAGTATTTCAAGTACGACCTTTATGCGTCCGGCGAGGAGAACAGGAGAACCTATTCGGAGCTAATTCACGATGTGAATTACAACAGGTGCAGAGCGATGTCGCTGTCGCTGGCGAAAGCATCACCAAAACCTTCTGCGGCGATCAAAATGAAAATGCTTTCAAAAGGGTTTTCTGAGGAAGTCGTTGAAGAGGCGATAGCGGAGCTCTCATCGGAGGGCGAGATAAGCGACAGGCTCTACGCCGAAAAATATGCCCGGGAAAAAGCCGACAAGGGAAAATCCTCAAGAAACCTTGTGCTGCGGGAGCTTAAAGCAAAGGGCATAGACAGTGAAACCGCCAATGAGGCAGTCACCGCATTCTTCACGGACGACGAGCCGATAGCGAGAGAAATTGCCGAAAAGAAGGCAAAAAACGGAGACGGATACGAAAAGATTGCAAGGTATCTTATGAGCAAAGGGTTCAGACAGGGACTTGTTATGGATATACTTGGCGATATTTTCGGAGAAAATTGAAAGATGCGCCCGGCTGAAAACGCCGGGCGCGAAACGGATTTATGGCTGCTAGAATTAAAAAACCGAGAATAGAAAAAGACATGCCCGTTAAAGTGGGAATGATATCCCTGGGCTGCGCTAAAAACAGGGTCGATTCCGAGATAATGCTCGGGTTGATTAAGAACGCCGGGTACGGCGTGACGGGTGACATTGGCGATGCGGACATTGTCGTTGTGAACACCTGCGGCTTCATCGAGGACAGCAAACAGGAGGCCATCGATACCATACTTGAGGTTGCGGAGCTTAAGAAAACCGGAAATGTGAAGGGTATTGTGGTTGCGGGGTGCCTTGCCCAGAGATATGGGAAAAACATTGTCAGGTCCATTCCTGAGGCCGATGCGGTGGTGGGATCATACGGTTATTCGAATGTCTGCGAAGCAATCCGGAGCATAATAACCGGAGAAAAGGTCATTAAAACTGAGAACCCGGAAAGCAGGGCAGCTGCTGAAAAAAGCAGGCGCCTTTGCTATTATGACGACTGCGAGGAGACGGATCTTTCGTACCTTGACGGCGAGAGAGTGCTCACCACGCCGAAAAGTTATGCCTATCTTAAGATTGCGGAGGGGTGCTCGAACAGGTGCACATACTGTGCGATTCCTTCGATAAGGGGCGCCTTCAGAAGCAGACCGGTGGAAAAGCTCGTTTCGGAGGCGAAAATACTTGCCGGCCAGGGCGTGAAAGAAATTGTGGTTGTGGCGCAGGATACGACCATGTACGGTACGGATATAGCCGGAAAATCGCTGCTTCCGGAGCTTCTGGCGGAGCTTGACAGGATTGAAGGCATCAGATTTATAAGGATTTTGTACCTTTACCCGGATGAGATTACCGAAGAGATACTGGATGCAATAAGCGGCTGCAAAAAGGTGGTGCCGTATTTTGATATTCCCCTTCAGCACATCAGCGACAGCGTGCTTAAACGCATGAACAGGCGGGGAAACGGCAAGCTCTACAGGGATGTAATAAAGGAACTCAGAGAAAAAATACCGGGATGCGTGATCAGAACGTCCCTCATTACCGGTTTCCCGGGGGAGACGGAGGATGACCACAGGGAGCTCCTTGAGTTTTTGCGGGAGACGAGACTTGAAAGGGTTGGCGTGTTCACATATTCGAAAGAGGACGGCACACCTGCCGCCAATTTGAACAGGCAGCTCCCTCCGTCGACGAAGAATCGCCGCCAAAAGGAACTTATGGCGGTGCAGCAAAAGGTGTCGCGGGAGTTCAACAGAGGCAGAGTGGGAAAGGTGTTTCCGGTGATAATTGACTCTGTTTCTGAGGACGGGATATTCTATGTGGGACGGTCCTATATGGAGGCCCCCGAGGAGGATGGGAACGTCTATTTTGCCGCAAAAGGTGAGCATTCCATTGGCGATGTGGTCAATGTCAAGGTGCTTGTTGCGGAGGAATACGACGTGACGGGAGAGGAATGTGCCGATTCCGATTGACATAAGAGCGGATTTGTTTTATATTACAAGCTGTGTCTTTTTGGGACACGCCGTTTGCAGACAAAAAAAGGGGGTGTCTATTTGACTCTTTCCAATAAGTTGACGCTTTCAAGAATATTCTTGATTCCGTTTTTTATGATTGCCGCGTTCCCGCTTCCGTATCAGGAAAGGTTTCCGCTTTGGCTTGACTATGTCAGAATCATAGCTGCCCTCGTGTTTTTCGTTGTGGCTGAGCTGACGGATATTTGGGACGGAAAGCTGGCAAGAAAACGCAATGAGGTGACGGACCTTGGCAAGTTCCTGGATCCGATTGCCGACAAGCTGCTTGTTACGGCGGCGCTCCTCTGCTTCTGCGCGGAATGGCATTTTTACGTCTGGCCTTCGATGATCATTCTCATCCGTGAGTTTGCGGTTTCGGGACTCAGACAGATTGCCGCGGTGAAAGGCAAAGTTATTGCCGCAGGCAAACTCGGAAAGATTAAAACCACTCTTCAGACCACATCGCTTACAACGCTTCTTTCGGCGAAAGTGCTGGGACTGATCTGGCAGCCGCTGAATTACTGGATTACAATTGTCGGACATGTAGTAATGGGACTTGCGGTTGTGATGACCATCGTTTCCGGAATCGAGTATTTTGTTAAGAACAAGGAAGTTTTCAAGTAAATCTGCGAACTTGCCTTAAGCGGGAGATTTTTATGATTATTGCTCTTGACGCCATGGGCGGAGACAATGCTCCGGACGAAATAGTTAAAGGTGCGATTCTTGCCGTACGCGAAGCCGAAGGCTTTGACGTGCTTCTTATTGGCGACGAAAAAGCAATAAAGAATGTGCTTGAAAAAGAGGGGTATGCCGGCGAGCGCATATCCATAAGACCTACGACTGAGATTATAGACAATGAAGACGTTCCGACAAGGGCTGTGAAGCAGAAAAAGGACTCATCGATGGTGGTGGGCTTTGAGCTTCTGCGGGACAAAAAAGTTGACTGCTTTGTTTCTGCAGGAAACAGCGGTGCGCTTCTTGCCGGAGCCGTTATGATTTTGAAGAAACTTCCGGGTGTGGACAGACCTGCGGTTGCCAGCGCTGTTCCGACCAAGAGGGGACATGTGCTTCTCCTGGATTCCGGATTCAATACGAACATTAAACCGATAAACTATGTTCAGTTTGCCTACCTTGGCAGTGCCTATGTGAAGGCCGCGGACGGAATTGAAAATCCAAGGGTGGGCCTTGTGAATATCGGTGTGGAGGAGAAAAAAGGAAGCGTTGACGTGAAAGAAGCCAATGCGCTCCTTAAGGAAACCTCCCTCAATTATGTGGGAAACATTGAAACGAGAGACTTTTTCAACGATCTCACCGATGTGCTTGTGACTGACGGGTTTACCGGGAATGTTATGCTTAAGCTTATCGAGGGCTCTTCGGATTTCTTCTTCGGAGAGATTAAGAGCGTTATGACGGGCACGCCAATGTCAAAGCTGGGCGCGCTTTTCATGAAGAAGAGACTGATGGGACTTAAGCGCAAGCTCGATACGGATGTTCTTGGCGGCGCACCGCTGCTTGGCGTTGACGGATTGCTCATCAAGAGCCACGGCAGCTCCAAGGCAAGGACTATAAAATTTGTGCTTCTTAAGGCAAATAAGATTGCCGAAGCTAAAATGATTGATCAGCTGAAGGTCGAAATGGCAACGTTTCAGACCTCGGATTGATTACTATAATGGAGGAAACCAAAATGTTTGAACAAATAAAAGCAATTATCGCAGAGCAGCTTTCCGCTGAGCCCGACAAGATCACTCCCGAGACTTCCATCATTGACGATCTCGGAGCGGATTCGCTTGACGTTGTTGAGTTGGTTATGGCTCTTGAAGAGAAGTTCGGTCTGGAGATTCCTGACGAGGATGCTGAAAAGATCAACACTGTCAGCGACATTGTCAGCTATGTTGAGGCCCACAAGAGCAACGATTGATCTGAAAAGAAAATGTCTTTTAGAGCAGAAGAGCTCCAAGAGAGACTTGGATACATATTTAAGGACATCGGACTGCTGAAAAACGCTCTGAGGCACACATCGTATGCCTACGAGAAATATGACGCCAATGCCCATCTCCGCAGCAACGAGAGGCTGGAGTTTGTCGGCGACGCAGTAGTGGGGCTCATTGTCGCCTCCTACCTTTACGAGCGTTTTCCGGAACTGCCGGAAGGAAAAATGTCAAAGATCCGCGCTTCGGTGGTCTGTGAGGAGACCCTTTCGGAGCTGGCGGTGAGCCTTGGCGTTCCCGACGCAATCAAACTGGGTATCGGCGAGTTCAAAACGGGAGGCAGGATGAAGCCCTCGATCCTTTCGGACGCGATGGAAAGCATTGCGGCGGCTGTTTTTGTTGACGGCGGGTTCGAGGCGGCTAAAAAGGTCATGCTTCCTTTCTTTATAAAGCTGATCTCGGAAAAGAGCAATGAAGTTATCGTCCACGATTTTAAATCGGGACTCCAGGAGCTGCTTGCGGCAAAAGGTGACAGGGCCCGGTATGAAATCATTGGCGAGGAAGGCCCGGACCACATGCGGGTGTATACCGCCAAGGTGACTTCCGAAAAGCTTGGCGACAGCTTTTTCTCAACCGGGAAGGGCGGCAGCAAAAAAGAGGCCGAACAGGCGGCTGCCGGCGCATTCATTGAGATGCTGAAACAAAAGGCCTGAACCGAAACAGGCTTGCTTTGGATACATCGGAGACGCCAAGTGGTGTTTCCGTCCATATAAAGCCACATAAAATGAGTATTTGACATTTGAACGATGGGTGGACTGTCCCCAAATCAGCTGAGGAAAATGCGGAGGTTTTGAATATGTTAAGAGTTACGGTATGGAACGAGTTCTTTCACGAGACCATCAACCCGGAAGTAAGAATAATCTATCCTGACGGCATACACGGAGCCATTGCCGGTTTCCTTTCGGAGGAAAGCGACATAGAGGTCAGAACGGTTACGATGAGCGACCCCGAGTACGGTCTTTCGGACGAAATTCTGAATTCAACGGATGTGCTCATCTGGTGGGCGCACGTTAAGCATAACGAGATTCCGGATGAAGTTGCGGCAAAGGTCAAGGCCCGGGTTCTCAAGGGAATGGGCTTCATAGCTCTTCACTCGGCCCACCTCAGCAAGCCCTTCACAATGCTCATGGGAACATCCTGCGGCTTGAGATGGCGCGACAACGACCGCGAAAGAGTCTGGAACGTGAATCCTTCACACCCCATCGCCAAGGGAATCGACGGCTACTTCGAACTCGAGCATGAGGAAATGTACGGTGAGTACTTTGATATTCCGGTTCCGGAGGATATCATTTTCATCGGCTGGTTCAAGGGCGGCGAAGTGTTCCGCAGCGGCTGCACCTTCAGAAGAGGCTACGGCAAGATATTCTATTTCCAGCCCGGCCATGAAGAGCATCCCACATACTATAATCCGAACATTCAGAGAATCCTGAAGAACGCGGTCAGATGGGCGGCTCCCTGCAACGCAAGAGAGTCTCTCGACTCCCCCTGGTGCGAATCTCCCGAAAAGCTCAGACAGGAGAATAACGCCTGAAGCATTACCGATGCTCCGGCAGGAGAGATGATTTAAAGCTTTAAAACAGTTTGACAGGTTGGCGCAGGGCGCCCGGCAGGAGCCCGGGCGCCCTGCTTCCAAAAATCCGCAAAAATGATTTTAGTTATTCCGATTTTCGTGCCTCACGCAGGCTGCCCACACGATTGCTGCTTTTGCAATCAAAAGATAATAAGCGGAAGCACAAAGCTTCCCAGAGAAGGGGAGATTGCCGCCAAAATCGAGAGCTTCCGGAGCGAGGCTCAAAGGTATGACGAGGTTGAAATCGCCTTTTTCGGCGGCAGCTTCACGGCAATCGAACCCGCCTCCCAGGAGCACTACTTGAAGGCTGCAGCGCCGTTCTTGAAGAAAAACGGCGGGTTTGTTGACGTCATACGCATCTCAACGAGGCCGGATGCAATCGACCAAATCACGGCAGAGCGGCTCAAAAAGTACTCGGTGGGAATCGTCGAGCTTGGAGCCCAGTCCATGGACGACAAAGTGCTGGCACTTTCCGAAAGGGGCCACACCGCGGAGGACACCCGGGCAGCGTCGAAGCTCCTTAAGGAAAACGGCTTCGTGCTGGGGCTTCAGACCATGACCGGACTTCCGGGGGCCACCGAAGAGAGCGACCTTAACACGGCAAGGGAAATAGCCGCGCAAAAGCCGGATTTTGTCAGGATCTATCCCACAATAGTCGTCAAAAATACCAAGCTCTGCAGGGATTACGAGGCCGGTGCGTATATACCCATGTCCACGGAAGCTGCGGTCAGACTCTGCTCGAAGCTTTGCGAGATATATGCAAAAAACGGTATCTCCGTGGCAAGAATAGGGCTCCAGTCAACAGGTTCAATCTCGAGAGAGGGCGCAGGGAGCGAAGTGGTTGGCGGTCCCTACCATGAGGCCTTCGGACAGCTCGTAAGGTCCTATGATGCTCTTTCGGCAATGAAAGACGCTCTTTGCGCAGCGTCCGTAAACCCGGGAAGTCCCGTCAAATCGCTCACAGTGATTACAAATCCCATTTATTTTTCGGATGTCCTCGGACAAAGCCGCTGCAACGCAGAAAGCCTCAAAAAAGAATTCGGGCTTCTTCACATAAACGTTCTGCCCCCGGAGACAGAACCGGAGGAAATCTTCCGGAAAAGGGCCGGCCGGGTGACGGAGGAAAAGACCGCTTCCGTTGACGTGAGCAAATATGATTACCGCCTTGCAAAGGTCTCAGGCGCCGCGCTTTACACCCTCAAACAGCCCACGGGTAAAGAAACCTCAAGAGAGCTCAGAGAGATAATCCTGAGGCTTGAATTCAAAAGCATGAGATGATCAGGCACACTCCGGGGAAGCCGCCTGCTTTCAGCCTACTGTGATAAAGTTTTTAATCTCGTTAAACCTGGCGCTTTTTATGCCGCCAACCTTCATTATGTCGGTTATATCCGCAAAAGCTCCGTTTTCAGTCCTGTAGCTTATAATCTTGAGGGCGGTGCTCTCGCCGACCCCGGGCAGAGTGCAAAGCTCCGCAACCCCTGCAGTGTTTATATTCACAAGACCCCCGTTAGAGATGCTATGGCCGCTCGAACCGCTTGTCCCCTCGTCCACAACCCAGCGCTTATCTTTATCGCCAATAAACGGAATCCTGACCATCATGCCGTTTGACAGCGCGGACGCAAGATTTATGGCTTCTTTATCCGCACCTTCCGAAAAACCTCCCGCCAGCTTGACCAGGTCGTTAAGTATGCTCCCTGCGGGAATGTCGTAAACGTCAGACTTTTCGATGGCGCCCACAATATACACCGTAATCATCTCAGGCCCCGGTGTCTCGGGTGGAAACGTAAGCGGAACAGAAGTCTGCTGAGAGGTCTCTCTGACGTAGGACCTGCCGTTTTCCGGATTGGTGACCGTGCCCACAACCCCGGACTTTGCCTGCTTCGTTATAAGAAAACCCGCGACCGAAAGCGCAACCAGTAAAACGCCGATAAAGGTGTACTTAAGCCAGGGAGGTATTATGATAATCCTCCCGAAAAAGCGAATTTTCACTTCTCAACAACCCTCCGCTTTTTATTCCCAAAGACACTTCGAAGCTCTTTAATTGAACAATATTTTCAAGAATCCGTCAACGGTCGGAAATAAAAAAACGGCTGACCTGAACAGTCAGCCGCATGAATGCATACAATTGCATTGGTTATTTCTTTGTGAGAAAATCCAGGGCCGCAATCATCTGGGTGTCCCGGTCCTCGGGAACCAGGGAAGAACTGTATTCCTTGTACTCCTCGGGCATCTGAACCTCGATGTCCGGGATGATGCCGACGCCGTCGTAGTTGTCGGAAATTGGCGGTGCGTAGTAAAAAGTTGTGAACTTGACGTGCCCGCCGTCAATAAGCGGGTAGGGCGTCTGACCGCAGCCCTTGCCGAAGGTGGTGACGCCAATGATAGTGGCGCGGTCAAAATCCCGCATGCAGGCCGTGAAGAGCTCACCTGCGCTGGCAGTGCCCTGATTGGCGAGTATGACGTAGGGAAGGTCTGTGGCGTAGGCTGCATCGGAGCTGTAGGTCTCGTTGTTGGCGCTGTCCTTGGCGGTGATGCGGATGGTGACGCCTTCAGGGAGCAGGTAGTCCAGGGAATCCAGAACGGAAGTGAGAAGTCCGCCGGGATTTTCGCGCATGTCAAAAATGATGCCATCACAGTTCTCGCTGACGCAGAGCTCAACGGCTTTCTTCAGCTCGTTCGGAGTGGGGTAGATGAACTGAGTGATCTCAATAACCCCGATTTTCGAACCGTTATACTCCTTAATCTCAGTGAAAACGCTCTCGACAACATAATCGCCGCACACAATCTTAACGGTCATGGTTTCGTCGCCGCGCTTCACCTCATAAACTTTTTCTTCACCCTTTTCGCCGCGGCACAGTGCGACCGCCTCCTGGTATGTCAGCCCCTCGAAAGAAGTTCCGTTGACGCCGTTAATCCTGTCGCCAATCTGAAGCCCCGCTCTTGCGGCAGGGGAGTCGCTCATGACGCGGGCAATGTATATATTCTCCCCGGTCCAGTTCACGATGACGCCAATGCCATAGCTGCTTCCCTCATCCTCCGCGGATGACTTGGCCCATTCCTCGGCAGTGTAGTAGTACGCGTAGGGGTCGCCCGTCCCGGCAAGGTAGGCATTGATGACGTTGGCTTTGTAATCCTCGTCCCGCTCCTTGACGGAAGAGAGCTCCATGAGCTTCTCGATGTAATTGATGACATCGGCAATGCTCTTGTCTTCAATCGGCACTGACGCCGAAGGCTGAATGCGGGCGTTCTGAACGCGGCGAAGCTCGCCAAAAAGCATTCCGCAGGCTATTCCGAGAATGACGGAAAGGCTTATGAAAAAGGTCAGAGCAAGAATGACAGCTGTCCGTTTATCAAGTTTCGGTTTTCCAAATTCCATTGTACGTTAAATCTCCGATATTTTTAAAAGTGCAACCTAAGCTGACTGCACTTCCTTTCTGTTGTCCCAAAAGCTTATGAAAGGCTTCCTGACGCCAATGTTATGGCTTTGATTCTAAAACTTGAGACGCCTTTTGTCAATGGACCAGCAAGGAGCCGGAATGTCGCCGCCAATGCAAAAAGTACTGTAAAAATAGCATAAATTAATAAACTTGACATTATTCATGAGAGATATATAATTAAAATACTTTAAACAACGGAGGATTTAAATATGAAGTATTGTTCTAAATGCGGCAACCAACTTTTAGACGAAGCTGTAATTTGCACAAAATGCGGATGCGCAGTTGAAGCAATCAACATCTTTCCAAAACCGAAGATTGCAAAACTGGAGGGCAGAGGTGTTAATATGTCCTGGACTCCTCTGATGTTTGGAATCATAGCGTTCTTTAACTCAATATGGACTTTACTTGTGAGATTTGCAAATCTCAAATTCGCAGCCATCATGAACCAAATAGTCTCTTTCATGGGATTAGGGTGCTGCGGTATATTGGCAGTAGTAACGGGAATTAAGTATTTAAAAAGCAAACAAAAAGGTTTTGCTATAGCCGGGTTGATTTTAGGCGGCTTGGCATTGTTTACATCATTTATTTTTGGCTTGGTATATGGAATTAAATACTATAGCTTCTGGTGATGTTGTTTCGTGAAGCATTGTTCTATTTAATAAACCGCCAAGACTCTGTGTAGAATGTTTTGTAAATACCTTTAACCAAGTTATTTCTTTTCAACAGCAAATAAAAAGAGGCTGTTTTGCACCGGTTGATATAACGGTGTTTTAACAACCCCTCCGAATCGAGCGCCGGCGTCCGCCGGCGCTCTCCTCCTGTATTGCGGCATAGATTAATGGGTTAGGCTTTCTTGTGCTCGATGAATGTCTTCACAAGGGTGAAGATATCGAATGCGGCTTCAACGATAAGACCGATGCCTGCGGTGATTGCAAGAATCTTGGCGACTGAGACTCCGCTGAGAAGGAATGCGAGTACGCAGATTACAATACCGAAAACGATTGTGAAAATCGATGAAATGATAACGAAGGTGGAGAAAATATATCCCTCGCGCTTCGCATCAACGTAAAAGTTGAGTTTGAGAATACCGCTTATAATCATGATTATACCGTATGTAATCATGACGAATTTGGCGAGTGTGCTCATGATGAACCAGCTGAAGCAAGATGCGAAAATACCCACGGCCAGCGCAACAACTGCGATGATGACGGGGATAATGCTTGCTTCTTCCTGCTTCTTCTTGAGAATGATGAACTTGATGATGAGGAACAGGGCAACTACTATTAGGACGATGCCGAAGGTGATAAGGATCCCCTGCGTGAACTGGGTCGGGAAAATCAGAAGAGTGATGCCGATCGCAAGCTCTGCAAGGAGAACCAATATAATTGGAATAATAGACTTGAGATTTTTCATGTCGTGAACTCCTTTTCCTTTATTTTATTGACGTACGGTCATAGCGGTATAATAATACAAAAATACTTTTTTGTCAATTTCTATCCGAACATTAGTCGGTGTCACTTCTCCGTCGAAACATGACACCGACTTGACACCGACTGCCGCCAATGAATACCTTGAATTTTTGCCTGTCAGAGTGTAACATTAAGGCCTGAAACACGGCGCGCGGAGCGCGCCTGTGTATAAAGCATATATAACAGGAGCAGACTATGACTCACGAACAGTTTATGAAGAATCTCAGCGTGCCGCAAGGCGTTGTCGATTGCGTTCTCGATACGGATACATACAACGAGATAGACGATCAGTTCGCGCTTTCGCTTATGGTCAAGCACCCCAAGTGCAATGTGAAAGCGCTGCTTGCCGCACCGTTCTTCAACTCGAACTCAACATCTCCCGAGGACGGCATGGAGCGCTCGTACAACGAGATTCTCAACCTGCTTGATCTCATGGGCAAGAGCGAGCTCAAAAACATGACTTTCAGGGGCTCGAGAACTTATCTTAAGGACGAGCAGACCCCCGTGGAGAGCCCCGCGGCGGATGAACTGGTAAGGCTTGCCATGGAGCACAGCCCGGAAAAGCCCCTTTACGTGGTTGCCATCGGCGCCATCACAAACGTGGCTTCCGCACTCATCAAAAAGCCGGAAATTAAGGAAAATATAGTGGTTGTTTGGCTTGGCGGCCACAGCGAGCAGTGGTTCGACACAAACGAATTCAACATGATGCAGGATATCGCCGCCGCGAGGGTCGTGATGGGCTGCGGGTGCCCCTTCGTCCAGCTTCCGTGCATGGGCGTTGCCTCGACCTTCTACACAAGCGGTCCGGAGCTGAAGTATTGGCTCGAGGGCAAAAATCCCCTCTGCGACTACCTGGTGAAGCACACCTGCGAAGCTGCCGACGAATACGCCAAGGGCATGATCTGGAGCAGAATCATCTGGGATGTGACGGCAGTTGCCTGGCTTCTTAACGACAACGACCGCTTTATGTTTACCGAAGTAGTCCCGTCGCCAATTCCGCAGTACGATTTCCATTACAGCCACGACGTAAGAAGGCATCCTATCAGGAGAGCCACTTTTATACACAGGGACAGCCTGATGCGCGAACTTTTTGCAATACTCGCATCTTAAAAGTGACCTGTGAAACCGAAACGGTGAAAGATTGAAAACAGCTGACAGAGCTTAGAAAAAGAGGTACTATGAAAAAAATCAAGTTTTTGTTATTGGCGATTATGATAACAGCGCTTCTCGTTGCGGCCTGCGCCTGCGGCGAGACTGACAATACGAAACAAAACACAGCCGCTCCGACTGAAAAAGCGACAGAAGTTGCAAATACTCCGGAACCTACGGACGTTCCCGGCCCGACACTTGAGACAGAGTCGCCCACCCGGACTGCCGGCGAACCCACGGAAACCGCATCTTCAACGGCTGAGCCTGCAAACACAGAGACGGTGAGCCCCACGGAGACCCCGTCTGAGACCGAGACCGCCACCGCAACCGCAACCCCGGAGCAGACGGAACAGGCATCGGTGACACCGTCGCCAACGCCCACGCCGCCGCCAACGGCCACACCGACTCCCACAGCAACGCCCACGGCGACTCCCACCGCAACCCCTACACCCACACCCACTGCGACGCCGACCCCCACACCTACGCCGACACCCACCGTGCCTGAGGGTATAACCGATTGGGGAGACGACCCCAACAAGCTCTCCTACGAGGATTCGGTCAGGGCGGCAAACCTTCTGAAATCGGCGGTGAATGCGGTGCCGGAGATATCCAACAACCCTGTTTCCGCGGCCCACGAGGATGCAAACCTGATTCTTTGGTTTGACCACTCCTACTACAACACACCCGCCGAGGAAATCACCTCCAACGGCAGGAACTCATATCAGATACTTCTCGCCAAGAACGAGATCGAAGGCTGCCATCTGCTTCTTTCTTCAAAGAACAGGATGGAGGACCTGACCCTCGAAATTTCCGATTTTAAGGATAATAACGGCAACGTGCTGGAGAAGGAAATCTGCTACGGCTGGTACTTTGACGGCGTTGAGGGTAAAACTGTTGCCGACCCGATACCGGTGCTTGAGCACGAATTCACGCTGGAGGCAAACAAGAGCAGCATGTTCATCATCAAGGTGAAATCAAAGGCTGATACTCCTGCAGGCCAGTATGCCGCAACCGCTGTGGTAAAAGACAAAAACGGCAACGAAATCAAAAAAGCCAATGTGTACGCATACGTCTGGAACTTCACGCTTCCCGTGGCGTCAAACTGCAAGACCCTGACGGATCTTAATGAGTGGGCTGTCATCGTTGGCGCCAACAGAGAAGGCACTACACAGGACGGCCTTGAGGACGACCTCTACGCTCTCTACTACGAATATCTCCTTGAGAACAGGGTCAACTGCTACACGCTTCCCTATGCAAAGCGCGGTCAGTTCTGGGACCAGAGAGTCAAGCAGTACCTTGACGATCCGCGAATGAACGCGTTCACGCTCTGCTGGAAGATGCATCCCGAGGCGACGTCGAACGAGACATACCTGAGGGCATACGTGCAGGCAGCCTACGACATGGTTTCCCAGAAGCAGGAGTGGCTCGACAAGGCATATTTCTATCCGAACGAGGGCGACGAGCCGCTGTCAAAGGCAGCTCTTGACAAGATCATATACTACAACAGCATCTACACGGATATCTTTGGCGACCACAAGCTGATTATTCCGATCCACTACAACACCCTCCTGAACACGAACACCGACTACTTCAAGTATCTTGAAAATGACGTTAACGCCTGGTGCGGTAAGACATACTTCTTTAACACGCAGGTCGACAAGGCCTACAACAGCAAGCTCTACACCAACTTCTACGGCACGAGCATGGAGAAGAAGTTCGGAACGTTCAAGGACAGAATGGCAGCCGCCAAGGAAAACGGTGACGAGGTCTGGTGGTACATCACAAGATTCCCCCACAACCCGGAGATCACTCTCTCCATCAGCGACGAATCCATCATGCACAGACTGCTTTTCTGGCAGCAGAAGCTCTATGATGTTGACGGGTTCCTGTACTACATGTGCAACGATTGGGGCGACCCGAAAGAATGGACCAAAAAGTATGAGCATGCAGCTGCGGGAACGGTTGTTGACACGTACGGCAACGGTGTTCTCATCTATCAGGGCGGAGGACTTCCCGAGTACATTGAAAAGTACGGAAGCGACGGCTATCCGGGACCTATCGGGTCACTGAGGCTTGAGTCGATCAGGGACGGCGTTGACGATTACGACTACTTCACCATCCTCGACGAACTCTACGGCGAGGGCACGTCGGACCTCATCATCAAGCAGCTCACGGTTTCGCTCGGAAGCTACAAGACTGACACGGAGCTCTTCAACAGGCTGAGAACAACCGTCGGCAATCTCATTGCCGCCAAATCAGAATAATATGCGATGAACATTTTCCTTACCTTTGCGTATTTGTTCTTCATAGGTTCCGTTTTGGGCTGGGTGCTTGAACTCTTCTTCCGAAGATTCTTTTCAGGCGCCAACCCGGAACGGAAATGGATAAATCCCGGTTTCTGCGTGGGACCTTACCTCCCGCTTTACGGAACCGGGCTTTGTGTGCTTTATGCATTGGCGGTGCTCGGAACAGACACCGGGCTAATGAACAGCTGGTGGCAGAAACTTATACTGCTTCTCATCATGGCTGTGAGCATGACCGTTGTCGAGTTTTTTGCGGGCCTCGTCGCTCTCAAGTGGCTCAAGGTGAGGTACTGGGACTACAGGAACCAGTGGGGCAACGTCATGGGCCTAATCTGCCCTAAATTTTCCCTCGCGTGGGGTCTGATCTGCGCGCTCTACCTCTTTCTCATACACGCCAATGTGCTTGCCGCCCTCAAATGGCTCTCCGAAAACCTGGCGTTTTCGTTTGTGATCGGACTGTTCTTTGGCGTGTTCATCATCGACGCCGTTCACTCCGCGAAGCTTGTGGCAAGGATACGGGCCTTTGCGAAGAAAGAGAAGGTCGTTGTCGTCTACGAGGCGCTCAAGACCCACATCAAGACGGTGGAGAACGGCCTGCACAAGAAAACAAGCTTCTTCAAGCCTTTTTCGGAGAAGGTCAGAAGCCTTCCGGAATATATTCGCGAGTCGGTTGAAAAGGTCAACGCCGGCATCAGGATGAAAAAGAACAGAAAACACTGACGGAGGACACTCATGTTAAGCAAAAGAGTTGATTTCAAAGAGGCTCAGCCCGTCTGGGCCGCAGACTGCACGGAAGAGATGAATATAAGCCTGGTGCTCGAAACCCGCACGGAGATTTCGGAGGGGCTGCTCAGGATAGCTGCTGCAAGCTGCTACCAGCTTTTTGTCAACGGCAATCTTTTCAACATGGGGCCGGCAAGGACGGGCCACGGCTTTGCAAGGGTAGACGAGGTGCCGCTGCCGAAGGGCCTCGACGACATTAGAATCATAGTCGCAGGTTACAACAACAATTCATTTCAGTACATTGACGAGCCGCCTTTCGTATGTGCCGAGATAATCGACTCCGGCAAGGTGATCGCCGCGACTTCGCCGGAAGAGTGCGGATTTTCCGTGAGACTTTACACTGAGCGCGTTCAGAAGACACCAAGGTATTCCTTCCAGCGCAACTTCACGGAAGTGTACAACCTGGTAAACCCCAAAACAATAATGAATCCCGGGCTAGTTAAAGCAAAAACCGAAGATGTTTTCATCGAAAGGGGAATAGATCTTTACAAAAACGATCGGGAGGACGCAAAGTTTGTTGTCGCAAGAGGAAAGTGCGGAAAAGCGGACAGCTTTGAGCCTTTCTCCGACAGATCGGTAACCGCAATTTGCGAAAAACTGAAGGGCTTTAAGCCTGAAGAACTGGAAATCTGCGGAGCCTGGGAGGCACAGAAGTTGACCTACAAGGCTGACAACCTTGAAAGAAGAGCGGGAAACGCTGAGG
Source organism: uncultured Ruminococcus sp. (assembly GCA_902782645.1). GTDB lineage: Bacteria > Bacillota > Clostridia > UBA1212 > UBA1212 > UBA1212. The sequence goes on along the minus strand of CACZNV010000157.1, from coordinate 2,078 downwards.
AAATATGCGAGGACGGCTTTGCAGTGTTTGAAATGGAGAAAAACCTGTGCGGAGTCATTGGCGTCAGCGTTGAATGCCCAAAGAATTGCCGTGTTTTTGCGATGTTTGACGAGCTTCTCGGGGAGGGCGGCGACGTAAACTTCCTGAGGCTGGGAACCTCTGCCCTCGTGATCTGGGACCTTCCCGCAGGCAAACACGACCTGCTGACTTTTGAACCCTATCTTTTTAAGTACATCAGAATTGCGGTCTTGGGATCATCCGCCAAGATTTCAAATCTCCATATAAGGCGTGTGGGATTCCCGAAGCCTAAGGTGAGCATCAAAACAGACAGTCCGAGAATGAAAGCCGTGTTCGATGCGGCTGTTGAAACATTCCGGGAAAATACTTACGACATATACATGGACTGCCCGTCAAGAGAGAGGGCTGGCTGGCTCTGCGACAGCTTCTTCACATCGCGGGTTGAGCACGTTCTCACAGGCAAAACCATGGTGGAACGCAACTTCCTGGAGAACTTTTTGCTCCCTGAATCGTTCAAGTGCCTCCCTGAGGGCATGCTGCCGATGTGCTACCCGGCAGACCACTACGACTTCACTTTCATACCGAACTGGGCAATGTGGTTCGTTGTCGAACTCGAGGAGTACCTTAAAAGGTCAGGAAATCGGGAGCTTGTGGACAGGGCGAAGGACAAGGTTTACAAACTGCTTCAATACTTCAAGCGCTTTGAAAACGAAGACGGTCTTCTGGAAAAGCTGGAGTCCTGGGTCTTTGTGGAATGGTCAAGGTCAAACGACCTTGTGCAGGACGTGAACTTCCCCAGCAATATGCTCTACGCCAAGGTGAAGCGCGTTGTCGCGAACCTTTACGGCGACGAAAAGCTTGTAAAAGAGGCTGAAAAGCTTGAACAAACCATCAGGGAAAAGTCGTTTAACGGCAAGTTTTTCTGCGACAACCTGGTGCGCATTGGCGGCAGGCTCGTTCCCTTTGGCGAGTGCACAGAGAGCTGCCAGTACTACGCTTTCCACACAGGCATCGCAACCCCTGATACATTCCCGGAGCTTTGGAAGACGCTGCTTGCTGACTTTGGACCGAAGAGAAAACAGAACAACAAATACCCCGAAATTGCTTTTTCCAACGCGTTTATCGGCAACTACCTAAGGCTCGACATTCTATTTAAATACGGCAGATACGATGAAATACTTGACAATATCGACGGGTATTTTTACTACATGGCGGAGAAGACCGGCACTCTCTGGGAACTTGACAGCCCGGTCGCAAGCTGCAGCCACGGATTCGCATCCCACGTGCTTTACTGGCTTGACAGGATGGGAATGCTTGAAAAGCAGTGAATCTGTGCCGCAAACAATTTGGAAACGAGTCAGGGCTCACTTTCCTCATCGCATTTTCCGGTCAGGAACTTATCGAATCCGGAAGCAGATATTTTACTGAGGGTCTCTGAGACCACTTCTTCAGGCGGCATATAACCGTCAAGAATCCATTTCCTGTACACGGCAATTCTCCCGGCAATGACAAATGTGAGAATCAGATCGATCTGAGCAGGCGAAATGGAAGTCTTGGCGGTCATGGTCGTCCTGAGTCTATCCCTGACAACCTGAATGATTCTTTCAAGCAAACCAATCTTTTGATTTGACAGCAAAATCATTGAGTAGAACTCTATGTCGGATGTAATCAACTTATAGACATCGCCAAGAAACTGCTCCCTCCCGGTCATATAATCCTGAAAATTGGCCTTCAAAAACAGCTCGTTGATTTTTTCCAGAACGATGTTTTCTATGTCGGCTTCAATATCCGAAAGGGATTTGTAGTGCCTGTAGAAGGTGGTTCTGTTAATATGGCTGAGTTCGCAGAGCTCATTTATTGAAATGGAATCCCTGTCTTTTTGCGACAACAGTTTCGTGTACGCTTTAATTATCCTGTTCTTCGAATCTATTGCCCTGGGGTCAAGGCTATCTTTACATGAAACCATAATACCTCCTCCAAAATCGAGATTTTGGGCTCTTTACGCAAGTCGCGAAAGAGAACCTATAATTACCGACTGTGCTTCAAAAAGCACACAATGG